>JBGOTP010000299.1:0-6344 GCA_041476545.1 Vicinamibacteria bacterium | reverse complement strand
TCGGGGCGGCCCCCGGTGTGGGCAAGAGCTATCGGATGCTGGAGGACGCCCACGAGCTCAGACGTCAGGGCGTCGATGTCGTCATCGGGTTCATCGAGCCACACGGACGCGCCGACACGTACGCGCTCGTCAGCGATTTGGAACAGGTCCCCCTGCGCGCACTGGACTACCGAGGAACGACCCTTCGCGAGATGGACGTCGAGGCCGTTAAGGCGCGACATCCCCGGGTGGTCGTCGTCGACGAACTTGCGCACACGAATGCGCCCGGTTCCGCTCACCAGAAGCGCTACGAGGACGTTCTGGACATCCTCGCTGTGGGCATCGACGTGATCACGGCCGTGAACATCCAACACGTTGAATCGTTGAACGACGCGATCGCCTCGACAACCGGGATCCGCGTCCGCGAGACGATTCCCGACTGGATGCTGAAACGCGCGGATGAAGTCGTCAACGTCGATGTGTCGGTCGAGACGCTGCGCGCGCGGCTTCGCCAGGGCAAGATCTACGACCCACACAAGATCGAACAGGCGCTCAGCAACTTCTTCCGCAAGGGCAATCTCACCGCGCTGCGGGAACTCGCTCTTCGGCAACTTGCCACCGACCAGGCGGGCAAGGCGAAGGAGTACCGCGAGCGCGAAGGCCTCGCTCGACCGGTCATTCCCGAAAAGGTGATGGTCGCGATGGCATCGCGCGGCAGCGCGAGGACGCTCCTTCGCGTCGGATCGCGAATCGCGGGGCGCCTCGCGTCTGACTGGTTCGCCGTGTACGTCGAGACTCCGCGTGAAGAGCCGGGGCGCATTCAGCCCTCGGATCACGTCGCGCTCGCCGACAACATTCGTTTTGCCCAGCAGCTTGGGGCGAAGGTCGTCAGGCTGCGGAGCACGCGAGTCGCCGACGCGCTCGTCGAGTTCGCGCGGCGTGAAGGAATTACTCACGTGATCTTCGGACAATCCGCGCGATCGCGATGGGATTTGCTGGTGCGCGGGTCAATCGTCGATCGCTTCCTTCGGGATGTGCGCAACGCCACGGTGCAGATCGTCCCGGTCGGCCGCGAGACGTCCGCGGTCGATGGCTCCGACGCTGCGCTGGACGGCGCTGGAAACGGCACTGGAAACGAATGACCCGATGAAGCTGCGCACGAAGCTCCTCCTCGGCTACAGCGGATTCATCCTGGCGCTCGGCGTACTCGGGGCGTGGAGCGCCCGGACGCTCAATCAGATGAGCGCGGTGTCCGGCCGCATCATCTCCGAGAACTACGACTCGGTGGTCGCCGCGCAGAACATGAAAGAAAGCCTGGAACGGCAGGACTCGGCCGCCGTGTTCGAGCTGCTTGGGCAGCACGAACGCGCCACCCGGCAGGCCGCCGAACACCGTCAGAAGTTTGATGCCGCCTTCGCCAGGGCGGAGTCGAACATTACTGAGATCGGTGAGCCTGAAGTCATCGAATCCATCAGACGCGAGCGCGCGGCGTACTATCGCGCCTTCGACGACTTCATCAGCTCGCCAGCGGCCTCGAGCACATCCGGTGTGCCCGCGGCATCCGGTGATCGAACAGCCGAGTATTTTCGGGTGCTCGAACCGCGCTTCAACACAGTCCGTGCCGACTGCGATCGGCTCCTGCGCCTCAATCAGGAAGCGATGCGGCGCAAGGCCGACGCCGCGTCCGCGACCGCGCGTCGATGGTTCTATCTCACGCTCGGCCTGGCGCTCGTGCTCATGGTCGTCGGTGTCGTCGTGGAGTTCAGCCTCGCAAACGCCATCCTGGGACCCGTCCGGCAATTGACGATGGCCACGACACAGGTGGCGGCGGGGAATCTGGATGTCACCGTTCCCGTGCAGTCCGCCGACGAAATCGGGACGCTCGCCGAAGGGTTCAATCGGATGGCGGAACGGATTCGCGGACTACGTCGATCGGACCTCGGCCAACTGCTGATCGCGCAGCAGATCACCGAAGCTGCCATCGACTCGCTCTACGACCCCGTCATCGTCACCGATAGCGAAGGTTGCGTCACCCGCATCAACGCCGCCGCCGAGCGGCTGTTTGGATCGCGATCGGAGGTCGTCGGTAAACCGGTCGACCGGGTTGCGCACGACGTCCGAATCGGCCAAGCGGTCACCGACGTGCTGCGTTCCCAGCAAGCTGTGGCGTCGGAGAGCGCCGCCGCCGTGCTGCCGTGGGCGGTCGACGGATCCCGTCGGGCATTCCGCATCCGCTCAACGCCGATGAAAGACAGCGACGGTCATCTGGTCGGCGCCGTCACCCTGCTCGAGGACATCACACACCTCAGTGAAGTCAGCCGCCTCAAGTCTGAATTCGTCGCGGCCGCATCCCACGAACTGCGCACGCCGCTCACGAGCGTGCAGATGGGCATTCATTTGCTGCTCGAGGGAGCTGCCGGCGCTGTGGACGAACGACAGCAGGAGATCCTGCAGGTCTGCCGAGAGGATGCCGAACGCCTGGACCGTCTCATGCGTCAACTGCTCGATCTGTCGAAGATCGAGTCTGGCGCCAGCGCTCCCGCCCGCCAACCCGTGCGTCCCTCCACTCTGGTGCACGAGGCCATCGACTCCCTGCATCTGCAGGTCGAAGCGAAAGGCCTCCGTCTCGACGTCGATGTCCCTCCGGATCTGCCAGAGGTTCTCGCGGACCGCGATCAGATCGAACGCGTCATCGTCAATTTGATGACCAACGCCACGCGCGCAACCCCCTCGGGCGGCACCATCACTGTCGTTGCGGCCCTGCGCGGAGACGCTGTGGCTGTGTCCGTCAGTGATACGGGGACGGGCATTCCGCGGGACTATCTGACCAGAATCTTCGAGCCGTTCATTCAGGTGCCAGGCGCGCCGGCAGGCGGCTCCGGTCTAGGGCTAACGATCTCCCGCCGGATCATCGAAGAGCACGGCGGTCAGCTCACGGTTCAATCCGAGGTCAATCGCGGCTCCACGTTTACGTTCACCGTGCCCATGCGCGACGCCCTGAAGGCGCCGAGCCTGGGGCGCACGGTCCAGGATCCAATGGCCGAATCAGAGGAACAGCAATGAAACTGTTGATCATCGACGACGAACCGCACATACGACAGATGATGCGGCTCACGCTCGAAACCGCGGGTTATCAGGTGGATGAGGCGGCCAGTGGCGAAGAGGGCCTGGCGCGATTTGGAGACGGAAGTGCCTATGCGGCCATCTTGCTGGACCAGAAGATGCCGGGCATCGATGGACTGCAGACGCTGGCGCGCCTGAACGCCCTGGTGCCCGCAGCCTGCGTCATCATGGTGACCGCGTTTGCTTCCATCGAACTGGCGGTCGACGCCATGAAGCTCGGAGCGACCGACTTTCTCCGCAAGCCGATGACGCCGGAGGCGCTACGAGGCGCCGTGGCGGCCGCGCTCGCCAGCCGTCCGCGCGCGCCTGTCAAGGGAACGGCGGCGCCGCCCACCCACGTTCGGCCACGCATCGAGACGCTGACGCTCAACGGATTTCGGCTCACGCCAGCGCCCAATCCCGTCGACCAAGTGGCGCAGGCGCACATCTTCCAGGTCACGCATTTCCCCGACCGAACGGAATCAACGGTTGTCGTCGCGATCGCCCCGGAGGCGGTGGCGCGCGTCGCGCGACTCACCGGTCGCGAGCTTCGGCCTGGCGGCGCGTTCTGGCGGGACCAGGCGCAGCGACTGCTTTCCGCGGTCCTCTGGACCGAGGGGAAACCACCGGTCGACGGCCGGCTGACTGTCCACGACGTGTCGCGCGAGGATCTCGACGTCGCCGCCGTGTGGACGTTCGACTGATGAAAAGCTGATGGTCGTGGACCGAAGACGATAGCACCGCGTCACGCAGCGCGTGGGAACCGGTTGTCCCACGCGGTCCGCAGGTGGAGCCGCGCGAGGATTGGCAGGCATCGGATCACAAACGCGAACGAGTGCCGGTACCGCCGGCGCAGCGACAGCAACTCCGCCAGCGTACGGCTCGCGCCCAGGCGTCGGCTGAAGAAGGCGACTTCGTCCTCCAAGGTCGTCGTCCGCTCGTGATAGCAGAAGAAGCAGCTGTGCAGTGAATGCTTGAGGGCCCCCATTGCGTACTTGGTGGCATCGGGTAGCACGGGGAACGTCACCGCGCTCAGCAATACCGCGCCGTAGAACCCGAAGAGTGCTTTGAAGACATCGAGGCGCCGGACGGCCGGTACCGGGATTGACGGAAGGAGATCTTCCCCCCACACGGTCACCGCCGAGGCGACGATGCTGGCAAACACGATGCGGTCGACAAACGGCGCCTCCCATGGGCGCAGGTCGAGCACGCGTGCCACGTCCCCCGAGATCAGGTCACTTCGCGTGCAGACACAACAGGGGAACAGGTGACCCACGGCCCGCTCGATGCGCGCCCGCAAACCTCCTGGCGAATGCGTCATGGCTGGGCGCAACTCGTGGAGGGTTTCGAGGCGCGCGACATCCTCGCCCAGTCGAAGCCTGTTCGCGCGCGATGTATCGTCGGACACGACGATGATGACGTCCACGTCGGAGACATCCGCCTCGAAGCCGCCTTTCGCCGCACTGCCAAACAGGACCACGCTCACCAACGGCGTCCGATCCTGCGCGCAGGTCTGCACGAGCGACTCGATGTGGGTCTGGACGCGAGCTGGAAGCTGAACGCCAGAGGTTGCATCGGAGGTGGACACCATAGTCATGTCTACGAGTGTTCTCTGGATGCCGAAGCGGAGTCAGCCCAACGTTCGCGACAAGCCGCGGCGGCCACGCCGCACAAATGCTACACCGATAACGGGCCGCTGTCGGCTCCATCGCAGGGTTTAGGCAGTTATCGAATTCAGGATTTCAGCGTTCCTTGGTCTCTTCAGCGCGACGCGGCTCAAGCGTTACAACACGACTGCTGTGCTCACGCTGTTTCTCGCGCAGGTACTCGCACAACGCGGCGAGGTCGTGATTGAATCGCGCGAAGAGTTCCTCGCGAGCAGCGCGTGTCTCCTTGACGATTGGGTCTTCCCACATGGTTATCACTGTTCGATCAGTTCCCGCGGCGTGCAGATCGTCCCTCGATTCCGTAGACACCAAAAGTTCTACGCGGCTGTGCGCTCATAGTCAACGGGCGATTGATAGTCCAGTGCGGAATGCAGGCGCTGATGGTTGTATTACCGCACACAGCCTTGAGTGAGTGAAAGAATGACTCCATTGCTTGTTATGCCTCGGAGCTGGTTGTGGGCAACCCGAGCCACAAACACACGGCTCGTTCAACGGACGCCAACTGAGCACCGCCGAGTTTTCCCAACGAACGAATCAACTTGGCGTGCGGAATGGTGACAAGATTCTGTGCATCGAACACGCCCGCGCGCAGGAAAGAGACGGACACCGCCGCCTCGAATCGGGACTGGCGTGGACTCGTGGTGTGTGGAACGAGCGTGACAAGAGCACGATCGGTGTCCTCAGCGGGGATGCTGATGACCAGCGCGGGCCGCACCTTCGCCGCCATGCCGAGGTCCACCAACCAGACCTCGCCCCGGCGCGGCGATGTCATTCAGGCTGCTCGCGACGATCGAGTTCGGTAAACAGGCGATCGGCGGCCGCCACCAAGTCGCTGTCTTGCGGCAAGTCGTGCGGGGCCAAGGCCACCCGACGCGCGAGCTCCGCCACGAGCTCCGACCGATCCCGATCCGGGAGCGCCTCGAATTCGTCGAGCAGCTTCTGCGTGGCTTGCTTCATGAATCAGCGTCCCATTTTGTGTTCTTCGCGTCAAGCTTGTCGGTGATTCTGAGGCATAACGTCAGGCATCAGCCGCGGCGCGCTCGGTGCGGTCGCGCCGTCGGCTGCATGCCATGTTAGGCCCCGCGTCGTTGACCGGTTGCCTCCATCAAGACCAGCCGCACTCGTGCAACTCCTGGGCCCGATGACGCTTCGAGATTGGGATGAACTCATCGCCATGGCCGTTGATGAATGCGCCAAAGATCCGGATCTTGGTCAGGTAGGGCGCAGAGCATCCGTAGGCGGCGTACGGCCGGCTTGATGTCTCCCAGCGATCATTCAGGATTTCGGCCGCCGCAGAAGGAAGAGCCTTCCACTCGCCGACACACCGATCACAGAGTTCCTTGCCAACCTCAGAAAGCCACAACTTTGCCGAGATAGCATTCAGAGAATCGGTCGGATCAATACGACGCTCCTCGTTCATGCCACTTGCTTCGACTAACAGCGGCGAAAGACGCTCGACAAAGGCCGCGCTGACCGACAACCCCTCGTGCGGCGACCGGAAGAACGCAGCACGATATCCAGTCCAGGAATTGAAGAACAGATCGAAGAGATCTTTACTGACAGAGATGCAGTAGACGGCACGGGCGAATCTCGTGT
>JBGOTP010000298.1:0-6354 GCA_041476545.1 Vicinamibacteria bacterium | reverse complement strand
TGGTCGCTGACCCCTTGCAAGTTGCACGCATCTCCCTCTTGAAATCTCAGTCGGGTGAGCCCCGCCTTTTCAGCTCGTCTGTTCCCGGCCTCAACGAGATTCGTGGCAATGTCGATTCCCACAACCTCAGCCCCCAGGAGGGCCAGGGGAATCGCCGTCGTGCCGTCTCCGCAGCCGAGGTCCAACGCCCGTAGCGGCGGTGTTATCCCCAGAGACTTCACGACGGCTTCTCCAGATTGGCGCATCAAGGCGGCAATTTCGGTAAAGTCGCCTTTCTCCCACAATGCTTTGTTTGGATTCATGAGCGCTCCCTCGTGCCATGGTGAAGCGGACACTTCCGATCTGGCCATCCACGGCACGCAACATATTACAACAGCGAAAACGCGCTCGAAATGAAATCGTCGCGTAAGCTTCCCTGCTAGATCGACACTCGGCGGTAGACTGCTCCGGCTCGGACGCACTGCCAAGGTCGTCGTCCCTCTCTACGCAAACATCTTGGATGGATCATCGACTGAGATCGCGATCGTTGACCAGCACGCCCACTAGATTTCCCACCGTCGCCAACGCTGGCGATCAGCGGAGCCAGGACCGATTGACTTGCTGGTGACCGATGTCGTCATGCCTGGGGCGAGCGGGCCTGAATTGTTCGACCGTCTGCACGCGTTGCAGCCAACGATGAAGGTCCTCTACATGTCGGGGTACGCAGGTGAGGCGATTGTTCATCGGGGAGTGCTCGATCCGGGAATGGCGTTCATTCAGAAGCCGTTTTCGGCATTGGGGCTCACGCGCAAGGTGCGCGAGGTCCTGGACTCGTGAGTTGAGCTTTCCGAAATTCGGTCGCGGGCCGAACGACCAGCTACTGAGCCTCGCGACCCGGCGGGTTCACTGCCGGCCGCGGCCCGGTGAGTTCGACCTGCCGGGATCGTTGTTCCCGCCCGGATTGCTGTTGCCCTGTCCGCCCGGTTTGCCTGCCTGCGAGGGCTTCCCTGGCGCGGGCACGCCGGCGGGCGGACCGGATTCTGCGCCGGAGCGTCCACCAGCGTTCCCTGGCCGCTGCCCATCCTGTGAGGCGCCGCCGCGACGGCCGGCGGCAGCCTCAGCGGGCAGATTCGCAAGCGCGTCGGGTCCGCGCCTGAGCGCGTCACGCACCCGCTCGAGCGCGGCTTCAGGCACGTAGCCCTGCTGCACGAGCTGCGTGAGCGCCGCGATGGCAACGTTGCGGCGGTCGCGCGGGGCATTCTCCGCCACCGCCTTGAGAACCCCTTCGTTGACGCCCGACTCGATGGCGTCGGCGCCAACCGCCAGGCTCGCCGTCGCGTCCGCCTCGCCGCGCAGCGCCTGGCTCGCACTTTCGAGCGCCGCTTCCCGGCGCTCGATGGCCGCGGCGATTCGTTCCAGCGGGACCCCCTTGGCCTTGCCTTCCGCCATCTTGCTTTCGAGCAACGCCACGGGAATCCCCGTCCGGCGCGCCTGCGAGAGGGCGGCATCGATCCGCTCCTGGGGCGGCTGGACCTGCGCGTTGGCGGCATCGGCGCCTGCCAGCGCCAGCGCCACGACCGCTACAGCAATCGGGAACTTCATCTTTCCTCCTCGGAAGCGTTATTTCCCCGAACCCGCGCTCAGCGCGCTTGGTACAAAGACGACACAGACGGCTCGCCCGTCACATTGCCCTGGCGAAGCGCCGAGCTCAAGGCCTCGCGCGCGCGCAGCGCGCGCATCTTGAGCGCGCTGACCGAGGCGTCGAGCAGTTCCGCCATTGTTTCGTACGGCATCCCGTCCACGTAGTGCATGACGAACGCCTCCCGCAGCGCGGGCGGCAGCTGCGCCAGCGCCCGTTTGATCCCCGCCCGCATTTCGCTGCGCTCCGCGAGGGCCGCCGGGCCGTCGGCCTCGTCCAGCAGGATCGGCTCGACATCATCGAGCCGGACGTTCCGCCGGCTGGCATCCTTCAGGTAGTCGAAGCAGCGGTTGCGCAAGGTCCGAAACAGCCATGCGCGGAAGCGCGACGGGTCGCGGCACTCCCTGAGGTTCAGATACGCGCGCACGAACGCGTCCTGCACCATGTCGGCCGCGGCATCGTGATCCAGCACGATCGACACGGCATGGCGGTACAGGGCCTGCTGATACCGGCTCACCAGGTGCTCGAATTGCTGCTTTTCGCCGTCGAGCACACGAGCGATCACGTCGACGTCGGAGGACACATCGGACTGGCGGTGATCCAGCGGCACGGCCATCAACTCACCACCAGCACCGCGACATACCCGCCCATGCCATCGTCCCGCCGCCCGGCGGTCGATGGCGGCACGAACCAGTCGCCCTTCGCGGATCGGAAAGTGTAGTGGTACACGCCGGGCCCGAGCGGCAGACGGACGATCCACTCGCCGCCTTCGCGCTGCATCGGAGCGGGCTGCCAGTTGTTGAAGTCACCGGCAATCGACACCGCCCCCGCGGGTGCCGCCGTCGCGGGCAGCCGAACAACCACCGTGCCCGCCTGCGATCGCGCGGCAGGTACGAGCGACGCCGGGAGGCGGCCAAGCCTTTGCGTCAGGCCAATGCTCCACGACCGCCGCGTTGAATTCCAGTACAACGGATCGGGCGCCTCCTGGCGGACGCTGCCCCAGACGGTGGTGCGTACGCCAAGACTCACGCCGCTTCCAAGCGCCCACACGCGTTCGTCCAGGTCGGTCGCCAGCCACTTCCCAACCTGCCCCCACACCTGTACTGGCGACACGTCATAGGCGACCGTGGCGCCGACAAACGGATATGTCCCCTCGCTCGCATGCACCCACCGCGCATCAGCCTCCACGCGGAGCGTGGTGCCATAGCCGCCGCGCGCGCCGGTTTCGAAGACGCCGCGATTCTCGCGTACGCCCGCGAACGACAGCGTGTGGCCGCGCCACCCGGCGCGACCTTCGACGAATCCAGCCCCTGCCGACAACCGTGTGAACGGTATGGCTACAAGCGTGCCTCCGGTTCCCACTTGATCGACCACGCGGTCGCGGAACGAGAAACCGTGCGCGCCAACATCTGCTCCAAAACTGGCTCTGCTGACCTGCGACCGAGGCAGCATCACGCGTCCGCCGGTGCCAACCGCACCCCAGAAGGTCCCGCCATCACCCGCGGGCGTCGCGACGGTTCCATACACCCATGCATCACGGCGCGTGTCGTACCGCAGGCTGCCCATCAGATTGTTGGTGCGGACGTTTGCCGACGGCGGGTCGTAGACGAGGCGACCCGCGAAGACGTCCGCCGACCACCCCTGTCCGCGTGCCGGGGCGGCCTGGCTCACCGCGACAAGGCTCACCACCAGTGCGGCGGTGACGGCGCCTCTCTTCACAGCTGCGGCGTATCCGGAGACAGCAGGGCAAGACGGCTGTTCGTCCCACCGAATCCGTCGCCGATGTGCGGCGCGTAGGGGTCGGGGACCCACTGTTGCCCGTCGACGACAAACGCGTAGTCGTGCACGCCCTGCGTCAGCGGCACCATGATCGTCCAGATGCCCGGAGCGGACTGGCGCAAGTCGTAGCGAGGCTCCCAATTCGTGAAGCTGCCGGCGAGCTGGACCCTCGACGCCTCGGCATCGAGACGGAACTGCACGAACACGTGCGGATCGGCAGGGCCTTCGGCCAGTTGCGGCCCGGCAGAGGGTGCCTGGCGCAGGTACGATACCAGGAGGAGGACCATCACAGCCCCGGCCGCGGCGAGCGCGAATGCGGGGCGGATCGAAATCTCGCGGGGCGCCCACAGCATCTCAGCCAGGCGTTCGAGCACGGCGGCACGCCGCGAGGACGGCAACGTGTCCACATTCGCGATCCGGCTCATCACCGCCGCCCTGACGTCGGGCGCCGGCCGAGCGGCGAGGAATTCGCGCGTGTCCTGAATGGCTCGGTCAATCTGTTCGTTCATAGTCCCACCCATATACGCAGACGAGCCAGGTAGTGGTCAGGTCACATGGAGCGTATCGGCGGAACAAGAACCGACGCCCGGCGCTGCGCACTCTTGCACAACTACGCATCCTACCGCGGCCGTGCGATGTGACGCGGCACGGGGGTCGCTCGTCTAGGTCTCGAAGGTCGCGTCTGGCTTGAGACCCCCCGTCGCAGGCGTGCCATAGAGGAGATATGGGAATGAAAATGACGCTTGGGTCGGTTCGTCTGCGCCTGCTCGTGATTCCCTGCGCCGCGGCGGCGTTGACGGTTGGATGCGGCGACCGAAACATCCTTCAGTCGCCAACCGGGCCATCGGGCACGCTCAGTTCCGGTACGTTCCTGACCGGTGATGCCGCCGCCGGCGTGGCGACGGCGTCGAGCGCCGATGTCTTCGACACGCTGGCGAAAGGGGGCAATCCCGGCGGCAAGAAGCCGGCTGATACCGACGAGCCCGGCCAGGGCAAGAAGCCGGCCGACGCTGGCAATCCTGGGCGCGGCCACGACGACAAGGTCGTCGGTTTCGTCAGCGCGAATATCGGAGACGCCCTCACAGTGAACGGCATCACCGTGGTCACTGGAACGGGCGCGGTGATCCGCCATGGCAACCGCACGCTCACGATTGCCGACATCGAGGTGGGCGACCACATTCAGGCGCGCGGCACCATGGAGGGCACGACGCTCGTCGCCACCGAGATCAAGGTGGAAGACACCGGCAACGACAACGGCGATGTGGACGAAGCCGAACTCGAGGGCGCGGTCTCAGGGTTGTCCGGCACGGCCACCTGCCCGGTGGTGACGTTCATGATCGGCGGCACGAAAGTGACGACCTCCGCCGCGACGGTGTTTCACGATGTGACCTGCGCGACGCTCGCAAACGGCGCGATCGTTGAAGTCGAGGGCGCGACGCAGGCCGACGGGTCGATCCTGGCCACGACGGTCGAGGTCGAAGCGGGTCCTGACGAAGTTGAAGGGACGATCTTCGAATTGTCTGGAACCGGCACCTGCCCCACGCTGACGTTCAAGGTTGGGCCCACGGCGAGCACGGCGACCACGGTGATCACGAACAGCACCACCACCTTCACGGGCGTGGCGTGCACGGCGCTCGCAAACGGCGCGCACGTCGAGATCGACGGCACGAAGCAGGCCGACGGGTCGATCACCGCCGCGTCTGTGGAACTCCACTGACCCGCCGCTTGGGGATCACGCCGATCGAGGGGTGATCCCCGTCTTCGCCTTTCCCGCCCTTCGCCGAATCCGTGCGCAAGCCCGTGAGCGGTGCAAGTGTCTACGGGCGCGCTGGCAAGGATCATCACAAATGCCGATGCGAGCGGCTAGGACGCGGTCCGCCGCGCAGGCGCATCGTCGTACTCAGACACGAGGCGCCAGCCCGAGGCCCAGTTCTGGGCTTGCATCTGGTCGCTCCAGCAGAGTGCGCTGGTCCAGTCGCCGAAGTCTCGATACCCCAGCGGGCGGCCGTTGATGAACCACGTGACAATCGCTCCGTCAGAGCGCGGACCAATCACAGCATGAGACAACAAGCCATCGGCGCGCCGCATTCGCCACATGACAGTCGGCTCGTCATACCCCTTTCGCATCGGAGTCTCGGGCACCCCTCACCAAGAGGCAAGGGCAATACCAGCCCCAGGGGTGCCCCTTTCACTGAAACCGCACGACGTCAGTCGCGGAGGGTCCTCGACAGGAAGACAAAGGTGGCGGCCATCGCGATAAACATTTCTCAGGCCCGCACCGTCAGCGGCCCCTGGTTCCAGTACTATTGGCGCCTGCGCGACGCAGCAAGCGAGGAGGGACGATATGAAGTTTCTGGCAGCGCTCACGACGGTGTTGATGCTGGCTGTGTATCTGGCCGCGACCGGGCTACCCACGAAAGTGACCTACGTTCCGCACGACAAGGTCTCCGCGACGATGACGAAGGGCGGCGCGATTATCGAGGACGGCGGCTTGCGCGTGCTGGCTCAGCGGCGCGGCTCAGGCGAGGTCGAAGTGCACGACACCACCAACCACGTCTTCATCATCGTCGAGGGCGAGGCGACGCTGGTGACGGGCGGGACGTTGGTCGGCGCCAAGCAGACGGCCCCGGGACAGATCCGGGCCTCGGATGTCAAGGGTGGCCAGACGTACCATCTGACCAAAGGCGACGTCATCACGATTCCGGCCAAGACACCGCACTGGTTCAAGGAGGTGCCGACCAAGACGGTGGCGTATTACGCCGTCAACATGGAGAACTAGCCGCAGGTGCACGTCACGTCGTTCCACACCACGAAGGAGCCCTGATCGGCGGTGCCCTCGTGCGCCGACGCCGTCACTGCATGAGAGCCCCGATCACCTGGACGGGGTTTCCGTCCTTCCGGGGCACAAACTTCTGGATGCGGTATGCCATGTCCTCGCCCACGTAGAGGCTGCCTTC
>JBGOTP010000297.1:0-6359 GCA_041476545.1 Vicinamibacteria bacterium | reverse complement strand
GCACAGCAATCCGCCGCGGCGCCTCAGTCTGCTGCCGCTACACCGCAGTCTGCCGTTGCGCCGCCGCAGCAGGCCGCCGCGCCTCCGCCGACGTCGTCGCCCTCGAGTCGGCCGCCCTTTCCCAACCGCGCGAACGATGTCATGCCGTCGTGGCTCCGTGTGCGCGGCGAATTTCGTGAGCGCCTCGAAGGCGTCTCCGGCTCCGGGTTCGTGAGCAGGCGCGACGATGCCTACGCGCTCAGCCGGTTCCGCTTCAACACGGTTATCACGCCGAGTCGTGTGGTGAGCGGACAGGTGCAGCTGCAGGATGCGCGCGTCGCGGACAAAACCGTTGGCACGACCGGCGTGCCCTTCAAGGGCACGCTCGATCTCCGCATGGCGTTTGCCGATGTCGGCACAACGAAGAGTCCCGTGGCCGTGCGCGTGGGACGACAGGAGCTCGCGTACGGCGAGCAGCGGCTCGTCGGCCACGTCAGTTGGTTGAACACGGCGCGCACCTTCGATGCGGCGCGGGTGACGCTGCGCGGGAAGACGACGCAGGTGGACGTCTTTGGCGCGTCAGTCGTTCGCATTCTCGACGGCCAGTTCGACAAGAGCGGCAACGGCAACCGGTTCTTCGGCGCGTATGCGACGACAACGGCGCTCGTGCCGAAGAGCAGTGTTGAGCCGTTCGTATTCTGGCGCGGCGACCGCGCGATCAAGAACGAGTCGGGAGCGCTGGCGGATCTGCACGCCGCCACAATTGGCGTCCGATGGGTGGGCAAGCTGCCGGCTCGCCTCGACTACAGCACGGAAGTCGCGGTGCAGACCGGTTCGCTCGGATCAGACTCGGTCGGGGCGTGGGCGGGACACTGGGCCCTTCGCGAGTCGTATCCCGGTCCTCATGCCATGAAAGTCAGCGCGGAGATCAACCTCGCGTCCGGCGACGCCAATCCGACGGATGGCAAGCGCGGGACCTTCGATCAGCTCTATCCGACACCGCACGACAAGTACGGCCTGGCCGACCAGGTCGGCTGGCGCAACATCCGTCACCTTCGCGCGGGCGTCGAGCTCGTGCCAGGGAAAAAGTTTCAGCTCGGCGGCAACTATCACTCGTGGTGGCTCATGGAGTCGCACGACGCGCTCTACAGCGGCGGCGGTGCGGTACTCGCGAAGGTGGCAAGCGGCGCAGCGTCGACTCACGTTGGCCAGGAGATCGACGTGCAGGTCTCGCGCCCGTTGACCCCGCAGCTGCAGATCGCCACAGGACTCGCGCACATTTTTCCAGGCGGTTTCCTCAAGCAGGCGACCCCCGGCGCGTCGTTCACCTATCCATTCGTCATGGCCACCTACGTGTTCCTCGCGGATAAGTAGGGCCGCCTCCGCGCCGAAGGCGCTTCGGCGGGGTAGGCAGGGCGGGTGGGGCAGGCAGGGCAGGTGGGGCAGGTGGGGCGGGTGCGGCGGGCCGGGCAGGCAGGGCGGGCGGGGCAGGTCGGGCAGGCGGGATTGCATCTCGACAAGGAGAGCAGGTGACTGGGATGAAACGACGAGCGTTCTTGAAGACGGCGGGGACGGCTGCGGGTGTGCTGATGGCCGGCGTGCCCAAGGGCTGGGCGGGGGGCGCCTATGCGGACGATGCGCCCGAGACGTCCACGGTGCGCTTCGGCATCATCGCGCTGACCGACTGCGCGCCGATCGTCATGGCGCACGAGCTCGGCTTCTTCAAGAAATTCGGCATCAACGCCGTTGTCTCGAAGGAGGCGTCGTGGGCCGTGATTCGCGACAAACTCTCGCTCGGCGAGAACCAGGCGACGCACATGCTCCTCGGCATGCCGCTGGCGTCCACGATGGGTCTCGCCGGATCGCCGGTGAAGCCGATGGTCGTCCCGTGGCTGCTCAACCGCAACGGTCAGGCCATTACGCTCAACAACAAGTTGAAGCAGGCTGGCGTGCGCGAGCCCAAAGCCCTGAAACCGCTCGTGGACAAGGCGAAGGCGGCCGGCGATCCGATGACCTTCGCGATGACCTTTCCGACGGGTACGCACGCAATGTGGATGCGCTATTGGCTGGCGTCCGGTGGCATTCACCCGGACAAGGACGTCAGCCTCATCACGATTCCGCCGCCCCAGATGGTCGCCAACATGAAGGTGGACAAGATGGACGGCTTCTGCGTGGGCGAGCCGTGGAACAACCGCGCCATCGCCGACGGCATCGGCTTCACGGCGGTGACGACGCAGCAGATGTGGAAGGACCATCCGGAAAAGGTCTGTGCGTTCACCGAGGAGTTCGCCGTCAAGAACCCGCGCACGGTGAAGGCGATTCTGAAAGCGCTGCACCTGGCCAGCGAACATCTCGACAAGCTCGACAACCGGCCCGCCGCGGCGGAGATCATCGCGCGGCCCACCTACATCAACTGTCCGACCGACATCATCCTCGAGCGGCTCCTCGGCAAGTACAACTTCGGCGACGGTCGCACACTGCAGGATCCAAACTACATGATCTTCTCGGACCGTCAGTGCAATCTGCCGCAGCCCATCTACGCGACGTGGTTCCTGACGCAGTTCCGCCGGTGGGGGATGGTGAAGGGGGCGCCGGACTACGCCGGCGTGTCGAAGCGGGTCATGCGTCCCGACATGTACCTCGAAGCCATGAAGGAACTCGGCGTCAGCGTGAAGATGGCGCCGCTCGACAAGGTGGTGCTCGCCGACAGCACGCTGAACGGGGCCGACCCCGACGCCTACGCGCGGTCATTCCCCGTTCACAGCCTCGCGTAGCGGGGGTTTGTATGATGAAACGCACGTTGCATGCCCTGTCGCCCGCGGTCGGGATTCTGGTCGCCCTTGTGGCCTGGTGGGGCGTCAGCCGGATGGTGCCCGATCTGCCATCGCCGTGGAGGACCTGGGAAGAGAGCAAGATCTATATCCTCAAGCCGCTCGAGAAACGCGGTGAGATGGATCAGGGCATCGGGCTGCTGGCGTACTACAGCCTGCTGCGCGTCGCGCGCGGATTCCTGCTCGGCATTCTGATCGGCACGCCCCTTGGTTTTGTGCTGGGCGTCTCGAAGGGCCTCGCGCGGATGCTCGATCCCGTGATCCAGATCATGCGGCCGATCTCGCCACTCGCGTGGCTGCCGCTCGGTCTGATCCTCTTCCGCAAGTCGGAGCCGGCGGCGCTCTTTGCGATTGCGGTCTGTTCCATGTGGCCGACCGTCATCAACACCATGGCCGGCGTGCGCGCGATCCCGCAGGACTATTGGAACGTGGCGAAAGTCCTTCGCCTCTCGAGATTCACTACCTTTACGAAGGTGGTCGTCCCCGCGACGCTGCCCTACATCTTTACCGGCTACCGCCTGAGCCTCGGCATTGCGTGGCTCGTGATTGTCGCGAGTGAAATGCTGACCGGAACGCCAGGCGTCGGCGGTTTCCTGTGGCAGGAGTACAACAGTCTGATCTACGCGCACATTCTTCTGGCCATCGTGACGATCGGGATCGTCGGCTTCGCCCTGGATCGGCTGATGGGCATGGCCGAAGCGCGGCTGAGGACCATTTGAACGTGGCGTTCATCGAGGTCGCTGGAGTTTCAAAGACGTTTGTCTCGGCGTCCGGCGCGCGCGAGGTGCTGCGCAACGTGACCCTCTCGGTCGAGCGCGGCGAATTCGTGGCGATTGTCGGGGCCATGGGGTCGGGAAAGACGACCCTGTTGAATCTGCTGGCGGGTCTCATGCCGCCGGACCGCGGGTCGGTCGCGGTGGACGGCCGAGCAGTCGAGGGCGTGCGCCACGACGCGGCAATCGTCTTTCAGAACTACTCGCTGCTGCCGTGGTTTTCGGCGCTCGAGAACGTGCGGCTGGCCGTTGCGGCGGCGTGCCCATCGCAATCGAAGGCCGAGCAGCGTGCGCGGGCCGTGGATGCCCTCGAACGGGTCGGACTCGGGAACGCTCTGCAGCGACGTCCCGGGCAGCTCTCGGGCGGGATGCGCCAGCGTGTGGCGATTGCCCGCGCCTTCGCCATCGAGCCAGATCTGCTGTTTCTGGACGAGCCATTCGGTGCGCTCGATGCGTTGACGCGCGACACGTTGCAGCAGGAGCTGACGCGGCTGTGTGGATCCGTCGGGCGTCCGGTCACCACGGTGATGATCACCAACAACGTCGAGGAGGCCATCGTGCTGGCCGATCGCATCGTTCCCCTGTCGCGCGGTCCGCGCGCGACGCTCGGCGCGTCCATTCCTGTCACGCTGCCGAGGCCGCGATCGGCCGCCGCGCTGCTGCGCGATCCCGCCGCGCTGCGGGTCCGGTCGACCATCATCGAAGCGCTCACGGAGGGAGCGGTGTCGAGGGTCCGGCTGAAGCGGGACTCCACAGATGGGCCGGCGACGGTCCGGCTAAGGCCGGACGCTACATACGACACGGCGATGGTCCGGCTGAAGCCGGACCCCACATCCGTGGCGGGGGTGTCGTGATCACGCCGCTCGAGATCACGCCGCTCGAGCTCACGGGATTGACCAGGGTCTTCGACACGCCCACTGGGCCGCTCGTGGCCGTGAAGGACGTCAACGCCCGGATCCGGCCGGCGGAGTTCGTGTGCATCCTCGGTCATTCAGGGTGTGGCAAGTCCACGGTGCTCTCGATGATCGCCGGCCTCGACCAGGCGACGCTTGGCGGCGTGATCATCGACGGACGGGAAGTCCGCGAGCCGGGGCCGGAGCGGGCGATGGTGTTTCAGTCCGCGTGTCTCCTTCCGTGGCTCACGGCGCGGGACAACGTGCGTCTCGCGCTCGGGCGGCCCGTCACCGCGCACTCCGCCTCAAAGCGAGCCCGTCACTACCTCGACCTTGTCGGCGTCGTCGAAGATGCCGACGAGCTGCCGGCCGCGCTCTCTCTGGGGACGCAGCAGTGCGTGTCGCTCGCCAGGGCTCTGTCCACCGAGCCTCGGTTCCTGCTGCTTGACGAGCCGTTCGCGCAGCTCGATTCGCTCACGCGGTTCGAGCTGCAGGACACGCTGCTTCGCGTCTGGGAAGACACGCCCCGCGTGGTGGTGATGGTGACGCACGACGTGGACGAGGCGCTCTATCTGGCCGACCGGTTGATTCTGATGACCGATGGACCGGAGGCAACCGTGGGTGAGATCCTGGATGTCCCGTTTCCACGGCCGAGGATTCGCCGTCGTGTGCTCGACCACCCGCAGTACTACGAGGTCCGCGCGCGGGTGATGGACTTCCTCGAGCATCACGCGCATCAGTCGCGTTCCTCGACGCTCGACGGGGTTATCGCCCGCCGGGGCGGGCACTGAATTTGGTCATCTGGTCATTTGGTCATCTCGTCATTTGATCGATCAGATGTCCAGATGTCCAGATGTCCAATTGACCAAATTCACCTGTCGCTAATCGTCTCTGTGTACCGTCGCCGGCGAAAACGCGGGGAGGCAGACCGCCACGTATTCGGCGCCCTCCGGCTCCGGGCTGCTGTAGCGGACCCACTCGCCTGGAGCGGTGACAACCGCCTGTCCGGCGCGGACCTCCATCGACCCGCCTGCGTGTTCAACCCGCAGCATTCCGCGCAGCACGACCGTGATCTCCTCGAAGTCCGGACGCTGACCTGGCTCCACCCAGCCGCCGGGCGAGATCATCCGGGCCACGCTGACCGACGAGTGACCCGAGTTGACACGGCCGGCAAACTCCTGAATTTGCTTCGGCTTGTTGCCGGCGGCGGCAACCACGGTGGGCCGTTCGATGAGTCGTGGCATGCGCGTCAACTGTAACCGATCAGCTGTCAACCGGGGCCTGGACTCGCCCGAATGAGCCAGTAGAGCGGCCGTCGCTTCTGATGTGCAATGCCCAGCACGACAGCGTAGTTCTTGTGCTGCTCGAACGCGACGAGATACGGAAAGCGGTCGACTGTGGCTTTGCGGATGTCCAGGGATGCCTGCGGCGTGCCCGGCCACTTCGGGAACGATTCCGGAGCCTCGCTGATTCGTTGGAGCGTCACTGCAATCGCCGCGACGAATTCGTCTCCGAGGCCGTCGCGCCGTTCGTCGTACCACAACGCAGAGGATCGAAACTCGACGTGGGCTTCAGGATGGAGTTCGACCGGCACGCCGCTCTTCGAGCTCGTTCAGGATTGCCATGCGTGCTGTCTCCCAAGCGACCGTCTGGACGCGTCCCTCCGCGACGTCCAGGGAACGCCGCTCCAATTCCGTCGCCCACGCCGCGGCGACTTCGTCGGAAGACTCTTCCAGGCTCGAAAGTAGCTCCTCGGCTACTCGTGCGCGCTCGTGGCGGGGCAAGCGCAAGGCTTCAGCGACGAGTTTGTCTGCGGACATGACGTCAGTTTAGCACTCATCGTTTGGAATCGGCCGCCACCAGCATGTGCACGCTAATCGGAG
>JBGOTP010000296.1:0-6364 GCA_041476545.1 Vicinamibacteria bacterium | reverse complement strand
ATCGGAATGAGATCGAGTCCTTCCGACGCGCGCCGGCGCAGCTCGCCGTCGGGATGGGCGACGAGCGCCGCGCGCTCCCCGATCGCCCGCAGGCCGTCGACGGTGAGCAGCACCTGATTCTGGCCGCCCCGCCAGGTCCGCGCGGTATCTATGTGGAGAGAGAACATCGGCGTCGTTCTACGTTCTACGTTCTGCGTTCTGCGTTCTTCGTTCTTCGTTTCGAATCTCCCAGAGCTTCGCGAACTTCAGGAAGACGTAGTACGTGTTGAGCGTCGAGATGATGAAGCCGGGAACGCCGTCTCGCATGCCGCCGTGCGCGACGTAGTTGCGCAGGAAGGCCAGCGGCGGATGGATAGCGATCTGCACGAGGCCCGCCCGGCGCCCTTCCTCGTGCATCTGGCGGGCGGCGTAGGTCGTATAGCGGTCGATGGTGTCGAGATGATCGGCGATGTCGCGATACGCGTAGTGCTGAAGCTCGCCGCGCAGCCTGCCGATCGCGTCGCTCGCCTGAAGGCTGGCGCTCCCGTGCACCGAGACCGACTCGTGCACGTACTTGCCTGTCCACTCAGCGGCACGCCGATCGTAGAGGCGCAGCTGATCGTCGGGATACCAGTCGGTCGTCCGAATCCAGCGGCCGAGATGCCAGGTGACCCGTGGCATTCGGTAGCCCGCGCGCGGCGGATCGGTGGTCATGCACGCCTGGATCTCGCGCGCGAGTTCCGGCGTCACGCGCTCGTCGGCGTCGATCGACAGGATCCAGTCGTGGCTCGCGATCGACGCCGCGTAGTTCTTCTGCGCGACGTACCCGGTCCACTCGCGCACCGTCACGCGCGCCTTGTGCTGTCGCGCGATCGCCGTGGTGTCGTCGCTGCTGCCGGAGTCGACGACGATCAGCTCGTCGGCCCACGCGACCGACTGCAGCGCTGCGCCGATGTGCGCGGCTTCGTTTTTGGTGATGACCGTGACCGAGAGCTTCGGCACGGGCGGAGTGTAGCAGAAGGGATTTGGGGTTCGGGGTTCGGGATTCGTGGGATTCGGGATTGGGGGGATTGAATTCAGGAAGGGATTTGGGGTTCGGGATTGGAGATTCGTGGGATTAGAGCGTTTTTGATTACGGTGTAGCGACGCGATAGCCACAGTGTCGCACGTAATTGCGGCATTCGTCGGGCGTGAAGAGGCCGAGCGCGATCGCGACGAGGGCGTTGACCTGATCGAAGCTCCGCGGCCGGGCCGCCCGGAGGAAGGCTTTCAATTTGGCGAAGGCCTGTTCGATCGGGTTGAAGTCGGGACTGTACGGGGGCAGAAACCGGAGCTGGGCGCCGACGCCTTCGATTGCGGCGCGGACCTCGGGCTGCTTGTGGACGGCGAGGTTATCGAGGACCACGACGTCGCCGGGCTGCAACGTGGGCACGAGGACTTGTTCGACGTAAGCGAGGAAACTCGGATTATCGATCGGGCCATCGAAGACGGCCGGCGCGCCGACCCCCTCGAGCCGTAACGCACAGATGACGGTGTGCGTCTGCCAGTGGCTGCAGGGCGTGTGATCGTGCAGCCGCTCCCCCCGGGGACTGCGGCCGTAGCGCCGCAAGAGATCCGTCGTCACGCCACATTCATCCAGGAACACATACTGGCGCACGTCGCGGACCGGCAGCCAGTCATACCACTGGCGACGCTGCGCGACGACGTCCGGCCGTCGTTGCTCGTCGGCGTATACGGTTTTTTTTAACCGTCAACTGCAGCCGATCAATCGCCGCCCAGAGGGTGCTCAACGCCGCCGACGTCGGCAGGGCCTCTCGCAATTCGGCGAGCGTGGCATCGGGCCGCGCCGCAATCAGCGCCGCCAGCCGCGCGTCCTGGTCGGCCAACACCCGGCGCCGAAACTTCGTTTGCTTCCGGGGCGCGATCGAGCCGGTCTCCCGCCGCCGCTGGAGGAGCCGATGCACCCAGGCCCGACTCACCGCGTATTTCGCCGCCACGCTCTCCGCGTCCATGCCGGCATCCGCTGCCCGCACGACGCGCTTCCGCAGGTCCATTGAATACGGCGCCATGGTTCCTCCCAGGGGAGAAGTACCACGAAGGCCGTACTACGTACAATCTGAAAACGCTCTAGCCGTCAGAAGCCATATTCGACGACCGACACGACAATGTTGGGCGCGGCGTCGGTAATGACCGACTGGCGTAGGAGTCTGGCATACGCCACAGCGACCGGACTGGCAGGAGGGGCCAGAGCAACCTCGACGGTCGTTGTACGCGGTGCCGTGTTCAAGAGGGCATCGGGCACTTCAACGACCGTGTCGAACCTCGATGGATCGCAGTCGGGAAGGCCATGGGCATCGCCTTGGGAAACCCCGGTCTGGACGAAGGGTTCAACGTCGCGAATCGAAGCAAGGGGCTGCCGCCGGGCAAATGGCAGCGCCATTCGCCCGAAGCTCTTGTGATGAACACGTCCGTCTCGATGCCAACTGGAATGGGGATCATGTCCCTTCCGTTCCTGACCAGCGGCAAAGACGACGTAGATACCACTCGGCGCGCGCATCACGCGCAGGAACAAGGCCAGCGTGTTGTCATCTCGACGAATAGCTACGGCGTGGGCGGTCATCGGGTGTTCAGTCCTAGACTCGCACGCGGTTCGCACACGGCCGCGAAATCGGGGTATCCGGCTCGTCCGACCAGACCGTGTCAAGTTCTAGCAAATCACTGATATGAGAGGGAGATAGTGGTGGTGGCGAGGGACAGAATCGAACTGTCGACACTACGATTTTCAGTCGTATGCTCTACCAACTGAGCTACCTCGCCACGCGGATGGATGCGCTGGTAGGGGACCTCTCGGCCCGCCTGAAGAGCAAGGGATCATAGCGCGGGGATTGCTCGGACTGCAAGGCGCACACCCTCTTTCGGTCCACGCCGATCGCGTCAAGTTGGGTTCGGGCCGTGAAGTTCCGGTCAAAAGGAGGCGGTGCCGGGGCCGTTGCGCACGCGAACCGTGTGAGCGACGCGTCTCGCGCGTCAGTTGGGAAATCGCACCGCAGCGCCGAAGTCCGCGGCACCTCACGGAGGTGCCGCATTCCACCGACAGATCGCGAAGGTACGATTTCCCGCGTCGTCGAACCGGGTCGCGGGAGCAACGGCCCCGGCGCCGTCATTTCCCGCCGGACCTGCCATCAACGGCCAGCCGTCAGGTCACCGCGCGGCCGGCCACTTTGTGTCGATTGGCTTCGCCGCGTCCGCCGTGATCTGCAGGTCGGCGCAGTGGTGATACGAGTAGCCGCCCGGCTGGTTGTAGCCGTGCTCCGCCATGAACTGGATGATCTGCAGTGTGCACTTGGCGCATGTGAGGTTCGGCAGCTGCACATCGGTTTCCCAAACAAGAGGCGTCGCGGGTGTCCCCGGAGCCGGAGCCGCCGGCCGCGTGTAGTGCTGGAACAACCCATCGGCGATGACCGGAATCTGCGGCGGACTCTGAATCACAGCCCACACCGACACCGGTCCGCGCTCCGTGCTTCGTTCCTGGGTCACCGGATCGGGCGGCAGCTCGTCCCGCGAGTTGACGGCGAGCGCCACGCGATAGTGCCCCGGGTGGAAGATGGTTTCCTGCATCTTCAGGTGCAGCTTCGATCCTCCAACGGCTTTTCCGACGATGCCGGTCGGTTTGGTGTTCATCGGGTCGTTCCCGCAGGGCGCGAGCTTCTGCGGATCGCCCCGATCGCTCTCGAGTTGCCACGATGCAGGCTCCAGGAGCTTGAAGTGGGCGGTTGTGACAACCGGCGTGGCGGCGACCACGGCCGCGAACACGGCAGGTCCGATGAGATGTTTCATAGACATGTCCCTTTGACGCGTGAAGTGCCCCTGGGGGTGCATGACAAGTTTACGGAGGCGGGCCGGAAAGGCCCACCTTACCCCAGTATTCTATTCTCGGCGAACCTCTGCCCGCCACCGTTTCGCTATGGCGTGGCGGCAACCTCAAGTTCGCGGGTGAGACCGAGTTCCTTCCGGACGCGACCCTCGATCGTCTTGAAAATCTGTGGATTATCCTTGAGGAACTGCTTGGCGTTTTCACGACCCTGACCCAGGCGTTCGCCCCCGTAGGCGAACCACGCCCCGGACTTTTCGATGATGCCTTTGTCGACCGCCAGGTCGAGCAGATCGCCGGTCCGCGAGATCCCCTCGCCGTACATGATGTCGAATTCGGCCTCGCGGAAGGGCGGTGCCACCTTGTTCTTGACCACCTTGACGCGGGTACGTCCGCCGATGACCGCGTCGCCGTCCTTGATGCTCGCAATCCGCCGGATGTCCATCCGCACCGACGCATAGAACTTCAGCGCCCGCCCGCCCGTCGTCGTTTCGGGATTGCCGAACATCACGCCGATTTTTTCGCGCAGCTGATTGATGAAGATGAGGGAGGTCTTGGACTTCGACACCGCCCCCGTGAGTTTGCGCAGCGCCTGCGACATGAGCCGGGCCTGCAGCCCCATTTGCGCATCACCCATCTCGCCTTCGATTTCGGCCTTGGGCACGAGCGCGGCGACCGAGTCGACCACCACGACGTCCACGCCGTTTGACCGGATCAGCACTTCCACAATCTCGAGCGCCTGCTCACCGTTATCGGGCTGCGACACGAGCAAGTTGTCGAGATCCACACCAAGCTTCTGCGCGTACTTGGCATCGAGCGCGTGCTCGGCGTCCACGAACGCCGAGGTGCCGCCAAGCTTCTGAGCCTCGGCGATGATCTGCAGCGCCAGCGTGGTTTTGCCAGACGACTCGGGTCCGAAAATCTCGATGACGCGGCCACGCGGGACACCGCCAATCCCCAGCGCGTAGTCGATGCTGATGGCGCCGGTCGGGATGGCATCGATCGGCTGAATCGCCCCGCTCTGACCGAGGCGCATGATTGAGCCCTTGCCGAACTGTTTTTCGATTTGGCTGAAAGCGATCTCGACGGCCTTGAGACGTTCCTGGTCCTGGCGGTCTTGACGATCTTCGCGGTCGAATTTTTCGGCTTTCTGAATGACTGGCGGCATGCGTGTGTGCTCCTTTGGGCCGACGCGTATTCTAGATTCGTGCCGGGCGAAAGTCAAGTGCATTTATGGGCAGTTGAATCTAGAACCATATCTATAACAACATCTTACGAGAACAGGCACTTTCGCCCCTGTGTCCACTGGCTTGCAGAATCTTCAATCCCAAACGGCGCAACGACTGGCAGCTTCTTCAGCTCTCAGCTGACAGCTCTCGGGCTTTCATTTGGCTCTCAGCAACACCCCGCCGAAAGGTGGTGGCTCCCGGATCGGCGAGCCACAAGACTATTGTCTCCACCGTTGTGACAGGGTGGGTCACAGTTCGATGGCAGGCAGGCCACTAAGTTTCAGGCGTAGACGTAGAAGCCACGCCCGGATTTCCGGCCGAGATGGCCGGCCGCAACCATCCGCGTGAGAAGCGGGCAGGGGAAGTACTTCGGATCCCCGAAGCCGTCGTGCAGGACGTGAAGGACCGCCAGGCAGACATCGAGGCCGATGAAATCGGCGAGCGTCAGGGGGCCCATCGGGTGATTCAGGCCCGCCTTCATCACGGCATCGATGGCGTCCGGCGTGCCGACGCCCTCCATGACCGCGTAGAACGCTTCGTTCAACATCGGCAGCAGAATGCGGTTCGCGATGAATCCCGGATAGTCCGCCGCTTCGACCCCAATCTTGCCGAGCGTCCTGCACAGATCGAACGCGACACCCATCGACGCATCCGAGGTGGCCTGCCCTCGAATGAGTTCCACGAGCGCCATGAGCGGCACCGGATTCATGAAGTGCATGCCGAGCACCTGCTCGGGACGCTTCGTGGCCGCGCCAAGGAGCGTGATGGAGAGCGATGACGTATTGGACGCCAGAATCGCATGGGGCGCGCAGAGCGTATCGAGGCGCGAGAAAAGCGCCCTCTTGGCAACGGCATCCTCGAGGATCGCTTCGACAACGTAGTCGCAGGTGGCCAGGGCATCGAGCGATGTCGTCGTCTGGAGACGGCCCAGCGCGGCGTCACGATCGGCCGCCGACGATTTGCCCTTGCTGACGAACTTGTCGAGACTCTTTTCGATCGTGCCTCGGGCGCGGTCGAGCATCGGCTGCGCCACGTCCACCAGTTGCACTGAGAAGCCCGACTGCGCGAACACCTGGGCGATGCCATTGCCCATCGTGCCCGCGCCGACGACGCCGATCGTCTTGATCTCGTCAGACATTGCAAACTTCCTCTTCAAAGCTCATCACGATGCCACGAAGCGCACGAGGATTCTCAAATGGTACCTTCGTGTTCATCGTTCTTCGTGGTGGCTCTACATCCGCTCGACTGCGAGCGCCACACCGTTGCCGCCGCCGAGGCAGAGTGT
>JBGOTP010000295.1:0-6402 GCA_041476545.1 Vicinamibacteria bacterium | reverse complement strand
CGACACGACCCAGCAATTGCTGGACTCGCACAAGCGTTTCCCGACGGGTGCGCGCGTCTGCCTCGCGCGCCTGGTCCTGGCGAGCCGTAAACGTCGCTTCGACGCCGGCAAAACGCGCCGCCACAGCCGCATCGACCGTGGAACCGGCGGAGAGATCGTTCCATTCGCGCCGGACGAGCCCGAAACGCGTGTACCCAACGACGGCATCCGCCACGTCCAGCGCCGCCGCCGCCTGATCCGCGAGTTCAGCAAGGCGGCCATCGCGGGCGGCTTCACGCACCGCTCGTTCCTGCGTTTCCCGCGCGAGCCTGACTTCCCGCGCTTCGCGTTCAGCGGCTTCGACGTGCGCACGCTCCGTAGCGGCCTGCTCCATCTCGCGCCGATTCGCCTCCTCGACGGCGGGATCCGGGGCGACGACAAGATCGCCATCGACGGCAGGTTCAACTTCAGGACCAGGCGCAGTCGCAGGTTCCTGTTCCCGTCCGCTGCCTGCCCTGCCAGCCTCGCCTGCCTGGTCGGTCTGCTCGGCTTTTTCGCGCGCGGCGCGCTCTTCGTCTTCCCTGATGATGCCGCGGGCACGCCGTGCCGCCGTCTTGTTCCTGCCGCGTGAGGCGATTTGCTCGAGCTGTCCCCGATCCGTCACGAGATCCACGCAGACGAGCGCGGTGTCCTTGTACTCACCGTTCATGGCCACCGCCAGAAGCTCGGCGGCGTCGCCGCGTTCCCGCAAGCGCTCCAGGGCGCCGCGACGTGCCGCTTCGGTGACCGCGTGACGCGTGACCGTTCCCCAGGCATGGCAATCGGTCAGGCGCGAGAGCGCGCGAAGTGCAACGATCTCCCGAACCGCGCTTCTGGCAATCTGCGTCAGCGTGCGTTGGTCAGCAATCGCGTCGACCGCGTCCAGCGCTTCGGCCTCACCAGTCCCCTCGAACGCCTCCAACGCAATCTCGCGAAGCATCGTCGCCGCGTGCGTCCGCACCGTGTCCTCGGCATCCTCGCGCGCGATGTGGCCGAGGATGGCGGGATCCATCAACTTCGAGACTGCCGCGCGGCGCACGCGCGGGTCTTCATCCTCGCGCGCCATCGACCCGATCGTTTCCCGATCGTCCAACGGGATCTCAGCCACAAAGGCCAGCCGGACAGCCGCATCCGGATGCTTGTGTGGAGGGGCCGAGCGAAACCGATCGAGCAACGTCATGCAGGAAGCCTCTAGATTCTTACATTTGACCCGTGTCATTCTAGTCAAGACACGGAACAGTACAGGCACTCCGGTTGCGCCTTTTGCACGGCGCCGGAAATCACTCCAAATTTGCGGATCGAAGGCAAATCGTCCTATTGGCCCCTGTTTTCGCGTCTGCGAGTGCCGGTTCGCGCCCTGAATTCAAAGTGTCGCTTCTGTGACGTACCGCTCCGCGCTCTTGCTTCTCCAGGCGGCCCTCAAAGCCCCGCTGCCGGGGCGCGCCGCGCAGGACATGCTGGCCGCGCGCCCGCGCCGAGACTGGCCACAGGGCTTCGATACGACACGGATCCGGCACGCGGCGGGCCTTCTGCTGCTCTTTCCACTCGACGAGCGCGCGCACATCATCCTCACGGTTCGCGCCAACTCGCTCGAGCGCCACGGCGGCCAGGTGTCCCTGCCTGGCGGCGTCATCGAAGCGGACGAGACCGTCGAGCAGGCCGCGCTGCGCGAGGCGCGGGAGGAGATAGGGCTCGACATCAGGGACGTGCGGACGCTCGGCACGCTGACGCCGCTCGACATTCCCGTGAGCGGCTTTCGCCTCCACCCGGTTGTCGCCACCATCGAGCGACGACCCGACGTGGCGCCCGCCGAGGGCGAAGTCGCACGGATACTGGAAGTCGCCGTCGAATCGCTCCTGGATCCGAACCATTTCGGCCGGCGGCCGCTCCTGCGCGACGGGCGCGTGACCGAGGTGCCGGCCTTCCGCACGGATGGCGTGGAAATCTGGGGAGCGACAGCTATGTCGCTCGCCGAATTCCTCTCGGTGCTTGGTTGGCCGGGCCCGCCGGCGGAGTGACCGCTGTTGCGCGATATGCACGGACCGATAAATAATGATTGCTTCGGTAAACCCCGCGATATGATGCGCAATCCGGCCCGCCGGTGCCATCACACACGACAACCGACTAGATAAAGGGAGCGACGAACATGGGTTCTGCAGTGCTCGGGGAAGCGATCAGCGCGATTCGCGAATGGTCGATCAGGGAAGGGAAAGCGCCGCGCGGCATGCGCGCGGCAGAGCCATTTGGCAGTCTCGTGTTCAACGACGAGATGCAGCAGGCCCGGCTCCCGAAATCGGCGTATCAGGCGTTGCGTCGCACGATGATTCACGGGGACCCGCTCGACTCCTCGGTGGCGGACGCCGTCGCCTCCGCGCTGAAGGACTGGGCCGTCGAGCACGGCGCCACGCACTATACGCACTGGTTTCAGCCGCTCACGGGCATCACCGCCGAAAAGCACGACTCGTTTCTCAACCCGTCGGGCGATGGTCGCGCGGTGCAGGAATTTTCCGGCAAGGAGCTCGTAAGAGGCGAGCCGGACGCCTCGAGCTTCCCGTCCGGCGGCATGCGCTCCACCTTCGAGGCGCGTGGCTACACCGCGTGGGATCCAACGAGCCCGCCCTGGCTGCTCTATAGCGGCGGCGCGGTGACCCTTGTGATCCCGACGGCCTTCGTGAGCTGGACCGGTGAAACGCTCGACAAGAAGACGCCGCTGCTGCGCTCGATGGAGGCACTCTCCAAACAGGCCGTGCGCGTGCTGAAGCTCTTCGGCTCCAAAGCCGAACGCGTCATCACCACCTGCGGGCCCGAGCAGGAATACTTCCTGATTGATCAGTACTTCTACCTGTCGCGTCCCGACCTCATCAACGCGGGCCGCACGCTCTTCGGCGCGAAGCCACCCAAAGGCCAGGAACTCGAGGATCAGTACTTCGGGTCGATTGCCGATCGCGTCATGGCGTTCATGTCGGACGTCGAGACGGAACTGTACAAGCTTGGCGTCCCGGTGAAAACCCGCCACAACGAAGTGGCCCCGAGCCAGTACGAGATCGCCCCGGTGTTCGAGAATGCGAACCTCGCCACCGATCATCAGATGATGACGATGGAGACGATGCGCCGGACGGCGCCGAAGTACGGTTTGGCCTGCCTGCTGCACGAAAAGCCGTTCGCCGGCGTCAACGGATCGGGTAAGCACCTCAACTGGTCGATGGGCGACGATCAGGGGCACAACCTGCTCAGCCCTGGGGCAAACACGCACGACAACCTGCAGTTCCTGATCTTCTGCAGCGCCGTACTGCGCGCCGTGAACAAGTATCAGGGACTGCTGCGGGCGAGCATCGCGAGCGCGGGCAACGACCACCGGCTCGGTGCCAACGAAGCGCCTCCAGCCATTCTGTCGATCTTCCTGGGCGACATGCTGACCGACATCTTCCAACAAATCGAGAAGGGCGGGGCCAAGTCGACCAAGTCCGGCGGCATCCTCGACACCGGCGTCGGCGTACTGCCCAAGCTGCCGCGCGATTCCGGCGACCGGAACCGCACGAGCCCGTTCGCGTTTACGGGGAACAAGTTCGAGTTCCGCGCGGTGTCCTCGGGTCAGAGCATCGCGTACCCGAACATCGCGCTCAACGTCGCCGTGGCCGAGTCGCTGGACTACGTGGCGACCGAGCTCGAAAAAGCCACCAAGGGCGGCAAGACGATCGAACAGGCAGCGGCCGAGTTGCTCCCGAAGATCATCAAGGAGAACAAGCGGATCATCTTCAACGGCAACAACTACTCGAAGGAGTGGGAGAAGGAAGCCGGCAAGCGGGGCCTGCTGAATCTCAAGAACACGGTGGATGCCCTGCCGCAACTCGTGACCAAGGATGTGGTCTCGGTGTTCGAGAAATACAAGGTGCTCAACGGGCGCGAACTGCACGCACGCTACGAGGTCATGCTCGAGCAGTACAACAAGACAGTCAACGTCGAGGGCCAATTGATGGTCCTCATGGCGAATCGATACATTCTCCCCGCCGCGCTGGACTATCAGAAGAAAGTGGCGCAGAGCGTGGCGGCCGTCAAGTCCGCTGGCGGCAAATCGGTCGAAGGCAAGAAGGTGCTCGACGCCATCGTCAAGCTGACGGACGCCTTCAAACGCAACACCGACAAGCTCGCGAAAACGCTCGCCCATGAGGGGAAGGCGGCCGACAAGCACGCGAAGCACTTCCGCGACGCGGTGATCCCGGCGATGACGGCGCTGCGGGAAACGGGCGACGAGCTCGAGTGCGTCGTTCCGCACGAAACCTGGCCGCTCGCCACCTACCGCGAGATGCTGTTCATCAAGTAGGCCCGACCCGGGCGCGGCGAGCCATCGCCGCGCCCCTTCTTTACCTTTTCTCGCGTCGACACCGCTACAATGCTCTCGTGATCACCCGTGGGATTCGCGAGTTCGTGTCCAGGGACTGGCGCGCGGCGCGAGAAAGCAAAGACGCGTACTGGGGCGAACGAATCGCCCGCCTTGGACCCGTCGAGGGGTTCCGGATCGCCGAGGAGCTCCGCCGCCAGGCGATCCTCACGGATGCCGCATGGCCTGACGCCTCACTCCGCCGGCAGGACGTTCTCTTCCACGTGCATCTGGCCGATCTCTTCCGCCGTGCCGCTCCAACCCGCCGCCCTTGAGCTGCTGACCGCGCTGGTTCCCGTCCTCGCCGGCTGGGGGCGCTGGTATCTGTTCGGCGCGCAAGCCGTCGTCGCCTACGGCGTGCCGCGCCTCAGCGCGGATGTTGACGTGACGCTTGCGCTGGTCCCTGACGATCCCGATCGCTTCGTGCGCGACATGAGCGCCGCCGGTTTTGCGCTCCGAGTGGATGACCCCGATTTCGTGCGGCGCACGAGGGTGATGCCGTTTGTCCATCGTCCCACCGGCATGCCGCTCGACGTGGTGCTGGCCGGGTCGGGCCTCGAAGACGAGTTTCTCGATCGCGCCAGAGTCACCGACATCGGCGGCACGGCCGTGCCGATCCTCGATGTCGGAGACCTCATCATCGCCAAGGTGCTCGCCGGGCGCCCCAAGGACATGGACGACGCGTCAGCCCTCTGGCGCCTGCATGGTCGAACGCTAGGGGCCGATCGCATTCGCGACACCCTGCGGTTGCTCGAAGAGGCGTTGAGCCAGAGTGACCTGGTCGCGAACTTCGACGCGATCGTGCATCGATGAGGCGTGTAACCACACGTGCGCCAACTGTCCGGCTTTCGCACAGCAGCAGTTCGAGCGCGTAGTCCATCAGTCCGGCGGGCGTCAGACGATAGCGGGGATTTAGCGGGGATTAGGGGACTGTGATCAACGAAACGCCCGTTATGGGCCGCCCCGGCCGCGCCCAAGAGACAGCGCGGATGAGGGCCGTTCACAGGGCGGATTATGAGGGCGTTCGGGCCTTGGTCAAGGCGGACCGGTTGGCGGACCGGTCGGGCGCGTGGGGGACGCCGACGTGCACAGGCGCGCTTCCGGCGTGGCGGCCCGTGGCGTCGCGATTGCGAGCAGGGTTTGAAGGCGGTGCGCGCGTCGTCCCGCACGCGCGGCAGATACCGAGACACGGTGCGCCGCCCGCCGCGCCGAGCGCGAGCCCGTCTCCATCACCCTCCAGGCCAAACGGCCGCGCACGGCACTGGCCTGCCTGCCCAGAGAGAAAACTCCGCGGTACAATGACGCGCCTTGGCCAAGCGCGGAAAACCTTCCGACCCGTCCCCGTCAACCCCGCCGACATTGTTCGACGGCATCGACGCCACCGACGACACGCGAGCCGGCAGCCCCGGCGGTGGAAGCGGCGGAGCGGGAAGCACGACGAACGTCGCCCTCCACGAGGCGGCGCAGTCGCGGTATCTCAATTACGCGCTCTCAGTCATCACCGCCCGCGCGCTGCCCGACGTGCGCGACGGCCTCAAGCCGGTCCAGCGCCGCATCCTCTACACGATGTGGGAGCAGAACCTCACGGCCGACGTCAAACACCGGAAGTGCGCGAAGGTGGTTGGCGACGTCATGGGCAGTTTCCATCCCCACGGCGACGCCGCGCTGTACGAAACCCTCGTCCGCATGGCGCAGTCCTTCTCGCTGCGCTACCCGCTCGTGGACGGGTCCGGCAACTTCGGTTCCCTCGACGGCGACAGCGCCGCCGCGATGCGATACACGGAATGTCGCCTGGCCCGGATCAGCGACGAGATGCTCGCCGAGATCGGCCAGACGACGGTCCATTTCCGGCCGAACTACGACGGCACGAAGACCGAGCCCGTGGTCCTGCCCGCGCGCCTCCCGAATCTGCTGGTGAACGGCGCGACCGGCATCGCCGTCGGCATGGCGACGAACATCCCCCCGCACAATCTTGGCGAGGTCTGCACCGCGCTCGTCAAGCTCCT
>JBGOTP010000294.1:0-6409 GCA_041476545.1 Vicinamibacteria bacterium | reverse complement strand
CTGATCGATATCGTGATCGAAACGCCCGTCCCGGGGACCGTGGCGATTCCTAAGCTGTTTCCTGGCCGAAAGGAGCTGGGCGAGAGTCTACTGACTGAGAAGCCTTCGCCCACCAGCGCTTCAATCGCCGAACCAACAGGGTCACTACCGACAGGGCCACTACTGGGAGGGCTAATGGAAATTGAGATGTCGCCCATGTCGACCGAAGGACCCACGATGCCGCCGTGGGCGTCCGCATTGGCGCCCGCGGATTGCCCAGGCCCGGTCCCGTCGCCGCTCGTTATCCCCGTATCGCCGTCGGACATTCGTTGTGACCTCCCTTACGCCGGCGCCTGGTCGCCCTGCACGAGCAGCTGCGCGTAGGTGTAGGGACCCTGGCCTCCATCGAGGTTGACGGTGGCCTTGATCATGTAGGTCAGGCTTGGCCCTGGCCCCGACAGGTTGGGCACGTTAAACGTCGTGGTCCCATCACCGCTGCCGTATGTGACGCCGATCCCGTTGAAGAGATCTGCGTACATCGACCGACTCACCGCAGAGCCATCGCAGCGCAGCCAGCCGGTCGGGACGCTGGACAGGGCGTTGATCGCGATGCAGCCGATGGGAACAAGCTTCGACTCGAGGCTGTCCAGGCGGCTATCTGGATTAGACGCCGTGCCGTTCGCGCCGCGGTGCGCTCCTTCGAGAATGCGCAGGCGCGTGGGGAGATCGGGGATGAAGACCTGGACCGTCTTGCTCGACACCCACGGCGGCCCGGCGTACCAATCCTTGGTGTAGGGGTGCACACCGTTTTCGGGAAAGAGCGTGTCTACGTAGAAGAACCAGTCGGGAGCCCCCGCATCGTCCCGATCCGCGTAGTACAGGTTGTGCAAGCCGTTCGGGACGATGATGCCGCTCCCTCGCGCTCTCGACGTGCTGGGGTCGGTCGTATCGAACGACTGACCGGTTGCCGTCGCTGCGGCTACTTGCATCGCCGTCCATAGGGTGCCCGAACCGACATCGATGGTGAACAATTGCCCGTTCGCACACGAGATCGTCGCGCCTTCCTTGAAGGACTGCGACTGCGAGAAGGTCAGCACCTTCGATCCCGAGGTGAGACTCGCCGTTCCATTGCCCGCGACGAGATTGCGAAGGGACGTGGCAGCCATGGCCTGGTGCTCCTCGCGTCGTCAGCGCCTTACAGCGGGTCGCCGTAGGAGGTGAGCTGGTCGATCGTGAATGTCGCGTTGCTGCCGGCTGCTGGCGGCGTCCCGAAGTGACCGCCACTGTTTGCCCACACTTCGAGGTTGTAGATTCTCGTGATGATGTCGTCGAACCGGCTGTCCGGATTCATCGGGTCGGCCGTCGCGGCGCGGCCGATCCCTTCTAAACGACGGACTCGCGTGAGGAGATCCGGGACCATGATCGCGCCGCCAGGCGCCGACCGCCAATTGTTCCCGGTGTACTGGTCATGGGTGTACGGCTGCACGCCGTTCTCCGGGAACAGCGTGTCGAAGTAGAAGTACCAGTCGGGATTGCCGCTGTCGTCGAGCGCCGCACGATAAACGTAGTGAATCGCGTTTGGAACGATGATGCCCGAGATTCCGCCCCCAGCACCGCCTCGGCTCCGCGATGTGGACGGATCGGAGGTTTGAAACGATTGGGTTGAAGCCGTGCTCGCGGCGCCCTGCATCGCCGTCCACATCGTCCCGGAACCGACGTCAAGCGTGAACGCCTGAATTCCGGAGATGTTGATCGTCGTCCCTTCCTTGAACGACTGGTTCTGGGAGAACGTCAAGGCTCTGGAGCCACTCGTAATGCTGACGGTTCCCGCGCCATTCACAAGGTTACGCGCCGATGTCGCCATGAGTTCGCTCCTGTAGAGTTCTCTGCCTCTGATAATCGCCCGCTGCCGCGAGCGGAGAGAGCGCTGGATCTGATCGATGTCGCTGTTGTTGAAAAATTCGTTGCTGACGATCGTCACCCAACGACCCTCCGATCAACTCGAACTCGAACGCGACCGCCACCCCCACAACGGCGCGGTGAACGAGACCGCAAACACGAGGATGACCACGTCCGGGAGCGGAGGCACGCGATCACGTCAGCGAAAACCCGCACGCAAGCGCAAGCGCCTGGACGGCCTTCACCTCGGCGCCGCTGAGAACATTTTTCGCCACGATACGCCGCCACTGTGCCCGGACGACAGCCAAGAGCGCATCGCTGATCGGCGTGGCGTCGACGCCTTTCTCGAAAGCCACGCCGATGGCGCCGAGCGCGTCTTGCGCGTCCACGGCCCGGTCGATGCTCGCGAAGCAACTGAGAAGGCGCCCGTGGAATTTCACGCCGTCCGCGATCGGCGGCGGCATCAGGTCTGGATGCGTCGCGACTAAGCCCGTCATATCGACGGCGCACCAGGACCAATCGGCTCCTGTGGGCCGCGTGCCCTCGTCGATCTCCACGTCGCGCTCGTCGGTCGCGGGGGCGGCCGTGAACGGCCCGGCGGCCGACACGTGCTTGATCGCGCCCGTTGCCTTGTCGATTCTCGCAATCACGTGCACCGGGTTCCTCCTACTCGTCCATCTCGTGCCACTCGAAGACCGCGAGGGTGTCCGTGCCAACCTTGTCGACCTTGTAATACTGGTTGCTCGGCACTTCCCCCACGAGCGTGGCGCGGCCGCCCGAAGTATTGGCCCACGGGCTGAACTTCGCGAGCTGAATCGTGGGCGGATTCGCGTTTTCCACGTACAGAATGGCCACCGTCCCCGCTATGTTGATGTTGATGACGATCTCGACGCGGCGCTTGCGCCCGCTCGTGTTCTGGTAGACCGTCGCGGCGGCGCGGGCCGCGGTCCCGCCCGGCCCGAGATCCGCGGACCAAGTGCCCGTTTCGAGGCTGGCCGCCGCGGCCAACACCACGCCGAAGAGCAGCGCGGTGATCTGATTGCTCGCCGCCGTCGTCAGGGCGACCCCGAACGACCCGGACGGCGGCGCCTGCGTGTCGCCCACCGCCGTTCCGGAATCGGCGGCCACCTTCGTCGTCACACTCTTGACGAGGTAGTGGCCAATCGTCACCGCGCCGGTGACGTTCACGGTCGCGACGCCACCATTGACGAAGCGGCCCATCGCACCATTCGCCGGGGCGTCGAGGCTCACGACGAGCTGCTTCTGCGTACTCGCGGTATCGGCCAAGACGACGGAGCTCGACGCCGTCGAGGAGAGGGCGACGACGTCGCCTGTGGCAAGCGCCCCACCTGTGTTATTCGTAAGCCGAAACGGGACGGCCGATGTCCCGACGAGACTTGTCCCGTTGCGGGTAAAGATACTGCCATCCGGAATCGGGCCCGTGAGGAGCGTCGTCGGACCGCCGGACTCTTGGAAGCGCTTGACGATGGCCTCGAGAACATCAGTCGACTGGAACGCGTCGCTGCCGCCACTGGCGTGCGTCTGCTCGTGCGCGGCGTAGGAAACTAGGGGTCGGCCGTTTGCGTCGTAAAGGGTGATCACGAGATCTCATCCCCTTCGATGGTTACGGTGATCGCCGTCGCCGCACTGGCCTTCATCTGGATCGCATCCGTCGCCCCGAGAGCCAGGGTGCCGTCCCACTCGCCGCTCCCATCCGCCACGATCGTCATGGCCGGCTTCCACAAGTTCGTGCCCGCCGAACCGTTGACATAAATCGTGAGCGTCCGGTCCGTACCCGTCGTGTTTACGAACCCCATATGCTTGATGACCGCGCTCTTCAGGCTACCGGGGGAGTAGACCTGAGCCGCCGTCGTCCCCGGTTGTCCTTGATAGAGGACCTTGAACGTGTCAGCCATGACTCGCACTCCATCTTTCTGCCCGCGTCGCGGAGCTGTCGCTCATTCCGGATGTGGACGCGGAGGATAGATCAGAACTGATAGTTGGTCAAGAGCATTTTCTCTATCACATTCCCTATAAGTGTTCATCTGTCATTGGCGATCTCAGCCGCAGTGCTCCGTGCAGGGAATGGGCCCCGGAAGTTGGCGAGATTGTCCGGCCGGACGCCGAGGCGGCAGGAGCAGGCCGCGCTGAACGCGAGCCGGCGGCAGGACTTCGTCACGCGCGACCCCGTCCTCAACGACGTCGACCAGGCCGCGTTCCGCGCGAAGCTTCCCGGCGTCTACGCGACGTGGAAGGAGAAGCTCGGCAGCACGTGCTGGGCGCTGCTCGAAGCAAAGGTCGGGAAGCTCAGTTAGCCCGCTGCGAACGGAATCTCTTTCGTCCTGGAACGGAACCCAAGCGGCGCCCGCGGCGCCGCGCGAGCTCCGGATCTGCGATCATAACGGGGACAGACGAGAGGAGCCGATGCTGATGACCAACGACATGCGGGTCAGCGAGTGGATGACACCAGCTCCCGTCACCGTCACGCCGTCGGCACCCATTCCCAAGGTCCAGGAGCTCATGGTCCACCGGCGGATCCGTCATCTCCCCGTCGTGGAGGACGGTCGGCTGGTCGGCATCATCACGGACCGTGACGTGCGGACGGTGCAGCCCTCGCCGGCAACGAGCTTGGCCGTCCGCGAGCTGCACTATCTTCTCGAACGGCTCACGGTGCACGCGGTGATGACGCGACCCGTGATTACGGTGGCGCCGCACGAGCCGCCCGCCGAGGCGGTGCGCCTGATGCTCGAGAACAGGATCGGCGGCCTGCCCGTGACGGAGGGCGAGCGGCTGGTGGGCATCCTCACCGAGGTCGATCTGCTGCGCGCGTTCTCGACCACTCTGGGGGTGCGGGCCGGGCGTCCGCCGCGAGCGGCGGACGCGCCGCTTCCGGAGGCCTCGACGGGCCGCGTGATCCTCGTGCCGCTCGATGGCTCCCCAGGGAGTGAGGCCGTCCTCGAAACGATCGGCGAAATCGCACGCGCGGAGGGCGCGTCGGTGCGACTGCTCAGCGTGCAGCCCCCGGCGCACGAGATCGAGGCCGAGGGGCGTGTGCTGGTGTATGCCGCTCAGGAGACCGCACGGGTCGAAGCGGAGGCTCAGGTGTACCTCAAGCGCGTGGCGGCGAGCCTCGGCCCGGTCACGGTGGCGTTCGCGGTGCGTTTCGGCGAGCCGGTGGAGCGGATCGTGGAGGAAGCCGAGGCGGCGCGCGCGACCCTGATCGCCATGGCCACCCATCGCCGGACGGGCATTGCGCGGATCCTCAAGGGCAGCGCCGCCGAGCGCGTGGAACGCACCACCACGATCCCTAGGAGAAATCCTCAGACAGTTAAGCATTGGTCTGGAAATGGGCAAGATCGAAGTCGAAGTGACACGAGAGCATTTGAACGAGAGCGAGGCGGTCGACGTACGCACTGGTAACTGTCTTCTGAGCTTGGACGGCAGACGCGCCATTGTTGACACCGTGGGTGGGGCGACGAGGGTGTGTGCGGTGGAAGGGGCGTTTACCTTTCAATCCCTTAGTGGCGCGCGAACTGAAGTACGCCCGGAACAGTGTGTCGCATTTCCCTAATGTACTGACACCAACGCTTCTTTACATTGGGCGGTCTCTGCCAAATGTAAAGAGGCGTTAGAGTCAGTACACTAGATAGATGACGTTCGGCCGACACGACTCGGGTACTCCGGCCAAAGCGGCCCAGCGCTACCGATGGCGGCAATCGTATGATGGCCCATGGAGTTCGAGTGGGATCCGGCGAAGGCCGCGCGCAATCTGGCGAAGCATGGCGTCTCCTTCGATGAGGCGTCGACTGTTTCGGCGATCCATTGGCCGGCACCATCCCAGACCCTCGACATTCGGCCGAGGAGCAGAGGCTTGTCACCATCGGCTATTCGGCCGGTGCTTCTCTGATCGTCGTGGTCCACGTCGAGCGAGATTCTCGAACCCGGATCATCAGCAGCCCGTCGTGAGAGAAGAAGGCATGAGTCCAAAACCTAAGCTCGAAGCGGATGATGACATGCTCCCTGAATACGACTTCACAGGTGCGGTACGAGGCAAGTACTACGAGCGCTACCGCGAAGGTACCAACGTGATCCTGCTTGATCCAGATGTAGCAGCCGTATTTCTGGATGCCACGGCGGTCAACGACGCCCTTCGGCTCCTCGTATCGGTCGCAAGAGCCAAAGTAACAAAGCAGCCCACGGGTGCGGTGCCGCGAAAGCGGCCCAACAGGCCGCTCCAGCCGTCGAGCCGCGCTAAGCGAGGTGGTGGACGACGAAGGGCGGCGGGCGCGGCTCGCGGCTGAGCGCCAGGGCGTTGGACAGACAGGTGAAGCGGCCCATGATGATGGTGAGTGGCACGCACGTCGCGCTCGACCTCGGCAATGCCTGTGATGGCTCAGAGGGATGGTGATGAAGTCCATCGTCGTCAATCTCACCGCAGCCTTCATTCTTGGGCTGTTCACCCCGCCGCTCTCGGCCGAAGCCCAGCAGGTCGTGAAGGTCTATCGGATAGGTATTCTGGCGAATGTCTCTG
>JBGOTP010000293.1:0-6474 GCA_041476545.1 Vicinamibacteria bacterium | reverse complement strand
TCGGGCTCTACTGCCACTTTCACTTCGCCAACATCAGCCATGTCGAGGTCGCCGTGTTCCTCCGCCTGCTGCTGCGGCACCTGCACGGACCCGTCATCCTCCTCTGGGACGGCGGGTCGATTCACCAGGGCCCCGCCATCCGCGCGCTGTGCGCCCGGCATCCGCGCCTGCAGCTCGAACGGTTTCCCGCGTACGCCCCCGAGCTCAACCCCGACGAGCAGGTCTGGAACCACTTCAAGGCGCGGCTCGCCAATGGCTGCCCGATGACGATCGACGATCTGCTCGCGGATCTCACACACCTCGCGCGCACCACGCGGCGCTCGCCGGCCCTGCTACGCAGCTTCCTTCTCACGTCCGATCTGCCGCCGTTGCGTGCGTCCTGACTTTCTATTACTTACGCAGCGCTCAATAACAGTGGATGAGGTGAGATCATGACAACGCGGCACTCCGGGATTGCGATGATCGCCTTCCTCTCTCTTGTGCTCTGTGCGTGTGGCGACGGCGGCGGAGGTAATCACGCGACTGGATCGCCACGGATACCAGGCCGTGATGACCCGGCCTTCGGAACGGTCGCGAATGTTTGAGCGTCAGACTTCGGGACAGACCGTGACGGTCACCGTGACGAAGTGTGGATCGGATTCAGTCGACAACGGGACTGGGACAATTTCCTCGCACTCACGAAGCGTGCTCCGGCGGAAGGCTTTGTTCCCGCGATCGGAGGTGAGGTTGTCGCCGACCCAAGCCATCATCTCGGCTTCTACTTCGATCCAGTCACCACACTGGGGGGCGCGCCAGGGGCCCGCTGGCACGCTCATGAAGGTGCGGGCGTAGGAGACGTCGTGGCAACAGCCTCTGGCCGCGGCAGGATGCGGCCTTCGAGCTGGGGCGCCGTCGTGGGATCCTGCACATCGCCTTGTACCCCGAGCCGCACGCGCTCGGCTTCGATGGCTGCTGCGCGGGCCTGGGCTTCAGCGACTTTGAGCTTCTCCATCGCGACCTCAGGCATCCGCAGACGGGGACGGCTGCGGGGTGGGGGCAGGTCCCGGGACTGCCGGCAGACCCAACGCCGGCATGACTGAGCGCAGGAACTCAAGCATTCGAAACGGTCGGGGTGTCGGCGCAGTGGCCGGACTGCTCTGCGGCCCGGGCTGCTGCAAGGCGCTCAGAGCGGCGGTCACCCCGGCTGTCCCGAGATTGAGATTGATCGCGGTCGGGGCACACCCGGCCAATTGGGCCAGCACAGCTAAGGTCACGACCGCTTGCCTCACGAAGGACAATGTAGAAAAAATACCTGGCACCTTTTTAGCGCCGACTTCAAGCCGTGCGCGCGGTGCTGACCCGATCGCCGATCCGGCCCCGAACCCGATCGCATCGCCATAGAATTCCAAGTGACTGTCACTTCTCGCACGTCCCCACAATGGGGCGGCCATCGCTCCAGCCCGGGTGGGCAGGGACCGCAAGGCTTCGCGCACCTCGTGCGCCGTCATTGCGAACCGCTCGGCGGGCGCAAAGAAGCGCCGCGCTTCCTCGGCCTCACGCGCGCGCTGCTGGATGAGCTCGAAGGTCGAATCCCACGCGCTCTCGACGCCGGCCGGATCGTCGATCCAGAGCCGCACGTCGGCCGGGAGATAGCCGAAGATGGTCGCGAGCCCCTGCGGATAGACGTAGGGCGCCACGAACTCGACCCCGGGAAAGAAGAGCCCGTTCTCGAGCGCGTCGCTCATGGCATTGCGATCGAGACGCGCCATCTCGATCTCGCTGGTACGGACCTCCACCGCCCGCCGCGCGTCGGAAGCGCGGAGGTCGGCGAGCGACGCTTCGCGCACCGGAATGATCACGACCTCCTTGCGCTGGTCGGACGACCGCTGCGTGTCGGGGTCGAAGGTGCGGAGGCTCTCGATGCGGTCGCCGTCGAGCTCGAGACGGAAGGGTTGCGCGTCGAGCGGCGTGAAGACGTCGATCACCTCGGTGGACACCTGAAAACCGCCGGTTTTGGGTGTCCACCGAGGGACATCGCGGCTGGTTCCCGGGTTCTACTAGCGCTTCAAGACCACCCGCAGTACGCGGCGCCGCCGCTCACGCACGCGCAAACGCTCACGCGAGAACGCCCGCATGAGCAGTCGCGGCGGCGCCGTGCCGATCCATGCCAGTTCGGCGCGGATCGCGGCGGCGTGCTCCTGTACGAAAACAAGCCCGTCCTCCCGCGCCAGGCTCGCGAGAATCACGTCGCCCGCGCCGTGGCGTCGACGTTCCTCCTTCCTCCTCTGATTACGGTGGCTTTCAGTGACAATGCGGATAGAGTTTTTTATCGACTCGACGCGCGCGCGACTTCGCTCGATGAGGAGAGCGCTTCGAAGGATGACTGATAGAGCCGCGTGAGCGCGCTCTCTACCTGTTCTGCGGCGCTGCCTTTGACATCTGAAGTCATCTGGCGCGAGTCCTCCCCCAGCACGGTCTTCACCCAGATTAGCCTTCCTGCCCCGGTTTCCACCTTCCACTCCATGATGATCGTAGTCGTCTGAGTGCCGAAGATCGTGGCGGGCTGGGTCCGATTCACCGAAACAAGGCGAGGGATGAGCACTAGCCGGCCCGGTAAGTCGGCCCTTGGCCCGCTCATGTCTGCAACTTCGACTCTCTCGAAGGTCGCGCGCGCCAACTCTTCACATTCCTGAGCGAGCGTGTCGCCGAGCGGAATCTGCGCTCTGTCGACCGGGCTGATCATTGCTTCCCATCGCGCTGCGCGCAGCTCTGGCCCGAGAATCAGCACCGCGGTGGCGGGGTGCTTGGGGCGACCTTCGTACCGGAGACTCGGCGGGGGGAAGTTCCACACTGACGTGCAGGCGCAGAGGCATGTGCCGACGATGACCAGCGCGGCTGCGGTGCGCGCCAACCGCGAGGTGATCGGCCTCAGCGCTTCCACGGGATGGATACCTTCAACGAGGTCATGGACTCGGTCGATGGATCGAGGAGCTCCACGACGAGGACGCAAGTAGGGCATGAGCGTGTGGCGGCGACGTCGAAGTAGACGAAGCCCTCCGCCGAGCCGCCCGGGGAGAGGGTTTGAGTGTGAAGCTCGCGTGAAATCAACTTGTTCTCGATGACCCTCGCATCCGAGCCAATCTTTGCGCCAGCGATCACGAGTCCGAATCCGATCGGATTAAGCATGAGAGTCCCCGCGAATCCGGCCCCGGCCAGGCTCACACCCGTTGCGAACCGCCCCTTCATGCTCGGCTCTAGAGGAACAGAGGAGCTATCGGGATGAGGAGCCAGGTGTACTCTCGCGGGATCCAGGATCCAACTCTGAGAGGTCGACCGGTTCTCTACGACGGCATAGACGGGGAGAAAGCCAGAGTCTAGGAGATCCGTCCCGAAGTAGTGATCGAGCCGGTCAGCCTCAACGACCGTGTCGGCACCAATCAAAATGTCCGGGCTAGATCCGGTGGCCGGCTGTCGTTCAGCGCGTCGCGATGGGAAATCGGGCAAGCTGAGGGTGGAACACGCTTCGCACCACGACAGGGCAACGCTCGCCACCAGCAGCGCTGCCCTCGATCGGACAGATCGCGTCACGAGCGAAGTAACGTACGGCGCGCCTGCTTCCGCCTATGCCCTTTGTCATCCCACGCGATGATCACCGCCGCTGTGGCGAACGGCAGTACAAGGCCCAACGTCCGAGTTTGGGTTGATAGTACTTTTCTACCTGGGAGGGGTCTGACGATGGACGAGATGAAGAGCGTTTGGAGTCTTCCGTTGGCGATGCCGCTCGAAGAGGCGATGCGGACGCAGCGGGCGATCCGGCGTTTCAAGCCCGATCCGGTGGACAAACGGACACGATTGCGATGCTTTGGTCTATTGCCCAGACTAGGTACAGAAAGAATGACCATGCCCACAAGAAGCAAGGCATTCCAATGCATAGCGCAAACCATTCAGCGAAGTGTGGGAGTCGCCATCTCAGGCTTGCCTCAACCAGAAGACCGAGGATGCTCAGAGATACGCCAATTCCCACGACTTCAAGGAAGCCGAGTAGTAGTGGGAAGTGTTGCAGCACTGAGAACGGGGCAGGTAGGGCTACAATCGGCGCACAAGCGCTATCGGTTAGGCGGCGCGCGAAGGGTATTCCATCGCCCCTCACCGCGAGGAAAGGCCCTGAAGTATCACGCCCGGCCGCGATATCCGGCACTCGTTGAACACTATGCATCGCCTCCCGAGTCCCAATCGCCTCAAGAGACTGCCGCGCAACATCACGCAGGGCGGGGTCGTAAAGAGCTGCCGTTAGGGCAGGGACGGCGCACGGGTCCCGCAAGATACCGAGGCCGTGCGCTGCTCCCCACCGCACGGCCTCGTGCGGGTCATTGATCAGCCGGAGGCATGCGTCGACGGCCTCAGGTGCGCGACCTCCCACCAGCGCGTCGAGCGCCTCGCGACGACGGACGTAGTCCCGCGCATCCAAACGGCGCAGCAATTCTTTCAGATTGCGGTTGTCCATCCCACCTCGTCGCTGCCAGTCATCGAGTCACTCCCTGGCCGAGAATCTTGTAAGGGGGCGTGGCCTTCTCTTGATCTCACAAGCTTCGCCCACACGTGCTCTCATGGGGTTGGCGCGCGTCAGGTCTATCTCGGACCAGCGTGAGATCCCAGAACTCCTGAAGTCTTGTCTGCGATTTCTCGCTCGCGTACCCCGTGACCTTGCGGGCCGCTCTCCTCATGGTGTGTCGCGCGGCATGGGCGCGGGCCCGCGTGCTCGAAAACCTCGAAGAATGCCTGGTCGATCAGCCCCCTACCCCATCTCATGCCGTGTTGACTACGCACCATAAAGGACGTCATGGTTATCCGGTTAACTCCACTGCGGGCGAACGCCGCGTAGTGGCCTTCAAGAGCTCCAGACCAGCCCCAGGCAAGCCGACGGATGCGGGCCATCACCACGTCGAGGACCTGTCCCTCGAGCGGGTGATGCCGGCGCGTCAGCCGGACCGTGCTCGGCGCATCACGACGGGAATACTCACTCTGGAACGGCGAAGCCGCGGGCCCACGCGCCACAGCCGAGGAACTGGCGGAACTCGCGCTCGACGAACGGCGGGACGCCGCCGGCCGCCTCGGCGGCGCGCAGAAAGGTGGCGAGGTGCGCCCGCACGAGGCGGTGGAGCACCGTGTGCTCGGCGGCCCGCGGCCGGTAGGCCTGGACGCACGCGGCCGGACCGTGAGCGCGGCCCGCGGCGACCGCGACCAGTGCGGCGCCGCCGTGCTGGCACGTCTCCGCCGCAGCCTCCGAGGGCCGTCCCCTTGCAACCTGCTCCTGCTCCCACGGACGCGGGCGGTACGCGACGCATAGAAGTAGCGACTCGCACGCTCGAAGTGAGCACGTCATCATCCGCAAGCATCGACACCGTCTCGCACGGCGCACCCATCGCGAGCCAAGTGTGTGACCTCGAGGCGATGTCCGCCTACGAGATCACGAAGTCACTCGTCTCGCCGCGGTAGCTTCGATCAACGCCTCGCTCACTTTTCAACGGATCACGAGTTGCATTTTTTGCCGCCGTGGCGGAAGCTTCTCGGGTCATGAGCTACAATGCATGGTTTCGCTGCATCAACGGATGTGAGGGGCAATTCAGCCTCCTCGAGATCATCTACCGCTGCCCTACCTGCGGCGATCTGCTCGAGGTGCAACACGACATGGACGCCCTGAAGACACGGGCGCCCGCGGCGTGGATGCGCCTCTTCGAAGACCGCCAGCAGCGCAACTCCTATCCCTACGGCTCGGGCGTGTGGGGCAAGAAGGAGTGGGTCGTTCCCTTCATCGATGACGACAACATCGTCTCGACGTACGAGGGCAACAGCAATCTCTTCTGGGCCGATCGCTACGGCAAGCAGATCCACGTCGAGGACCTGTGGGTGAAGCAGTGTGGCAATTCCCACACCGGGTCTTTCAAAGACCTCGGCATGACGGTGCTGGTGTCGGTCGTGAAGCAAATGATCGCCGATGGCAACCACATCGACGCGGTTGCGTGCGCCTCGACCGGGGACACCTCGGCGGCGCTGGCGTCGTATGGCGCCGCGGCCGGGATCCCGGCGGTCGTCCTCCTGCCACGTGACAAGGTCTCGCCGGCGCAGCTCGTGCAGCCGCTCGCGAACGGCGCGCTCGTGCTCTCGCTCGACACCGACTTCGACGGCTGCATGGCCGTGGTGCAGGAGATCACCAAGCAGAAACGCATCTACCTCGCCAACTCGATGAACAGTCTCCGCATCGAGGGGCAGAAGACGGTCGCGATCGAGATCGTGCAGCAGTTCGACTGGGAGGTGCCCGACTGGATCATCATTCCCGGCGGCAACCTCGGGAACGTGAGCGCGCTCGGCAAGGGTCTCCTCATGATGGAAGAGCTCGGGCTGATCCAGAAGCTGCCGCGGATCTGCGTCGCGCAGGCGGAGAACGCCAATCCGCTCTACCGGTCGTTCCTGAAAGGCTTCGAGACCTTCGAGCCG
>JBGOTP010000292.1:0-6496 GCA_041476545.1 Vicinamibacteria bacterium | reverse complement strand
GGACAAGGTCAACAGGGCGCGCAGGGTCAGCAGGGACAACAGGGTCAGCAAGGACAGCAAGGCGGGCGAGGCCAACAGAGCCAGCAATCGACGGATCTGCAGCAGTTGACGGATCTGCAGCGCCTGAGGGAAACCATGCAGAGTCGTGGCATGGCGGGAGCCGGTGGGCGTGGCGGCGGGCGCGGCAGCTCGACGTCGTCATACAACGCGGAGCTCTGGCTCGTGCACACGGTGCCGGCCGGCGCAGGGGTGATTGACCAGACGGTTTCCGGGGGCGGCGCGCGCGGCGGTAGGGGCGGACGTGGCGGCAGCAACATCAATATCAATGTGAATTCGGAAAGCGGGACGACGGTCGAGCGCGAAGTCGCGCATCAGGCGCTGCGATTCGAGGCGTCGGGATCGGGCTTTGCGTTTCCTGCGATGTCCATCGCGACGAGCCGCGGGACCGTCGGCGTGATCGTCACCGGCACGTTGAACGCGAAGGTGGACAACGGCGCGCCGAGGACGCTGGTGGTCACGGTGAATCGTCAGGCGATTAGTCCCGACGGGTCGGTGTCGACGAGCGGCGGGAGCAGCACGAAGGAAATTGCGTGGCCGGCGAGCGGCGACGTGATCTCGTTCGAGTTGCCGGCCGCGACCGGCGCCGGTCAGGATCCGGTCGCGCAGGAGAAGCTCTCGATCCGGCTGCGCATCGGTACTGGCACTGCCACTGGCATGGGCAGCGGCCGGGGCGCTGGTGCGGCCGGCGTCGGGCGCGGCGGCCGCGGGGCATAATGGCCTCTTGACGCGTTTCCTTGCGACGGTCGCTGCAGGCGCCGTCGCTGTTTCGATCGCTGTCGCCGCGCGGCAGGCGCAGACGCCGCCCGTGTTTCGCGGCGGCACGAACCTCGTACAACTCGACGTCTCGGTCCTCGATCGCGACTACAAACCCGTCACGGGTCTCACGGCCGCAGACTTCACGCTGCTCGAGAACGGCAAGCCGCAGGCAGTCGTCGCGTTCGCGGCGGTCAACGTGCCTCCACCGGCGCCGCCGACGGCCTCCTGGATGCAGGACGTCGCACCGGACGTCCTGTCGAATCAGCTCCGTGACAGTCGCATCATCGTCCTCGTCGTCGACGATGTGGGGGTTGGATCGTTGGCGGGGTGGCGTAGCGTCCGCCGGACGGCCGAGGCGCTGATCGACAGTCTGGGTTCGGACGATCGCATGGCCGTCGTGTATGCCTTCGGCAACGCGACCGCGCAAGACTTTACCGCCGATCGCGTCAGGTTGCGCCGCGCTCTCAGTGGGATGGGATCTGAGAAGGAGCCCACCGCGGTCACCCTCCTCAATGGCCTGAACGTCGAGTCTGGACAATGCACGTGCCGACTCTGCTCGATCGAAGTCCTGGAGCGTGTCGCGCAATCGTTGAAGGGGATTCAGGATCGGCGCAAGGTCGTGGTGTTCCTCAGCACCGGCGTGGCGATTGTGCCGGGCGACATCCTGTGCGAGAGCGCGCAGCGTGTCGCGCTCAATCGAGTCTTTCGTGAGGCCCAACTGGCCAACGTCAGTATCTATCCGGTCGACCCGTCGGGGCTGAAGACCAAAGGCGGCAGAGGCGGCGAGGACCGGGCGCAGGACTTTCTGCTGACGCTCGCCGGCTATACGGGCGGGCACGCGGTCGTGAACGACAATTTTCCCGAGCGAGTCGCGCCGCGCATCATGGTCGAAACAGGCTCGTACTATCTCCTCGGCTACGAGCCGTCCGGCCTGGATCCGAAGGGCGACGAGTATCGCCGGCTCGACGTGAAAGTGAACCGGCCGGGGGTCGAGGTCCACACGCGGAGTCGGTACTACAATCCGCCCGCCAAAGTCACGGAGGCGGCCGCCGAGGCGCCGCCGCTCGAATCCGCCATTGCCGGTGCGTTATCGCGCCGCGACCTGCCGATGCGGCTCGCGGTCGCGCCGTTCGCGAGCGCCGCCCCGAGCGGGTCCACGGTGATCTTCACGATTGGCCTGGACGCCCCGCCGACGGCGCCGGGGACGACCGATGCGGTCGACGTCCTCACGCGCGCGTTCACGCCGGACGGGACTCCGAGAGGCAGCACCGAGCGGACCGCGCGAATTGCGCTGCCATCCGGCGCTGCGGAGGCGACGTTCGAGGTCTTCTCGCGCATGGATCTGGGACCTGGCCGCTACGAGTTGCGAGTGTCGGCCCATCACCAGCGGCTCGACAAGACCGGCAGCGTGTACGTATCGATCGACGTCCCGGACTTCTCGCGCCTGCCGTTGTCCGTGTCGGGCGTCGTCATGCGAACGCGGCCGGCGCCGCCGGCGGCGCTCGGCAATCTGCTGGCGACGCTGCTGCCGGCGACCGTGACGCCGACCGCGCGCCGGGAATTCACGCGCGCCGATCGGGTCACGGCGTTCGCGCGCGTCTATCAGGGCGGCCGGCCCGCCGTCGTCCCGGTCTCGATCTCGCTCACGATCACCGACGAGCACAACGCGCCGCTGCGCTCGTTCACGGACGCGCTCCCGCTGGACGACTTCGCCGCAGGCCGCTTCGTGAACTACGAGCACGATCTGCCCGTCGCCGATCTCGCGCCGGGTGCTTATCTGATGACCATCCAGGCGACGGTCCGCGGCGAGGCGCCGATTCGGCGGGACGTCAGATTCAGCGTGAAGTAGGACCTCTTCTACTCCTGTCGCACGGACTGCGCCGCGATCAGGTCGGCCGCGCCCTTGCTGAAATCGTCTGCATGCGTCACCGCGCGGAACACGTGCTGCCAGCCGGAGGCACCGCCGCTGTTCCAGAGCACGACCAGCTCGAGCCGCATCGCCAACCGTCGCAGCATCCACCAGTAGGTGCCGTCAGGCTCCGGCCAGAAGCACTCCCCGTAGCCCTCTGCCGCCGCGCGATCGATGGCTTCGAGCAGCGCGAGGCCCGCCGCGTGGCCGTTGGCTGCCGTGACGGTGGTTTCCACGCCCTCGTCGGTGAGTGTGGCGACGAGCCGGCCGTGGCGTTCGGTCTGGAGCGAGAGGTCCATGCGATCATCCTTGCGCGATGAGTGGGTGAGGGTCAATGATCCTCCGCTGAGGTTCATCCCCGAATGATCACCGGTGACATCAAGAGCAGGATTGACGCGGTCTGGAACGCGTTCTGGTCCGGCGGCATCTCCAATCCGCTCGAAGTCATCGAGCAGATTACATATCTCCTCTTCCTGAGAAGGCTCGACGATCTGCAGACGCTCGCCGAAAACAAGGCGACCCGGCTCAAGAAGCCCACCGACCGCGCGATCTTCCCAAGCGGCAAGGACAAGCAGCGCCGGGCGTATGAGGACTTTCGCTGGTCACGATTCAAGCATTTTGCCCCTGGCGAGATGTTCACGGTCATCAGCGAGCACGTCTTTCCGTTCCTGCGCGGCCTGGGAGGCATCGACTCCACGTACTCGCAGCACATGAAGGATGCGCGGTTCACGATCCCGACGCCGGCCCTGCTCGCCAAAGTCGTGGACCTGCTCGACGCCGTGCCGATGGACGACCGGGACACCAAGGGAGATCTCTACGAATACATGCTCGGCAAGATCGCGTCGGCAGGGCAGAACGGGCAGTTTCGCACGCCGCGGCACATCATCCGCCTGATGGTGGAGATGACGAAGCCGCAGCCGTCGGATCTGATCTGCGATCCGGCGTGTGGGACGGCCGGATTTCTCGTGGCCGCAGGTGAGTACCTGCGCGAGCGCCACCCGAAGATGCTCCACGACGCGAAGCTCGCGAAGCACTTCCACGAGCGGATGTTTCACGGCTTCGACTTCGACAACACGATGCTACGCATCGGCAGCATGAACATGCTGCTGCATGGCGTGGAGAAGCCGGACATCCGCTATCGCGACTCGCTTGCGCAGGAGCATGCGGGCGATGACGAGGCCTACACGCTGGTGCTCGCGAACCCGCCATTCGCCGGCAGCCTCGACTACGAGAACACGGCGAAGGACCTGCTGCAGATCGTCAAGACCAAGAAGACCGAGCTGCTCTTCCTCGCGTTGTTCCTGCGCCTGCTCAAGCCCGGCGGCCGCGCGGCGGTCATTGTCCCCGACGGCGTGTTGTTCGGCTCGAGCAACGCGCACAAGCAGTTGCGGCGCATGCTCGTCGAGGATCAGAAGCTCGATGCGGTCGTGTCGTTGCCGGGAGGCGTGTTCAAGCCGTACGCCGGCGTGTCCACCGCGATTCTGCTCTTCACGAAGACGAATTCCGGCGGGACGGACTTCGTCTGGTTCTACGACGTGGACGCTGATGGGTGGAGCCTCGACGACAAGCGGACGCCGCTGTTGCCGGAGGACAAGCTGGGCGCGGTGACGAAATCGACACTGTCGCCTGACGATCACGTCAAGAATAACTTGCCGGACGTGCTGGCGCGATGGGCGCAGCGCGACGGCGCCGAACGCAAGCGGGCGCGGACGGCGCAGAGTTTCTGCGTGCCCAAGGCCGACATCACCGCACAGGGATACGACCTCTCGCTCAATCGATACAAAGAGGTGGTGCACGAAGAGGTTGCGCATCGGGCGCCGAGGGAGATTCTCAACGAGTTGGCGAAGATCGAGGAGGAGATTCAGCGGGGGATGAAGGAGTTGGAGGGGATGCTGCGGTGACTGCGAGCCTCGTCGCTCTGGACGACATCGCAGAGTTCATTAACGGCGCTGCATTCCAGCCCACCGATTGGAGCGAAGTAGGCAGACGCATCATTCGGATCCAAAACCTGACGGATCCGGCAAAGCCATACAACCGGACAACGCGAGATGTTTCCCAAGCTCTGCTGGTCCAGCCCGCAGACTTGCTGGTTTCATGGTCTGCATCTTTGGGCGTCTTTGAATGGACGGGACCCGACGCCGCTGTGCTGAACCAACACATCTTCCGCGTTGTGCCCGACAACTCTCGAGTTGACAAGCGCTACTTGCGGTACGGGCTTGAGGAGGCGTTGCGTGCGATGCGACGGCATCTTCATGGCGCGACGATGCAGCACGTCAACCGCGGAGAGTTCTTAAGCACGAGGATTTATTTGCCGCCCCTGCCTGAGCAGCGCCGCATCGCACAACTGCTCGACCTTGCAGAGGAACTTCGAGCAAGGCGCCGATCCGCGCTTGCGCAACTCGACGCGCTGACGCAGGCGATCTTTCTCGACATGTTCGGGGACGTGCGGAACCGGTCGTGGCGGGTGGTCACTGTCTCTGAGATGGCACTGCACAGACCAGGGGCCATCCGCACTGGACCATTCGGCAGTCAGCTCTTGCACTCGGAGTTCATCGAGGCTGGCGTTGCAGTGCTGGGCATCGACAACGTAGTCGAGAACGAATTCCGATGGGACGAACGTCGGTTCATCTCGGAAGCGAAGCACCGCCAATTGAAACGTTACACGGTCGTGCCGGGAGACGTGCTCATCACGATTATGGGAACGTGTGGAAGGTGCGCCATCGTTCCGAACGATATCCCCCTCGCCATCAATACGAAGCACCTATGCTGCATCACACTGGACGAGACCAGGTGCCTGCCAATCTTCTTGCACGCGTATTTTCTACGCCATCCGGTTGCCCGACGATACCTTGAGCGAGCGTCGAAAGGGGTCATCATGGCCGGCCTGAACATGGCGCTCATCAAGGCGCTGCCCATTCCGATGGTGCCGATCGATCTGCAACGCGAGTTCGCTCGACGCATCGCAGACATTGAGAAGCTGAGGTCGGCCAACCGTGCCGCGCTCACCTCGCTCGAGGCCCTTTTTGTCTCCCTCCAGTCCCGCGCCTTCCGAGGAGAACTGTAGGTGCCAGGGTCGTACGTCGGCGAACCGTCTGCATTGTCATCGAAGTACCCGAAGAGATGGTGCTGCCCTCCTAGCCGCTGCGTGACTGCGAGATCCGCCTACATGCCGCGTAGCGGATTGGATCGCGGCTATTCCTGCCAGGGAAATGGGAGGACCTCGCCGGCGTGTTTGCGGTAGATCTGCAGTTCTTCCTTCGTAAGCGAGTACCACTCATCGTGCGGATACCGCCGAAAGAATTCCCCAAGCCGTTCTCGGAAGTGAGCGGCAGCGATGTCGTTAAGTCTTGCGATCCTGAATTTCTCTCGCATCGCCTCAAGATCGGGCCTGGAGACCTTTGCGGTCGACCGAAAATCCGCGGCCATCGCGCGAGAGAACCCAATGCTTGGGTTCCTTGGCAGGTAGAACCATTTCTGATTGAGCTTGGCCTGCTGGAGAATCTTTCGGACCCACTTCTCCGAGCCCTCAGTAAGGTCCTTCAGGCCGCCGTCGACTGCGTTGAACTCGGAGACCTCGGCGAGCGTCAGGTCTGGACTGTGGACTGCATCGCAGTCTTGCGTGAGGACGATGCCGAGCACCGGCCGAATGGAAACCGCCGCCGTCACGGGAGCGCTGGTGTTGCCCATCACGGCCGGAAGATCCTGCCACTTGGACGGAACGATGCCCTCATCTTCGAGGACTTGGAGGTCGTCGAGCGCCACGTCGATCCG
>JBGOTP010000291.1:0-6527 GCA_041476545.1 Vicinamibacteria bacterium | reverse complement strand
TTCGAAACGGGACGGGTGCGGCCGTCGCTCACGTTGGATGCATCCGTGGGCGTCATCCTCGCAAAGAGTTCGAGGCACAACGTCCGATTGCAGGCCGACGTGCGGAACCTCACCAATCGATTCGATGTCATCAACTTCGCGGGACTGTTTTCAGGGACCGCGCTTCCCGCACCGCGGAGCGTCGCCGTTCGTGTTCGAACGGACTTCTGACGTTGAAGGTCGCCATGAAACTGGCGACCTTCTCGTGCGGTTCAATTGGTGGGGAACGCCAGGTTGATCTAAAGCGGTTTCGTTTATCTCGTAGTGCAGCCCTTCAGGGCTGCCCACGCCGGCAGGGCTGACCAGCCTTCGCCAAGGCTACGGCGGTCCGCCGAAGCTTCAGCGGAGGCGGAAGCCCTGCGCTACGATGACGTGAAAACAGCGCTAACGGCCGGTCGCGGGCGCGCCGGCGGCTCCTGCGCCTGCCGCGGCGCCGCGTCTGCCGGCATTCCCGCCCGTCGGCCTGCCGCCGCCCGCCGCCGCGCTGGAAATGACCTGGGCGCGATGGGCTTCGAGCCAGTCGAGACGATCGTTGTGGAACTGGGTGCGCGGATGGACGCCATCGACACCAAACTCCAACACGGTCTCGTTGGCGATGTTGTACTTCGGCCATGCCGGCCCACCCGCCGCGCCCGGATCGCCGGTCTTTGCAAAGGCCGCCCAGTAGCCGTTGGCCGCTGCACTCGTGGCCGCATCTTCCGGATTGGCGATCGATCGGCCGAACACGAACCCAATCTCCCCCCCGTGGGACAGGCCGAACCCATCCCTGTTCTCCGGCGCCACGTAGGAAAAGTGGTAGCGATACACCGTCTGAGCGTTCTTCGTGTGCGCGCGCGCGAGCAGCCGATCCGGTTCGCCGATCTGCTGATCCGTGACCATCAGGTTGACTGTGCGTTCCGGGTCGCCCTTGCCGGCCGCCTCGTACGGTCCGATGCCGCCCGTTGACGCGAGAATCGCCGCGAGGCGCGCGGGCGGGTCGGCCGTCTGAAAGAGACTCGCCTCGTTGCTGTTGCCGCCTACCATATAGGGAACTCTGGCTTCGAGGCCTTTCGAGAACGCCTCTGCCGTGCCGATGGTGAGCAGCTTGCCGTCCTGGATCGGACCGGCGGCGCCTAGACCCAAGCCCCCTGCCAGATCGGTGAACGGCACGGCGCGCATCGCCTTCAGCGTGTCGGCGGAGTCGCCGGTGATGCCGTGGGTCGAGAAGAAGGACGCGCCCGCCTGCTCGGACCGCGCGAGCGGCGTCAAGTCGATTCTGCCGAAGCCGGATTCGGAAATCGCCTTCTGAAACAGGCCTTTCGTTTCCGGGACGATCATCAGGTAGTTGACCGAGATGGCGCCGGCCGACTCGCCGAACACGGTGACCTTCGTGTTGTCACCGCCGAAGGCGCCGACGTTCTTCTGTACCCACGTCAGCGCTGCGATCTGATCCTGCAGACCGTAGTTGGATACGCTCTCGTTCGCCGGCGCATTCTTCGTAATGGCCGCGTGCGAGAACCAGCCGGTCCGGCCGAGGCGATAGTTGAGCGACACATACACGATGCCCTTCTTCGCGAAGTTCGGGCCTTCGTAGTTGTTCGACGATCCGCTCGTGAAGGCGCCACCGTAGATCCACACCATCACCGGCAGCCTGGCGCTGGGCGCGGCGTCAACCGGCTTGTAGACGTTGACGTAGAGGCAATCCTCCGCGGTGGTGCACGTACCGCCGAAGGCCAGCCCCTCGCGGATGCCCTGCCACGGCTTCACCGGCTGAGGCGACCGCCAACGCAGGTCGTCCACGGGCGGGGCCGCGAAGGGGATGCCGCGATAGATGGCGACGTCGCCATAAATGCCGCCTGCAGTCTGTCCGCCAGTGACGGTGACAGCGGGCGCGGGCTTGTCCGGCGGGGCGAGGACGACAGGGCCGCGTCCGCGACCCTGTCCCCGAGCTTGTGCCGGTGCTTGTGCAACGCCTGCGGGCGTCTGGGTCCAGGTGGTCGTTGCGGTCGCGGTCAGGCCGATCGTGGCCACGACGGCGAGGGTGCGTCTCCAGTTCAACATCACGTGTCCTCTTATCTTGTCGAGTTGCCGCGTGGTCGCGCGAGCCTGTCCACGGTTGGCGTGGCGCCTATTCTCCTGCGACGGAAAGGAAGACGCCACTCATATCGAACCGTCCCGCGCTACGACACCGTCGCAACGCCCTGCCTGCCCTGCCTGCCCTGCCCGCCCAGCACGTCCTGCTCGCCCTGCCCGCCCTACCCACCCACCTCCTGTGCGACCTGCAGGGGCCGGCCGGCGAACTGGCTGTGATAAAGGTCCGCATAGTGCCCCTTCGCCGCCAGGAGCTCCTGGTGCGTCCCCTTCTCGACGATCCGTCCATGCTCCATCATCAGGATGAGATCGGCGTTGCGAATCGTGGACAGACGATGGGCGATGACGAAGGTCGTCCTGCCGCGCATCAGCTCGCCCATGGCTTTCTGGATCAGCACCTCGGTGCGGGTGTCGACGCTGCTCGTCGCTTCGTCCAGGATGAGGATCGCCGGGTCGGCGAGAAACGCGCGCGCAATCGTGAGCAGCTGCTTCTGCCCCTGCGACAGGTTGGTCGCTTCCTCGTTAATCGCCGTGCCATAGTTCTCCGGCAGCGTCCGGATGAAGTGATCCGCCTGCGCGGCCTTTGCCGCCTTCACGATCGCGTCCTCGTGGGCATCTTCACGGCCGTAGGCAATGTTCTCGCGGATCGTTCCGGAAAAGAGCCACGTGTCCTGCAGCACCATGCCGAACATGCGGCGAAGCGCGCCCCGCTTCAGCTCCCTGATGTCCATGCCGTCCACGCGGATGCTGCCGGCGTTGACGTCGTAGAAGCGCATCAGCAGATTAACGAGCGTGGTCTTGCCGGCGCCGGTCGGACCCACGATCGCGATCATCTGTCCGGGTGCGATGTCGATGGACATGTTGTCGATGAGCGGCACATCCTCTTTGTAGCTGAAGCTCATGTCGTCGAAACGCACGCTGCCTCGAGGAACCGCGATGACGGCCGCTGACGGCGAATCCGGCGCCTCCTCCTGTTCGTCCAGGAGTTCGAAGATGCGCTCGGCCGACACGATCGTGAGCTGAATGGTGTTCGCGATCCCGCTCAACTGCGTGATCGGCATGGAGAACTGCCGTCCGTACTGGATGAACGCCTGGACGTCGCCAATCGAAATCGAACGGCGCGTCACGAGCACGCCGCCGATGACCGCCACCAACACATATCCCAGATTCCCCACAAACATCATCGTCGGCATGATGATGCCGCTGATGAACTGCGCACGCCAGGCGGCGTCGTAGTACTTGTCGTTCAGCCCGCCGAACGTCGCGACCGAGCGTTGTTCGTGGCCGAAGGCGGTGATGATGGTGTGACCGCCGTACATCTCGGCGACATGACCGTTGAGCGCGCCAAGCGCTTTCTGCTGGCCCATGAAGTGCTTTTGCGACCGCTTCGCGATCCTGGCGACGATGACCAGGCTGAGGGGCAGCGTGAGCACGATCACAATCGTCAGGATCCAGCTGATCGTGAGCATCATGATGATGACGCCGATAAGCGTCAGGACAGAGGTGAGCAGCTGCGTGAGATTCTGCTGCAGCGTGCTGCTGATGCTGTCCATGTCGTTGACGGCGCGGCTCAGCAACTCGCCGCGTGTCCGCGAGTCGTAGAACTTGAGCGGCAGACGCTCGAACTTGGCCTCGACTTCCCGGCGCAACCCGTAGACGGTTTTCTGCGCGACACCCGACATCAGGTACAGCTGCAGGTAATTGAACGTCTGGCCCACCAGATAGAGGCCGATGAGCTCCAACAGAATGCGACCGACATAGACGAAATCGACGCCGGCGCCGGGAATACCGCGGGCGCGCGCGACGTAGCCCTCGAAGATCTTCGTCGTGGCCAGGCCGAGGATCTTCGGCCCCACGACGCTGAAGACAGTGCCGATCGCGCCAGCCACAATCACGACAATGAGCGCCTGGCGGTGCGGCCGAAGATAGCCGAGGAGGCGGTTCAGCGTGACTTTGAAGTTCTTGGCCTTCTGAACCGGCATGCCGACGCCGCCAATCGGGCGGCCGAACATGGCCGGCGGCGGCGTGCGCTGAGGCGGGGACGCAGGCTGAGACGGTCGCCCGTTGCTCATGCGACCTCCTCGAGCGACACCTGGGATGCCACGATCTCGCGGTAGACCTCGCTCGTTTTCATCAGCTCCGCGTGAGTGCCCATGCCGGCAACGCGCCCGTTGTCGAGCACCACGATGCGATCCGCGTTGATGACGGTGCCAATCCGTTGCGCCACGACGAAGACCGTCGCGTTACCGATTTCGTCCTTCAGCGCGGCGCGCAGCCTGGCGTCGGTCGCGAAGTCGAGCGCGGAAAAGCTGTCGTCGAACACGTAGATCTCCGGGCGCCGCACGATCGCCCGCGCAATCGCCAGACGCTGCTTCTGGCCACCGGACAGGTTGATGCCTCCCTGCGCGATGACCGAGGCGAAGCCGTCGGCCATCCCACTGACGAATTCGACCGCCTGCGCCACCGTTGCCGCGTGGCGCACGTCTTCGTCCGAGGCTTCGTCCCGTCCATAGCGGATATTCGCGGCGATGGTCCCGGAGAAGAGCACCGCCTTCTGCGGCACGAACCCAATTCGTCCGCGGAGATCCGTCAGCGTCAGCTCGCGAACGTCCACGCCGTCCACGAGCACACGGCCTTCGTTCACGTCGTAGAAGCGCGGAATCAGACCCGCGAGTGTTGACTTGCCGGAGCCGGTGCCGCCGATGATTGCCGTCACTTCGCCGGGTCGCGCTTCGAACGACACGCCGGTGAGCGCGGGCTCCTCGGCTCCGGGATACTGGAAGGTCACGTTCTGAAACTCCACGTGGCCCCTTCGATTCGCAATGTGTTGGGGCTGAACGGGGTCGTTGATCTCCGGCGCGACGTCGAGGACTTCGTTGATTCTCGCCGCCGATGCCGCCGCGCGCGGGAACATGACGAACATCGCGGCGACCATGAACACCGCAAACAGAATCTGCATCGCATATTGCAGCGACGCGATCATCGCGCCCACCTGCATCGTCCCGGCGTCGATGCGGCGGCCGCCGAACCAGATGATCGCGATGCTCGTGACGTTCAGCATGATCATCATGGCCGGCATGAGAAAAGCGATCAGGCGGTTCACGGCGATGGCGGTATTGGTCAGGTCCAGATTCGCCTCGTCGAAGCGCGCGTGCTGATGCTCGCCCCGGTCGAACGCGCGAATCACGCGCACGCCGCTCAGTCCCTCGTCGAGCACGAGATTCAGCCGGTCGATCTTGACCTGCATCACCTGGAACAAGGGGACCGCCCCACGCATGATGAGCACGAACACCACGGCCATCACGGGCATCACCGCGATCAGCACCCACGCAAGCGCCGCGTCCTGGGAGAGCGCCAGGATCACGCCCCCGATGGCCATCATCGGCGCGGTGATGACCATGTTCAGCATCATGATCAACACCATTTGCACCTGCGTGGTGTCGTTCGTCGTGCGCGTGACAAGCGAGGCCGTGCTGAAGCGGTCGAACTGGTGCACCGAGAAGTGCTCCACGCGGGTGAAGATCGCACCGCGGACGATGCGGCCGAACCCCGTGGAGATGCGCGAGGAGAAGAAGCTGCCGGCGATGGCGCAGCCGGTGCCGACGACGGCCATCAGCAGCATCCGGCCGCCCACGAGGAGAATCGCGCGGGTGTCGCCCTTCACGATGCCCTTGTCCACGATGTCGGCCATCAGCCGCGGAAGGAACAGATTCGCCAGCGACTGAGCAAGCGCGAGCACGAGCACGATGGCGACGTACGCCCGATAGGGCTTAATCAGCCGCAACAGTTTCAGCATGGGTGTCTCTTTGGCGAAATACTTTCCACAGCTAACTAATTGGGCATCAATCGTATCCGTCGAGGTGATTCGGGTCAATGAGCAGGTGGTGGGTCAATTTGCCTGGCGTGCTGCACCGCGCCCGTCTGGGTCCCGCCGGATGCACGGCTGTCTGGGCCAACTCCCGCACGCGTTGGCGGAAGGCGGTCAGCGGGTCTTTCCGGCTCGCGTAATACGCGGACGATCGCGTGGCCTTCACCATCTCGCGGGCTTCACTGGGCGGGAGCCTGCCGTACACTTTCTTCCAACGATAGAACGTCTGCTCGGACATCCCGACCTGCCGACAGACATCGCTGACCGGGACGCCTCTCTGGACCTGCCGCAAGACCAGAGTGATTTGTTCGACGGAAACGCGTTTCTTCTTCACGGCACACTCTCCTGGGCCGATTGGCCTGATTGTGCCGCACAACTCACCCTCGCATTATTCTGAAAAACCCGGAGCCCCTCACCTTAAGGTTGTCCGGGACAGAGCCTCGAAGTCGAATTGTCAAGACAGGCACGAATCGATCACGAGCAACTCGCAGTTCCTCCTGGCACATGGAAGATGCCCAGCTGTCCGGCTCGCACAGAAAGACGAATGACT
>JBGOTP010000290.1:0-6535 GCA_041476545.1 Vicinamibacteria bacterium | reverse complement strand
TTCGGCGCTGCGGTGCGATTTCCCAACTGCCGCGTGAGACGCGTCGCTCACACGGTTCGCGGGGTGCCACCGGCCCCGCCGCCAGGCGGTCGTCGCCGTCATTCGTGGGTGGCGCCGAGGGCCCCGGATGGGATGTGGTCGTGCCGGCGGACGGGACGACTCAGGCCCCGCCGCGTCGAATGCGCGCGATCCGGTGCCGGTAAAATGCGTGCGAGAGGCGTACGGGCCGCGGCGATCGTCGAGAATCACCCCACTGCTCGAACTACACCGGCGTTGCTTGTTCCGAACACCGGCCATCGACATTGGCTGAAATCGACGCGGCGATCGTCAGCCCAGGCCGGTGCACGCATTTTTCCGCGCGTCATTCGTGGCGGCGAGGCGCCGAGTCGCCCCGTCCGGCGGCAGCAACGTCCTCCGTCCGGGAAACTGACCCAGGACCCAGCTCCCAGCCATCGGAGTTCAGCGGGCATGTGGGCTAGAATGAAAACGGCTGGCTCGTCCTTGAAGATCACGCTGAACGGTGACCCGTTCGAAGTCGCCGGCCCTCTTACAGTGAGCGGCCTGCTCGCGCAGCTCGACATCGACGCGCGACGCGTCGCCGTCGAGCACAACCTCACGGTCCTGAAGCGCGCGTTGTTTGACCGCACCGAGATCCGCGACGGCGATCGGATTGAAATCGTGAACTTCGTCGGTGGGGGATAGAGCCTTCACCACGAAGGACACAGAGGACACGAAGGTCACTTAGACTCACTGGCGTACTCTCGACCACTGGGACGCGCTGCCAGAGACGTGCGGCGGCAGCGAACATCGCGAGCGGCGCGACGCTCGGCACAGACCGGAAACCGACTCGTAGCGCCGAAATCCGCGGCAGCTCACGGAGCGGCCGCATACCACAGACAGGTCGCGGAGAGGCGGTTTCCCGCGCCGTCGAGCCGTTCGCAGAGCCGCACGTTTCTGGCGGCAACTATCGATGTGGTCGAGTTGACCACGGGGATCAGAGATCACGCACATGGACCATCTTGTTATCGCAGGCAAAACGTTCTCCTCACGCCTCATCGTCGGGACTGGCAAGTACTCGTCGCCGGCGGTAATGGTGCAGGCGCACGAGGCCTCGGGCGCCGACATGATCACCGTCGCGGTGCGCCGCGTGAACATCTCCGACAGGTCGAAGGAATCGCTCCTCGACTACATCGACTCGTCGAAGTACTTCCTGCTCCCGAACACCGCCGGCTGCTATACGGCAGATGAGGCCGTTCGCACGGCGCGGCTCGGCCGGGAAGCGGGGCTGTCGAACTGGGTGAAGCTGGAGGTCATCGGAGACGAGCGGACACTCTTCCCCGACAACGTGGCACTGCTCGAGGCCACGCGCACGCTCGTGGCCGAAGGCTTCATCGTCCTCCCCTACACGACCGACGATCCCGTCGTCTGCCGGAAGCTGGAAGATGCGGGCGCATCCGCGGTGATGCCCCTCGGCGCGCCGATTGGCTCGGGAATGGGCGTGCAGAACGCCAACAATCTCCGGATCATCCGTGAGTTTGCGCGCGTGCCTCTGATTGTCGATGCGGGCGTGGGCACGGCGTCGGACGCGGCGTTCGCGATGGAGCTCGGCGCGGACGCGGTGTTGATGAACACGGCCATCGCGGGTGCGCGGGATCCCGTCGCGATGGCGGAAGCCATGAAGCTGGCCGTGCGCGCCGGACGGCTCGCCTTCGGGGCCGGCAGAATTCCGCGGAAGTTGTACGCGACCGCCAGCAGCCCGGCTGAGGGACTGGTCGGGCAGTGAACGCCCGGGACGGGTGCAGCCAGCAGCCGTTGTCCCGATCGCACAGCGTCTTCTCGAACCTGCAGCTCGCACTCGGTGTTGTTTTCGCTCTGGTCTTCCTCTTCTTTGCCGTGACGGCCCGGTTTCGAGTGCTCTACAAGGACGACTGGGACTGGATGGCGCCGCTGCTGTCGCATGCCCCGCTCAGCGACTACATTTTCGTCCCGGCAAACGAGCACGTCATTGTCATTCCGCGCCTGCTGATGTGGCTGGACGCTCGTCTCAACGGCTTGCCCGGCCCGTTGATGTGGACGGTGGGAATCGGGTGCTACCTGCTCACGGTGGCCGCGCTCGTCCAGTCTGCATGCCGGCGCGCCAATCTGCCAGCGGTGGCCGCGCGCGCATTCGTGGCCACGACCCTGGCGCTTCTCTTCTTCACGTATCAGCTTCAGGTCTTCCTCTCCCCTGCGGGCATCACGATTCCGCTCGTGGTCGCGCTGGCCACAGTCGCCATGCTTGGAGTGATCCGGGCGTGTCGGCAGACGCATCGTGGCGTCCAGGGCGGTCTGTGGCTGCTCGGCGCGGCACTCGCCGCCGCCGGCAGCATCGTCACGTCCGGCCAGGGTCTGGCCGTGCCGTTTGCGCTCGTGGCCATGGCGCTCGCTTCGCACACGCCACGCTCCGTCCCGATCTCGGCAGCGCTCCTCGCGGGCGCCGTCGCCGCGGCCTGGCTTTATGCGCGCTCGACAGCGCTGACAGCCCTTCAGCCACCTTCCATCGATGCACACGAGTTCGGGCGCATGACACTGTTCGGTCTGGCGTTCCTTGCGGGCCCCGTCTCCTATGCGAGCGTCTCGGCAGGAGCCGTCCTTGGCGCGGTCATCGCCGCGACGGGCCTTCGCGAAGGGTATCGCGTCCTGCGCCTCGGCCGAACCCCGTCCGACTGTCAACTCCTGTGTCTGGGGATCATGGTCTTCGTATTCGTGACGACGGCGATGACGTCCATCGCAAGAACCCGGTTCGGAGTCGCGCAAGCCGCCCAATCGAGGTATGCGCTGTTCGCGATGCTGAATGTAAGCGCGGTCCTCGCTCTGTGGACCATCCGCGTGTCCGCGTCCGACGCCAGTGGCCGCCGGATCCGGGCCGCGTACACCTTTGTCTTCGCGCTCATGCTCGCCGGGCTGCCGCTCGATCTGTTCGTGGGCGCCGTCTGGGCAGCGAAGACGGAAAATGCCCGGACCGCGGCGCTGGCACTACGCGTGGGGGCACGGGACTGGGAATGGATCAAGACGCTTCACCCGGCCCCGAGCACACCGTACGACTCGAGTCGACTGGCGTCCCCTCCGCTTTTCCCGCCCCTGCCGATCATTGATCATCCAGCCGCGGGCACCGCGTCTTCGACGCCGACGTGCGACGGCTCATTCTATCTTCAGCGGGTCGAGCCCGGAGGCTCCTTTCGGATCTCCGGACGTCTCTCGATGCCGGCCGTGACGGCAATTGCCGTAGAGGATGGTGTCGGTGTCGTCCGGGGCCTTGCGGAACGAGCGCCCGTCGTGAGAGAGGCCGATCCCAGCTATGGTCAGGTGGTCGGCGACGTGTGGCGGCACATCAGGCATCGGTCCGGCGGTGACGAGTGGTTCGGGTTTGCTCAGGCGGGAAGCGGGCCGCCGTACCGCGCGTTTGCCTTGGTGAACGGCAATGCGACCTGCGAAGCGAAGTTCAATTGAGCCAGTAAGGGGACGGTGATGCAGTGCAGGGCTTCAGCCCTGCCGTCTCCGTCTCCGCACGCTTACGAGCAACAATCCACCGGCCCAGCCTGCCAGTACGAGGCCTGATGTGGTTCTCAATACGGTGTAGAGCCTGTCCGGCGAAAACTTGTAGCCCACCACGTGATTGACCGAAGGCTCATTGACGGCCAGCGCGGCACTCAGAAACCAATCTGACGTGTATGTTTCGGACAGCGGCACCTCCCGTCCATCCAGTACGACCCTGTTCCAGGGAAACGCCTCGATGTTGGTCGCGACTCTGTTTGACCCCGTCGGGCTCGTCGCATTGTCCACCTGCCCGAAATGTTTCCCTGTCCCGACAGAAAGCCTGGTCACCGGCGCGTCCGCAAGCACTCCAGCAAATCCTGTCCGGTCGCCGTAGTCAGGCCACTGCACGGATCCGGGGAGGTGTGCCAGGGTCTCGCGTTCACCGAAAATTCCAATTCCGGGCAGCACGCCCGTGCGTTGAACGGCCGCGGCATGAGCAAACTTCACCGGGACGCCCAGGGTCATCACGGCCACTGCGGCAGCCAGGCACATGGTCAGAGGCCGCCGAAGCTCCTCGTGAAACGGTCTGAGAGAGCTGAGCAGGACCACGACCGCGGCAAGCAGGAACAGGTCGCAATACGTCACGAGACGATACGCAAACTGGAAAAATGCCAGGAACTGCGGCAGGCGAGACCAGACGCTGATTGAGGTCGAGCCATAGCAGACGAGCGCAAACAGACCGAGACACACCGCACCAGCGCCGGCCTCCCTCGTGAACGGCATCTGGTGGCGTCGTACGCGACGACCTACCTGGAAGACGAGGAAGCACACGATGATGAGGAGCCCGAAATTGATTTGCGCATCCAGGTAAGCCGTCGACACTGAACCGAGAGCCGCTCGGAGGGGCCGGATGTCAAACGGTATGGGAAACAGCCGGATCCACCACAGATCGATGGAGTCCGAGTACACCTTGACCGATGGGATGAGCGACGTGATCCACAGGTCGCGGTGGAATGTCAGGGTCGCATAGAGCCAGGGCGAAAGCACGACGAGAAACATCGGCGCGTTGACGACAATCACCCTCGCAAGCGCCCGGCGACGTGCGGCTCCAACGAAGCCCCCGACAAGAAGGAGGCAGAACAATACGCCCCCGAGCACTGCGGTAATCGGGTGTGAGCCGGCGGACAGTGTCAGCAGCAGCCACGCGAACGACGCGGACGCCCAGGCGTCCGGACCATCGCTGGTATAGATGACCCGCAGCCAGATCGAGCAGGCAGATACCAGCAGGGAGACCGCGACCAATTCCGTGATCGCACTTCGGTTGTAGAGATTCGTCAGCGGGTAGACGGCAAAGGAAACGACGGCGGCCACGGCCCATGCGACATCTCGCCCTGGGTACACGGCCCGGACGAGCTTCGCGACTTGCGTACATTGCAGCCAGAAGAGGGCCACGGCAATCACGCGCAGCGCGATCGCCGCTCCGGTGAGGGCGCTCACGAGCCCGGCCACTGGATAGAGCAGGCTGCCGTAAAAAATGGAGATGGGGATCCCGATCACCTCGTTCGTATTGAGCGTTGACGGGAACGACAGGTGATGTCGGAAGTATTCTCCTGTGTAGGCAATCATCCACAGATGGTTGTTCCAGTCGAAGGCAAACGTCTTGTTGAAGAATGCCAGCCAGGCCAGAGGAAAACAGGCGATGAGCAATGAGATGACGAGATCCTGGCGCTTGTGCGCAGACGGGTCGCCGAACACATGCCGACAGAGCGACTTTGTCGGCACAATCAGCGGTTGCCCCCCACGGCGACCAGCGCCTCGAGATCGACACGCAGGTGCGACAGCGCCACGCCGCGGCTGCGACAGAGAGCTTCGAGCGCCTGCAACCGCTCGTGATGGATGATCCGCGCGCTGATCACGACAGTGTCGACGGCCCCGCTCGTGATGAGCGCGGCGAGCGTGTCGTACCCGCCCATCACCCGATAGCCGTGCAGGTTCATGCCCCGCTTCCCCGAATCGTCGTCCACGAACCCGAGGATTCTGCAAGGCGCGTCTTCGTTCGTCGTCAATTCGCGGACGACGACCGCCCCGCCGGCGCCGGCGCCATAGATCACCACGCGCGCGGCGGTCTGACGATTGCGCTGCAGAAACTCAGCGAACAAGCGGAACGACACGCGTGAGGCCGTCAGTAACGTCGCCAGCAGGATGGCATCGATGACGAAGACCGTACGGGAGTAGCTCTCGAGCCTCACGATGAGCAGGATGCCTCCGATGGCGGCGGCCGTTCCCAACAGTACGCCCTTGGCAACCACGACCGTATCCAACAGCCCGAAGTACCGCCAGACGCCACGGTAGAAACCAACGGCAAAGAGCGCCAGCACCTGCGTCGACAGCACGAGTGGCAGCGTCCGGTAGAACGTGTTGAAGTTCACCGCGAAGTCGTCGCCCTCGAAGCGCAGACGATATGCCGTGTAGTAGGCGATTGACACGAGACACAGATCGAGGAGCACCTCAACGATCTGCTTCTTGTACATGAACTCGATCGCGAGCGGCGTCAGCCTGGCGCGATCGATCGCCGCGACCTGCTGCTCGTCGTACACGCGGATGCGCGCCAGATACACCGCGAAGATCACCATGCCCAGCAGGAACAGTGCGGCAACCGGACTGGACCAACTCAGATTGAGGTAATCGATGCCGATCCCAAACGCTCCGCCCACGGCGGCAAGGAGCCACAGCACGCCGACGGCCGCCGGTTCGGACAGCCCGACGGCGACGAGGCGGTGCGACGAATGATCCAGACCGCCACGCGACGGCGCCCGGCCCCACAAAATCCGCGAGACGGTCACGAGCGTCGTGTCGAAAATGGGGATGAGCAGCACCAGCACGGGTACCGCCACGATCGACAGCGGGTTCGATCGGGCCGGCCCCTGCCGCACGTGGCTGAGCGTCAACGCGGCAAAGCTCAAACCGAGGAGCAGAGCGCCGCTGTCACCCATGAACACCGAAGCCGGGTGGACGTTGT
>JBGOTP010000289.1:0-6613 GCA_041476545.1 Vicinamibacteria bacterium | reverse complement strand
TCGGGCAATCAGCGGACGATTGTCGCCGACGTCGAGTGGACGTTCCCCCTGGACTTCGTCGAAGTGGTATGGGGCGACGGCACGACGTCGGATCGCCAGATCGTGTCGACGACGGATCTCCCGGTGATGGGGAAGCACCACTTCGAGATCCCATTCAATGCGGCCGGGAAGAAGTGGGTGCGGTTCGCCGCGTGGGATTCAGCCGGCAACGGCGCGATGGGGCAGCCGGTCAAGATAAAGTGAAAACTTAGAACTTAGAACTTAGAAGTAGTGCAGGGCTTCCTGTCGGCAGCTTCCTCTGCGGGCGCGAGGCCGTGCGCCGCATGTCCACCAGACACGGTGTCCGCGGCGGGGCCTCGGGGTCATCAACATGGACAGCCACGCGAGCGGCGGTGAGCCCAATCGCGTGGAGCGGGTGAAGACGCTGGTACCGATGAAGCGCGGCGGGACCGCGGAGGAAGTGGCGGCCGCGATTCTGTGGCTGCTGTCCGACGAAGCGTCCTATACGACCGGTTCGTTCATCGACGTCACCGGCGGGAAGTGATCATGGACGAATTCCGCTCAGCGACAGCTGGGTCACCGCGCCGAGCGTCACGTGAAGGGATTGACGACCTTCAGAAAAGAGAATCGCCGGAAATCGGCGTCATTGCTGTAGAACGTCGTCACGCCGTGTTGCCGCAGCAGCGACGCGATGTGCGCATCGGGTACGGCGTTCCCCCGCAGGGGAAATAGCGCGCCGACCTCCGTGTAGATCCCCCAGAAGCCGTCCTCTTCGCTCAACGTACGCACATGCGGCAGTCCCAGCAGGCCGGCGATGTTTCCCGCCGCCTCGTCCGGTGACAGGGGTCGAGAAAAGATCGCGGGATGGGTCGCCATGCGCAGGTAGCCCATGATCGTGGGCCACGTCAGGTAGAACACGTCTGTCGCCGACGACCGCTCGGAGAGAAATTCCCGGGCGCGGCCGGAGAAAGGGCTCGACGCGTCGGAGGCGTAGAGCAGGATATTGACGTCCATCGAGAAGCTCATCGCGCGCGGCGTCTGGAGACAACGCCCGTATTGGCCCCCTCCATCGCTGTCCGCACGGCTTCCTTATCGGAGAGATCCACGCGCGCGTCCATCGGGCGCGTCGTCCACGTCACCTCGCGTGGCGTGCGTGGCGCGTCTCTTCGGGCCCCGAGCGCCTGCGCGATCAGATCCGACGCGACGCGGCCCAGAGATTTTCCTTCCGTTTTCTGGATCTTCTTCAGCTCGCGCAGTAACGGGCCGTCAAGGTCGAGCGTGGTCCTCATGATGCGTTGATGCTATGTGTATTGACATCAGATGTCAAATGGGCCACAACGCGGAGCGATCTGCCTGGCGCCGATCCGGCGATTCCCCGCGGTAAACTCTTGAGCGAGCCATCGTGCTGCCCAAAGCCCTGCTTCTCGACCTCGACGACACGATCCTCAACGATTCGGGACACGCCGACGACTGCTGGATCCATGCCTGCGCCGACGGCAGTGTCCAACAGGCCGGTGTCGACCATGCCAGGCTGATCGAGACGATCTTCAGCGTGCGCGACTGGTACTGGGGCGATGCCGATCGCCATCGAGCGGGACGTCTTGACCTGGGCGCGGCGCGGCGCGAGATTGTTCGGCTGTCGCTCGCGGCCATGGGTCTTGATGACGCGGCGCTCGCGGATCGTGTGGGCGACGCGTACAGCGATCACCGCGAGAGGCGCATGGAGCCGTTTCCCGACGCGATCGATACGATCCGCTGGTTTCGTCAGTCGGGTTGCCGCCTGGCGCTCCTGACGAACGGAGGCGCGACCGGTCAGCGGGCGAAGATTGACCGGTTCGATCTGGGCGATCTGTTCGACCTGATCCTGATCGAAGGCGAACTGGGATTCGGCAAGCCGGACGCGCGGGTGTTCGAGCGCGCGCTCGGCGAATTCGACGTCGAACCGTCGGACGCGTGGATGGTGGGCGACAACCTCGAGTGGGACGTGGCGCCGCCACAACGCCTGGGTATGTTCGCGGTGTGGGTGGATGTCCGTGGAAGAGGCGTGCCGGACACGAGCGCCATCCGCCCCGATCGCATCGTGCGAACGCTCTCGGAATTGCGTCAACTCCAGGGCACAGCGTAGAATCACGTTTTTCAGGAGGATGCATGCCTGCAACAGCGACCAAGACACCCTGGCAGATCGCGGCCGACGAAGTCGCCACCTGCAATTGCGCCTGGGGCTGCCCGTGTCAGTTCAACGCGCTTCCGACGACGGGACGCTGCGAGGCGCTGGTCGCCGCGCGAATTCGCGAAGGCCATTTCGGCAAGACGCCGCTCGGCGGCGTGACGTTCGCCGTCGCGTATTGGTGGCCGGGCCCCATTCACGAAGGCAACGGCGTCGTGCAACTGGCCATCGACGCGAAGGCCACGCCTGAACAGCGTGCCGCATTGCTCGCCATCACGAGCGGCAAGGAAGGCGGCGCGTTCTTCGAGATTTTCGCGTCGGTGGTGTCGAAGGCGCTTGATCCGATCTATGTGCCGATTGAGTTTCAGACCGATCGCGAGAAGCGTGTCGCGCGTCTGAACGTGCCGGGGCTGGGCGAATTTCGCGCCGAGCCCATCAAGAATCCGATGACCGGCGCGGAGCATCGCGCGCGCATCCAGCTGCCGGACGGCTTTGAATACAAGGAAGCCGAGATGGGCAACTGCGTGATGAACCGCGCGACGTTCGGCGACAAGACCATCGACAATCAGAACACCTACGCGCAGTTCGCGGCCGTGAACTGGAGTAACAGCTAGATCCCGCCCGTGTAGATGAGCGGCTACGATACGTATGCCTTCGTTGCCGATCTCTACGACCACGTCGTGCCGTACCGCGAACGGTCCGACGTGGCGTTCTTCGTCAACGCCGCGAGGGAGGCGGGAAGCCCCGTTCTGGAGGCCGGCTGCGGGACGGGCCGTGTCCTGATTCCCACCGCCAGGGCCGGCATCGAGATCGTCGGACTCGACTTCTCGCCGCACATGCTGGCCATCTGCCGGGAACGGCTGCTCGCGGAACCGGGCGAGGTGCAGGGGAGGACCGAGCTCGTCCAGGCCGACATGCGCGACTTTGATCTCGGAAGAACATTCACACTGACAACGATTCCGTTCCGCCCGTTTCAGCACCTGATGACGGTGAACGAGCAATTGGCCTGCCTAACGAGCATCCGTCGGCATCTCGTGGAAGGCGGCGCACTGATTCTCGATCTTTTCAATCCGTCGATCGATGCGCTCGCCAACGACCCCATTGGCGAGGAGTTCCGCGAGGAACCGGAATTCGAAATGCCCGACGGACGCCGGGTGATTCGTCGTCACAAGAGGGTTGCCTGCGATCGAGCCAGACAGGTGAACGACGTCGAGTTGATCTACGACATTACGCATCCAGACGGGCGCACGGAACGGCTGGTTCACGCGTTTCCGTTCAGGTATCTGTTCCGATTCGAAGCGGAGCACTTGCTGGCGCGCGCCGGATTCGAGGTCGTGCATCTCTACGCCGACTACGACAAGAGCCCGTACGGGTCGAAGTATCCGGGCGAACTGCTCTTTGTCGCGCGAAAGACAAGGGGCTAGGCGCCCCGTGGCCCTCACCGCGACGATCTACAACTTCGATATCGATCTCTCCGACTCGGACCGCGGTGTCTACGAGTCGCTGGCCCTTCGGGTCGCGTGTCATCCTTCAGAATCTGAAGAGTATCTGCTCACGCGGGTGCTCGCCTACGCCATGGAGTTTACCGACGGCATCGAGTTCTCGAAGGGACTGTCGGATCCGGATGAACCCGCGATCTCGGTTCGCGATCTGACCGGCGCGGTTCGTTCGTGGATTGAGATCGGAAATCCCGACGCGGCCAGGTTGCACAAGGCGTCAAAATCCTCGCCACGCGTGGCGGTGTACACGCACAAGGATCCCGTGCAGCTCGTCGGCCGGCTTGCCGGCGAACGCATTCATCGCGCGGAGGCCGTGGAACTGTGGGCCGTCGATCGGGGTTTCATTGGCGCGCTCGCCGATCGACTTGAACGCCGCATGGCATTCAGCTTGTCGATCAACGATCGCGAGCTGTATCTGTCGATTGAATCCGACACACTGATCGGCAAAGTGACGCGGCACCCGCTGTAGCGAAGATTGCCCTCAGATCGGCCTCAGGTCAGCGTCGTCCGCCGCTCGCGGCTCCTGGCGCCTTTTCGTCGGCGCGGGCCCCTCGAAGCATGCCCGTCATGGTTGTGTAGTTCCCCTCGTGGCAGGCGTATTCGAACATCTGATCGCGAGTCGACTTCAGCCGAACCACCGACGTCCACGGCTGCGTCCACGTGGTCGGATCGCTGACGGTGATTTGGTAGTCGATCCGGTCCGGAGCGACGCGTGTGAAGCGTTCAACCAGATGCAGGTTCTCGCGCGATCCCTGGAAGTAGCTTTCGGGCGAGAAGTTGGTCGTATCCACAACCAGCGTATTTCCGTCCCATCGCCCGCGCGAGTCCCCGTGCCACTGGCGGACACTGGACGGCAGGTGCGGCCCGCCATCGATCGGAATCACGCGCGCGTCGTGGATGACTTCTCCGAACAGCACGACGTATTGGTGCGTCTGCAGGATCTGGTAGTAGCTGTTCGCGCTGGCGGCATTCCCGCCCAGCCTGGGGACACCGAATGTGATGCAACGCAGATCATTCGGCAGGTCCTCCGGACCGGTCGGCGCGGGCCGCGCCCTCATGGCCGCCATGGCGGCTTGTCTCCGTTGGCCTTCAGGCGTGAACGGAATCTTCCCGTCTGGCGGATCCACGATGAGCGAGGTCCGGTTGTCGAAGTCGCGTTCGACCATGTCGAGTGCGTTGCCGGTTGCTCCAGGAGCCTTGAATTTGTCGGGATTGTCCAGAGCAGCCAGGTACACGGCGTCTCCTCCGGCGAAGTCGCTGTCAGAGGTGCTGAAAATCCGCGCGGCTCGTCTCTTCAGTTCCGTCACTTCGGCGTCGGTGAGCAGCAGCCGGCCTTCCAGCGCCTTCGGCCGTTCCAGCGGTGTCGCACTGTTGTTCAGCCATATCCCTTGCAAGTCTGGCTGACCGTCGGGCGTCCGCGGCGGAGTCCACGGCTTCGTGGCGGCAGGCTTCTTCATCGCAGTGGCCGCGTTGGTTGCGGGAGCCTGCCCGGCGAGACGCGCCGATGCGAGAGATCCGGCGACGACTACGACTGTGACGGCGCTCACCGATACGAGACGACTTTGATGTCTCACTTCGCGTATGCCTTCGCCTGCTGTCCGACGATGTCGAGGAGGTTGCCCATGGTGAGATTCATGTCGACCAGATGCAGGCCCCAGTTGGCCGCCGGCCGGGCGGCGGCGCCGATGTCGCCGATGATGTCGTCTGTCCGCGGGTCGGCGGGATTGCCGTGCACCGTGATCTCGAGGTACGTCGCGTTCTCGTTTGTCGCGCAGCGGGACGTCAGGAGCCCGGGCACGCTCACCCATGGCGTATCGATGGTCTGTTCAGGAACGACCCACGGCTTGGGCGCCGTGGTTCCCGTGATGGTGCGGCCGTTCGCCGACAGATAACTATGGAGATCGCCGCTGCCGCCCGCGAGCGCCGCGGGGTTCGTGCACGCGGCCACCATGCCGGCCGCCGGAGGCTTGCCGAAGAGACTGTTCGCCGGTGGCGGCACCGTCGATCGGAACGATGCGAAGGTGATCACGCAGCCGATCTGCGTGGCTGAGTGACACAGCGGAATCTTCTGGAAGCTGCCGCCGACGTCTTTGCCTATCGGAACGCCGATGGTCGTGCCCGCGAGAATGGCCGACACGAGCCGCGACTGCACGGGCTTGCCGTCGATCTCCTGCCGCATCAGTTCCGCCAGCACGAACGACCCTTGCGAGTGGCCGACGAGCACGAAGCCGCGCCCCTTGTTGTCGTGCTCCAGGTAGTAGTTCCACGCCTCCTTCACATCGTCATAGCCGAGGCCGCGATCGAGCGGCACCGGCGTGCTGCCTGGCGCGAGTCCTCGGGTCAGCGCGGCCAGCGTGACCTGGCGATAGAGCGGCGCGTACACGCGGCATTTCGACGCGAAGCGCGCGAACTGCTGGTGGATGACGTTGGTTTCCGCGGGATCCGCGTTCATGTCGCTGTAGGGCGTCGTGTCGGTCGACACGGTCGGGTACACGTAGAAGCAGTCGATCGAGGCGTTCGGATCCGCAGACCATGTTTCCCGCGCGAGCTTGCCGTCGGCGGCCACAATCGTCGTCGTGTGATCGATGCTGCAGGTGTCCTGCTGGCCCGGGCGGCACAACCAGGACTTGTCGTCGGCGTAGTTGTTCTTCGGCGCGGCCGGCGCTGTTGGCGCGACCTGAGTCGACGCGGCAGCTGTCGTCGACGCTGCCGGTGAGGTGAACTGTGCCGAAGTCGTGGCGGCGGGCGTGAGCGCGGCGACGAGAAGACCGGTGACGAAAAGCGGCTTGATCACGATGCCTCCTGTACCTACTGGCGATGCTAGGGCTGTCCGCGCGTGGTGTCAACCGGTGCGAGGGGCCACGTCGGGAGCGATTGCCGCAGATCGGATTGAACGCATGCAGGAACCTCCAGTCCCCCGCGCGCATAGTCTGAGTCCCGCGTTGAC
>JBGOTP010000288.1:0-6614 GCA_041476545.1 Vicinamibacteria bacterium | reverse complement strand
TGATGAAATGCTGCAGGCCTTGGTAGGAGCCGGGGTCGCTGAGCCGCCCGTGCATCGGCTCCATCGACTTCCGCTCGCTGTCGTTCAGCAATCCCTGCAGGTAGCGACTGGCGTAGGTCCGGTGGGCCCGGCGTCCGAACCCGCCGACGAAGTGATCGAGAAATGTCCCGAGCCGCGTCTACAGCGCGCGCGCTCGAGCATCCGTCACCCGTCAGAGGATACGGAATCCGCCGGATTTGTACAAGTGAATCTGACAAAGTAGTGTTACCCGATTACCCGATTGCCCAATCCCCATTGCCCGATTCAACCCCTCGCTATCCCCGTTCCTCGCGCGACACATAGGGCCGGGCCTCGGCGCCCGTGTAGATCTGCCGGGGCCTGGCGATCTTCTGGTCGGGGTCGAGCAACATTTCTTCCCACTGCGCCAGCCAGCCAACCGTCCGCGGAATCGCGAAGAGCACCGGGAACATTTCGGTCGGAAATCCCATCGCCTGATAGATGAGTCCCGAATAGAAGTCCACGTTGGGATAGAGCTTCCGGCCGACGAAGTAGTCGTCTTCGAGGGCGATGCGTTCGAGCTCCAGGGCGATGTCGAGCAGGGGGTTTTTGCCCGTGACCGCGAACACGAGATCGGCGATTTTCTTGATGACCTTGGCGCGCGGGTCGTACGACTTGTACACCCGGTGGCCGAATCCCATCAGGCGGCTGTGGCCTTCGCCCGACTTCACCTTCTTGATGAACTCCGGCACGTGCGATACCGAGCCGATTTCGGTCAACATCCGCAGCACGGCCTCGTTGGCGCCGCCGTGCAGCGGCCCGTAGAGCGCTGCCGCCGCTCCAGCCAGGGCCGAGTACGGATCGACCTGAGAACTGCCGATGTTGCGCATGGTCGAGGTGCTGCAGTTCTGCTCGTGATCGGCGTGGAGAATAAACAGTACGTCGAGGGCCCGCACGAGCACCGGATTCGGCTGGTACTTGAGCTCGGTCATCTTGAACAGCATGTTCAGGAAGTTCCCCGCGAAGCTCAGGTCGTTGTCGGGCTGGTTGTAGGGGCGGCCGATGCTGTGGCGATACGCGTAGGACGCAATCGTCGGCACTTTGGCGATCAGCCGGCGAATCTGGAGCGTCCGCGCTTTCTTGTCGAAGATCTGCTTGGCGTCGCGATTGAAGGTCGACAGCGCGCCCACCGTGCTCAGGAAGATGCCCATCGGATGGGCGTCGTACTGAAACCCCTGCATGAACGTCTTGACGTTCTCGTGGAGCATCGTGTGCTGGGTGATTTCGCGCGTCCAGGCCTGCCGCTCGGCGGCGGTCGGCAGCTCGCCGAAGAGCAGCAGGTAGGCGGTCTCGAGGTAGTCGCTGTGCTCGGCCAGCTCCTCGATCGGATAGCCGCGATAGAGCAGGATGCCTTTATCGCCGTCAATGTAAGTAATAGAGCTGCGGCAGTTCGCCGTATTCAGGAAAGCCGGGTCGTAGGTCATCAGGCCGAAGTCGTTGGGGCCGGCCTTGATCTGTCTGAGGTCGATGCCGCGAATGGTGCCGTCCTGAATCGGCAGTTCGTAGGTCTTCCCGGTGCGGTTGTCGGTAACGGTCAGCGTGTCAGCCATGCGGCTTCATTATTTCCGTTCTATCGTCTGGATACAAACGGCCGGGTACTCGGTCAGTCTGAGTCGATCGCCTCCGTGTTGTCCGCCGGGATTACCTCACCGCCAACCGGTCGGCAGGTTTGCGCACGGCGGCATCTCGCGGTGCTCGCCACGCCTCCCCTTCGCGACCCGGGAAGTTGTCCTCTCGCTCACTCTCCTGCCGCGGCCGTGGGCGACTACCAGCCTGTTCGAGCGGCACACGATCGCGCACACACCGCCGGAGCTGGTTTCATCGGCCGGATCGCGTACGCCCGAGTCGCCCCGGAAGACTCGCTTCGGCCAACTTCCGGCTTCGCGGCGAGGTCGGTTCGCTCAGCAGGTCGGCGTGTCGAGCACCACGAGACACCGCCTAACCGTCCGACCGCAAGCGTCGCGGGAAGAGCAGCACGGACGCGGTGTGGCACCACCGCTCCAAGTCGTTTCGCCAGCTCGTCCTCAGGACGGTCCGGCGATGGAGCTGATGGCGCACGCGAACCGTGTGAGCGACGCGTCTCACGCGGCAGTTGGGAAATCGCACCGCAGCGCCGAAGTCCGCGTCAACTCACGGAGTTGGCGCATTTCGCCAACAGATCGCGAAGGTGTGATTTCCCGCGTCGTCGAACCGGTTCGGGGGCGCAATCGGCCGACGCCTCGTCCCGGTCGCTCGCGCCGGCTACGGCATCTCGTCGGCGTGGTGGCGGACGTCGCGGGCGGAGACGATGAAGATGACGTCCTCGGATGTTGGTGGCGTGGTCGCCGATGCGTTCCAGGTGGCGCGAGACCAGGATGAGGTCCAGCGCCGGCTCGATGGTCGTGGGATCCTGCAGCATGTAGGTGAGGAGTTCCCGGAAGATCTGTGTCTTGAGCGCGTCGAGTGACCCGCTCGTGGCGAGCGTGTATCATTGACCAGCACGACCAAGCCCGGCGGATCCGATTCTCGCGAGGTGCATCATGCGGTATCGCGTGTTACGAATCGCGATTGTGATCGCATGGCCCGCCATCGCGGCGGCTCAGACGCCACCGCGCTCCCCTCAGGCCGCTCCCGCCGCGGGACGTCAAACATCCGGTGGAACGATCCGTGGGCACGTCCTCGCGCTTGATACCGGTCGCCCCCTCCGGAGTGCACGCGTGCAGATCTCAGCCGCCGAGCTGACGGCGCCGCGCGCAACGATGACCGATCTGGATGGTGCCTACGAGTTCAAGAACCTGTCGAGCGGGCGTTATACGGTGACCGCCTCCCGATCGAGCTACGTCGAGCTGTCCTACGGGCAGACACGCGCGTTCGAAGCGGGAAAGCCGATTGTGCTCGGCGACACGCAGACCATCGAGAACGTAGATCTCCGGCTGCCGAAGGGCGGAGCCATTGCGGGCACGGTGCTCGACGACACGGGGCAGCCGTTGATTGGCGCCACGGTCACGGTCTTGAAGCCGCAATTCGTTCGCGGGATTCGGCGACTGATCTCGACGGGAACGGCGCGAGCGAACGACGTGGGCGAATACCGGGTGTTTGGGCTCTCTCCCGGAACATTCGTCGTCTCCGCCGCAAAGGCGATTCTCGCTTCGCCTGACTGGACCATCCAAACCGGAACGGGGTACGCTCCGACGTTCTTCCCAGGCAGCCCCGACGCTGCCAGTGCCATACTAGTGGCCGTGAAACAAGGACAGACGACGGGAGCGATCGATTTCGTGCTCGATGCAAAGCGAGTGGGATCGATCGGCGGCGCTGTGACCATGACCGACGGCCGGCCCGCTGGGTTTCCTGCAACCGAACCGATGATTCGGCGGATCGGCGATCCGATTTCGCGGTTCACAACGATGGTGATGAGCGGCGACGGCGTCCACAGCAACTTCCGCGCATCGGGATTGTCCCCAGGCGACTACGAAATACGGCTCATGCCGCTCACGAGTTCTACGGCGGCTGTCCCCGTTGTGTGGCAAGGTCTGATTAAACGGATCACGCTCGACGGAGAGAATCTCACCTTCAATTTGCCCCTGCAGCCCTGGCCAACCGCAACAGGCCGGATCACCATCGATCCACTGGCATCCGCCTCAGCACCGAGCGGGCCCATTCGAGTCGCTGCCATCAACGTCGACCCCGCCGACACACCACCACTCTCGACGCCGGCTGCGACGGTGTCGGCCGACATGACCTTTACTGTGAATACGGCGCCGGGACGGATGCTCATCCGGCCAACCTTGCCAAAAGGGTGGGCACTGAAGGCTGTTCGGCTGAAGAGGGAGGATGTAACCGACAGCGGCATCGAGTTCGCGAGCAACGGAGAACGCGTGAGCGAGATCGAGGTCGAGATCACGGACCGGATCACGGACATCACCGGCACTGCGCGAAATGCCAAAGGCGATCTCCTGAACGACTATTCAATCATCGTATTTCCACACGAGCCGGCGCATTACGGCGACTCTCGATATTTCGCCACAGCCAGACCGGACCAGAACGGCCGATTCAGCGTGAGTGGGCTCGCGCCGGGTGACTACCATGTGATCGCCTTCGACTACCTCGACCCAGGCACTGCTCAAGATCCGAGCCTTCTCGATCATCTGCGAAGTGACGCGACGTCTATCTCCTTGCGCGAGGGGGAATCGAAATCAGTCGGCGTGAAGGTCGTGCCGTAGCCATGTGGAAACGATCGACGCTCATCGTCCTTGTCCTGGCGCATGCCCTCCTGCATGCCCAGCAACCGACGCGAGGCGCCGCACCGCCTCAAGACACAGCTCCGCAGCGCGATCCGGCCAGACCCGGTGGCACGTCGGTGATCCGAGGACAGGTCACCGACGCCCAGACCGGACGTCCACTGCGCGCAGTGGTGGTGTCACTCTATGCGACCGCCCGCGCCTATCAGGGTGGGCTGACGGATGGCGCAGGGCGATACGAAATCCAGGACGTTGTTGCCGGTCGATACCGTCTGGTCGCCCGATCGGAGGGCTATCTCACGCTCAATTTCGGTCAGACGCGTCCGAACCAGGGTGAGAAACCATTGGTGCTCGACGACGGTCAGACGGTCGAGCACGTCGACTTCCACTTGCCGCGCGGCGCCGCAATTGCCGGCATGGTTCGCGATGATCGCGGCGATCCTGTGGCTGGAGTGGGCGTGCGTGCGCTCGCGACGAGCTATAGCCAGGGCCGGCGGACACTCGCGCTCGCAGGCGACACCCAGACAGCCATTCAATTTACCGATGACCTCGGGGAGTTCAGGATCTTCGGCCTTGCGCCAGGCTCGTTTTACGTTGCCGCAGTACCGGCGATTAGCGGGGCGAACATAGAGAGCGCGGGCGCCAGCTACGCTCCCACGTACTACCCGGGAACGACGAATCTGGCTGACGCGCAGCGAGTGAACGTGAAGCTCGGCGAGGTTACCTCCAACATCAATCTCGCGCTGTCGCCCATGCGCATGTCCACGATCAGTGCGGTGGTCACCGATTCCGACGGTCGCGCGTTGACGAATCCCAGGTTGATCGTCAGGCAAATGGGGGCGGGAGTTCTTCTTCCGTTCAACATTCCACGCCCCGACGCCGCCGGAAAGTTCCAAATGAGCGGTTTCACGCCGGGCGACTACGAGATTCGTGTCGCCGGCACGTCGTCGGGATCTGACAGCATGCCCCTGTCCGCCATTGGAAAGGTCAGCATCGTCAACGGAGAGGATGTCGACGGGCTGCATCTTGTCGCAATCAAAATGCCCACCGGTTCGGGACACATTGTCTTATCCGGGGCCACGTCCTCGACACTCGGCCCGTTGTCCATCGAAGTCGTAGACTTGGCCGAGTCGCTGCCGTATCAGCCAAGAGCCTCCGGTGGAGGGGTGCTCGTGAGAGTGCAGTCGGATCTCACGTTCTCAGTGACCAGTGCGCCCGGAAGAGCAACGCTGAGATTTTTCACACTTCCACGTGGCTGGTATCTGAAGTCGATTCGTGTGAACGGCACCGATGTGAGCGACATCGGGATCAACTTTCCCGAAAGCGGAGACGTATCCGGCATCGAGATCGAGCTCACGACCCATCCATCCGAGATTTCCGGGATGGTGCGCGGAGTGGGCAGCACCGTCGTAGACGACTATACGGTCGTCGTCTTTGCGCGTGATCCGGCAAGGCGAAAAGGGATGACACGCTATTTCGCGACAGGGCGGCCGGACGCCGCGGCAAAGTTTGTCATCAACGGCCTTCCCGCTGGTGAGTATTACGCGATCGCGCTCGATTGGGCCGATCCTGAAGCCTCCGCCGATCCGGATTTCCTCGAACCACTCGCGAGCGCCGCAACACCCTTCACGCTGGGCGATGGCGAAGTCACATCAATCGACCTCATACTGAAGTAGATTCCGCAGTCAGTTCGTCTCCCGGCTGTCCGGCGATGGGGCCGATTGTGCACGCGAACCGTGTGAGCGACGCGTCTCACGCGACAGATGGGAAATCGCACCGCAGCGCCGAGGTCCGCGGCACCTCACGGAGCCTCACGGAGGTGACGCATGCCGCCAACGAGTCGCGAAGGTGTGATTTCCCGCGTCGTCGAACCGGTTCGGGGGCGCAATCGGCCCCGACGCCTCATCCCGTCGGGCATGCAGCGGGCGGACGGGATGGCTCGGGGCCGCGACGCGTGGAACTCACGCGATCAGCGTGCGTGAGCAAAACGTGCGCGGAGGCCAGTGGGTCGCGTCGATCCGGATTGACGCCCAAATGCCTGCGCGTTGCCCGAGACGGTGAATGTTCATAACACCGCCGGTCGAATCCGCCAAATCGACGCGAACATCGGCAGCCCAGGCCGGCGCGCGCGTTTTTCCGCGGGAGTTCATCGCGGTGCGGCCCCGAGCCATCCCGTCCGCTCGCGCCGGCTACGGCATCTCGCCGGCGTGGTGGCGCACGTCGCGGGCCGACACGATGAAGATCACGTCTTCGGCGATGTTGGTGGCGTGGTCGCCGATGCGTTCGAGGTGGCGCGAGACCAGGATGAGATCCAGCGCCGGCTCGATGGTCGCGGGATCC
>JBGOTP010000287.1:0-6650 GCA_041476545.1 Vicinamibacteria bacterium | reverse complement strand
CGGCGAAACACTTCTGGTAGCGCGCCTCCTCGGACAGATAGCCGCGGAACATCGACGGCCAGCCCGGGCGAAGGGCCAGCTCACCCTCGGTATCAGGCGCATCGATCACGGTGACGTTGTCTCCGGTCCGCCGCACGAGGGCGACGTCGATGCCCGGCAGGGGACGGCCCATCGATCCCGGTTTGATGTCCATCGCCGCGAAGTTCGCGATCATGATGCCGCCGGTTTCCGTCTGCCACCAGTTGTCGTGGAACGGATGGCCGAAGGCGCCCACGCCCCACACGACCGCTTCCGGGTTGAGCGGCTCTCCGACGCTCGCCAGGAACCGGAGTCGGGGGAACGCATAGCGACGGGCCGCCTCCGCGCCGACCCTCATCATCATGCGAATGGCGGTCGGTGCGGTGTACCACACGCTGACGCCTTCCGATTGAAGGATGCGGTACCAGCGCTCGGCGTCGAAGTCCGCTTCGTCGATGATGCTCGTGAGCCCGTGCGTGAGTGGTGCGATGATGCCGTAGGACGTGCCGGTGACCCAGCCTGGGTCCGCCGTGCACCAGAACGTGTCGTCGGGATGCAGATCGAGCGCGAAGCGCGCGGTGGCGTGATGAGCGACGACGGCCTGGTGCACGTGCACCGCACCCTTCGGCTTTCCGGTTGTCCCGCTCGTGAAGTGGAGCAGCGCGATATCTTCGGGATCGGTGGGCAGAATGGAGAAGTGCGGATCGGCCGCGGCCACAAGTGCCCGCAGGTCCTCGGTGCCGGACAGCTTCCGCAGGGAGTTGGCCTCTCCCACGAGCAGCACGTGTTCGAGGCTCGGCATGGACGTGCGGATGGCCTCGACTTTCTTCTGGTAGAGCACATCGGTTGTGACGAGCACCCGTGCGCGGGCGATGTTGATCCGCGACTGGATCGGCTCGGGTCCGAAGGCGGAGAAGAGCGGCGTGAACACGCTGCGGTTCTTCAGTGTCCCGAGCGCCGCAATGTACAGCTCGGGGATGCGGCCCATGAGGACAGCGACCGGATCGCCTTTGCCGATGCCGAGACGCGTGAGCACGTTCGCGAACCGGCTGGTTTCTTCGCCTAGCGTGGCATAGGTGAGATCGCGCGTGGCGCCCGATTTCGCGATGCAGCGCAACGCAACGCGACCGCTGCGTGGACCGGCCGCGTGACGGTCCACGGCCTCGTGCGCGATGTTCAGCCCCCGCCCGCCGGGTAGACCATCCAGATCGGCCCGCGCCCGAGCCCACGAAAACTCTGCTCGCGCCCGATCGTAGTCCAACAGGTTTGCGCCACTCTCGCCACCGACAGCGCGCTTGACGATGGCCGGCCAACGTGGCCCGGGCGATGAAGCGGATGAGTCGCCAGTCATGAGCGGTGCGAACCGATGATGATTCATTCCCGCTGAGATCCCAAGCACCATCCGTGCCCGTCGGCTCATGAGCGACCGCCGGCCGTGAACTAAGATCAGGTGGCGATGACATCCTGATGCGGGCTTGGCGTACGTCGTGCGCGTTGCTGTTGTTCGGACTGCTGGCCTGTTCTGGGTGTGCTGCGCCTTCACGTTCCGCGGACCAGTCGTCCACTGATGTCTCGAGACAGGTTGTCTCCTCCGATGTGGCATCGGCGCTCGAGGCGGGAGTGGACGGCGATCGCGATCCTGCGCTTCATTTGCTGAGCGCGAGGGAGCGGGCGGAACTCAGGGCGATCTACGAGCCCGGCGGCTTCGTTCCGCTGTGGGTTGACGCCAGAGGTCGCCCAAGTCGCGACGCTCGGGAGGCCCTTGCGGTGCTCGACGGCGCGGCCCGTGAGGGCCTTGATCCCGGCGACTTCGATGTGTCGGTGTTCGGCCGGCTCACGGCGTCGCTCGATGGCGCACCCACGCCTTCGATTCCAGACATTGCGGCCTTCGATGCGGCTCTGAGCTCGGCCACGCTTCGGTATTTCCGACAGGTGCACATCGGCCGGGTTGATCCGCTCGCGATCGGATTTCGGATGACCGCGCCAGCCGACGAGCACGACTTCGCGGCCATGCTTCGGTCGGCGATTGCTGACCATCGCGTGGCCGAGACCGCCGCGGGACTGACGCCACAACTCGCCCTCTATCGGGAGTTGCGCAGCAGGCTGGACCACTATCGATCGCTTGCCGCAGACACGACGCTCGTCGAGCCGTTGCCGGTGCGGACGACGACCGTCAGACCTGGCGAAATGGACGAGGGCACGCCAGCACTCCAGCGTCGGCTCGTCACGCTTGGCGACCTGGCCGCCGATGCGCCCATACCGTCCAAGTCGGTGTACGCTGGGGCTCTCGTTGAAGGTGTGAAGCACTTCCAGCTTCGACACGGGCTCGAAGCCGACGGCGTTCTCGGCAAGAGTACGCGGGCGGCCTTGCGCGTGCCGCTCGCGTGGCGCGTCCGGCAGATCGAACTCGCGCTCGAGCGATTGCGCTGGCTCCCGCATCTCGGACAGGAGCGGCTGCTCGCCGTCAACATCCCGATGTTTCACCTGTGGGTCTGGGATGTGATGCCTCCCGACGGCACGCCCTCGTTCGGTATGGGCGCGATCGTCGGACGCGCGCTCAATCGGCAGACGCCGGTCTTTGTGGACGAGATGCGCTACGTCATCTTCCGTCCGTACTGGAACATACCGTTGTCGATCCTTCGGTCGGAAATTCTTCCGGAACTCACGCGCGATCCGGACTACCTCGAGCGCGAGGACATGGAAATCGTGTCGGGGCCGGGCGACGATGCCCGGCCGGTCCCGCTCAGCTCCCAGAGCCTTCTGCAACTCCAGCAGGGACGACTCCGGGTGCGCCAGCGTCCCGGACCGAGAAACGCCCTTGGTCTCGTGAAGTTCGTGTTCCCGAACGACGAGAACGTGTACATGCATGGAACGCCGGCGGCCCAGTTGTTCAGCCGGCCGCGGCGCGACTTCAGCCATGGCTGCGTGCGGGTGGAAGATCCGATCGCGCTCGCCGAATGGGCGCTCGAGGGCCAGGACGCGTGGAACCGCGACGCGATTGTTGCGGCCATGAACGGCACCGAGTCACGCCGGGTCGATCTGGTCAGGCCGATTCGGGTTATCCTCTTCTACATCACCGCCGTGGTGATGCCAGACGATGGGACCATTCACTTTTCAGAGGATATCTACGGTCATGACCGGAGGCTGGATCAGGCCCTGTCCCGATTCCACTCGGTCCGCTGAGCCGAAATCCGGCTAAAGCCGGCGGAATCCCGGCGGCCGCACTGGTTCGCGCCGGGTTTCCGGCGGACGCGGTGAGTTTTGCGGCCCAATTCCTGAACCGGACTGAGCAAGACAATTGCACAAGGGGGGCATCGGAGGCTTGTATGCTCGATGTCCGCCGCATTCTCTGTCCCGTGGACTTCTCGGACGCCTCGCGTCACGCGTTCGCCCATGCGGTCGTGATTGGCGGCTGGTACGGGGCGAGCATTGCCGTCCTTCACGTGGCCAGTCCGGTTGTGCTTCCGGAACAGCCCATTGTCTTTGCGGGTTTCCCGACGGTGGCGGTGGCACCCGAGGACCGGCCAACGCTGGAGACGCGACTTCGCGATTGGCTGGAGCTGCCTGCCGGCCGACAGACAGCGGACATCATCATCGAAGACGGTTACAACGCGTCGGCGCACATCCTCGAGCGCGCGGCGTCGTGGCCCGCCGACCTCCTCGTGATGGGCACCCACGGTCGCAGTGGCTTCGACCGGGTCGTCCTCGGGTCGGTCACCGAGAAGGTGCTGCGGAAGGCCAGTTGCCCGGTCCTGACCGTGCCGCCACCGGCCGTCAGGGTGGCCAAGCTGCCCTACAAGCGAGTGCTGTGTCCGATCGATTTTTCCCCATCCTCGATCGCGGCGTTCCGGTTCGCGTGTTCGATTGCCAAAGAATCGGATGCGCATCTGACCCTCATGCACGTGTTCGATTCGCCCGTGGATAGCGACTGGCCCGTCCAGCAGTTCGACTCGCCCGAGTTCCGCGCGCAGCGTGAGGCGGAAGCCCGCCATCGCCTCGATGCCCTCATTGCTGATGACGTGCGGACATGGGCGGAACCGGCAACACACGTCAGCTTCGGCAAACCGTACCGCAGGATTCTGGCGGTCGCTGAAAAAGACGAAGTCGATCTGCTGGTCATGGGCGTCCACGGACGCAATCCCCTCGATATGTTGCTCATGGGATCGACGACGAATCAGGTGGTGCGCCGGGCGTCGTGTCCGGTGCTGACACTCAAGCAGTGAGAGGCAGGCCATGTCACACAAACATCTGCTGGTGCAGTCCGCGGCGCGAGAGAAGATTCTGAAGGGCGCCCTGGCACTGGCGGACGCCCTCCGCGTGACGCTTGGCCCAAAATCGAAATGCGTCCTCATCGAGAAGAAATGGGGGCGTCCCATCGTCTGTAACGACGGCGTCACCATTGCGAAGGAATTCGAGCTGGAGGATCACGCCGAGAACCTCGGCGCCCAGGTCATTCGTCAGGCCGCCGAGCGAACCGGCGATCTGGTCGGCGACGGGACCACGACGTCAACCGTCCTGGCTGCGGCCATCTTTGCCGAAGGAGTGAGGAACATCGCGGCGGGCGCCAGCGCCATCGATCTGAAACGAGGTCTCGACCGGGCACTTGGCGCCGTCGTCCTGCGTCTGAAAGAGCTGTCGCGGCCGGTCGCCGACCACAAGCAACGCGCGCAGGTGGCGACGATTTCGGCCCATAACGACACCACGATCGGCGAGACAGTGGCGGACGCGCTCGAACGGGTCGGCGCCGAAGGAACCACCTCGGTCGAAGAAGCCAAGGGTACCGAGACGCTGGTCGAGGTGGTGGAGGGTATGCGGATCGATCGCGGGTACTTGTCCCCCTACTTCATCACAGACACGGAGAAGATGAAGGCCGTCGTCGAGGAGCCGCTGATCCTCATCTACGAGAAGAAGATCGGCACGATGACCGACCTGCTTCCGGTGCTCGAGCAGATTGCGAAGAGCGGCAGGGCGCTCCTGATTGTCGCCGACGACATCGAAGGCGACGCGCTCGCGACCATCGTGGTGAACAAGGTGCGCGGTGTTCTGCCCTGCGTCGCCATCAAAGCGCCTGGATTCGGCGATCGGCGGCGCGCGATGCTCGAAGATCTGGCCATCCTCACCGGTGGGCGGCTCATCGCCGAAGAACTCGGGGTCAAACTCGCGAACGTGACGATTGCCGATCTCGGTCAGGCCAAGCGCGTGGTGGTCGACAAGGAGTCGACCACGATCGTGGGTGGCGGGGGCTCAAAGGAGGCGATTACGGGACGGGCCAACGAGCTTCGGACGCAGATCAAAGAAGCGACGTCGGACTACGACAAAGAAAAGCTCGAAGAGCGTCTTGCGAAGCTGACTGGTGGCGTGGCGGTGATTCGCGTCGGCGCGCCGTCGGAGGCGGAGATGAAGAACCGGCGGGAGGCGTTTGAAGATGCGATCAGTTCCACGAAGGCCGCGATGGCCGAGGGCATCGTACCTGGCGGCGGCCTTGCGCTCCTCCGATCGATCGAGAGCGTGGAGCGCGCGGCCTCCGAGTGCACAGGTGATGAGCGCACTGGCGCGTTGATTCTCAAGCGCGCGCTGGAGGCGCCGACGCGGCAGATTGCCGACAACTCGGGCGTTGATGGCGGCGTGGTGGTCGACCGGATGCGCGCAGGAACCGGGGCGTACGGATTCGACGCCGGGCGCGGAAGCTATGTCGACCTGATTGAGGCGGGCATTATCGATCCGACGAAGGTTGTGCGGATTGCCCTGGAGAACGCCGTCTCCGTGGCCGGTGTGTTGTTGTTGACCGAGGCCACGTTGACCGAGGTGCCAGACAAGAAGGAGACACCGCAGCAGTCGCCCGAGATGGACTGACCGGGCGCCGCGAGCCGATGCGGAGATGGTGGCGTCATGTTCGACCTGAACGAGCCGAGTATCCGGGAGTATCTCGAGGCGCGATTCGCGGGCTCGGTGCGGATTCTTGGCTTTTCGAAGCTGGGACAGCATTCGACGGGCGATCTGAAGGACTGCGGGTACGGCGAGCCGGTGAGAATCGACTACGAGGTTTCTGGAGAGCCCCGGTCGGCAGTGCTCGAAACAGTAGCTCCCGGACCATTCGGTCATGAGCACATGGCGGATCGCGCGCAGATTCTGCTGTGGAGCCATGCCACGTCCAACGAGTTGCCGCTCCACGTGCGGAGTCTTGATGTCGGTGGTTTCTGCAAGGGAGGCGCGCTGCTCTCGCTGGGGCACGTCGACGAATTCTTCATCCTGAACGAGTACGTTCCGGGCGAGGGGTACAACCGGGACCTCGAGCGCCTTCGCGACGGCGCCGAGTTACGCGACGTGGACGTGGCGCGATCCGATGCGTTGTGCGACTACCTGGTCCGCATTCACCAGGTGCGCGGAACCAACCCCGAGCTGTACGCGCGTCACACCCGGGAGCTCGTCGGCCACAACGAGTGCATCATGGGCATTCTCGATTCGTATCCGGCGAGGGTCGATGCGATCGATGCGACGCAGTTGGAAGCCGTCGAGCACGCGTCGGTCCGCTGGCGCTGGCGTCTCAAGGGGCGCAGCCACCGGCTGCGGCAGGTTCACGGCGACTTTCACCCCTGGAACATCCTCTTTCAGGAGGGCGCCCACTTCGTCGT
>JBGOTP010000286.1:0-6696 GCA_041476545.1 Vicinamibacteria bacterium | reverse complement strand
TCTCGGCCAGCGGCATCGCCATGAGCGTGAACGCCGCAACAAACAACGGCCAGTTGAAGGTTGTCGGCAGCACCCGTCTCGTCGCGTCGAGGCCCTGGTCGACCACCCGAAGCGAGTCCGCCATGAATACGTACAGAGCCAGTCCGATGCCCATCCCGCCCAGTCCCCACGATATCCAGGTCAGGGTGGTGACATCATGATCGCCAAGCTGTGTGGCGCAGGTGCCCCAGACGATCATCAGCACGGCGATCGAGACGGGCGCCACGACAGGTCCCCACCAGGGCAACGGAAGCAGAAACAGAACGTCCCAGCCGAGCAGCGACGTCGGCCAGTCAGCCATCACGCGGAAAAACACGTAGTACAGAATGTCCCAGATCCCGAACGCGACCGCCGTGTATCCCAGGCGTTTGTGCCACGTTCTCCCGGCCAGCATCCCGACCGTCAGGAGCATGCCGAGCGTGGCCGCCTCGCGCACGAGCTCGACCGATCCGAGGACCCCCACATCAGGCAGCGGATTCGCCTGATAGGGCTCGATTCGATCGACCAGGACGCGAAGGTAGTACACGCAGGCCGCTTCGACCCACGCCATGGCGATCGCGAAGGCCCCGACGACCGACCAACGCGCCCGTTCATGTTCGAGGAATGTCACGTGCGGCCTCGCGCGGGGGGGCAGTCACAGCCGTCCTGGACGGCGGCGAGCTCGTGTATGCGGCGATCGACCCGGTCGATGACCGCGTCCGGCGTGGACGTGCCGGCCGTGATGCCGACGGTCGTTGCAGCTCGGAACCATTCCGGACGAAGGTCCGACTCGGTCTCGACGTGGTGGACGTGCCCGCAGGTCCGGCGGCATGTGTTCACCAGCTCGCGCGTGTTGTTGCTGTTGGCTCCGCCGATGACGACAACGACATCGGCGCGGATCGCCAGTTCGAGCGCCGCGGTCTGCCGCTCCTTCGTGGGCTGACAGACCGTATCGATGAAGCGCATGTCGGACTGTGGGAACCGTCCGCGGATGAGGCCCACCAGGTGTCGCACGTTGCCAATCGGCTGCGTGGTCTGGGCTGCGACGCCAATGCGCGGATGTTCATGGAGCGCCAGCACGTCGTTCTCGTCGAGGACGACGTCGAAATCGTCGAGGTCGTCGGTCAATCCGCGAACTTCGACGTGATCGCGCTGTCCGATGATGACCGGGTGGTAACCCTCGCGCACGAGGGCGGTCACCGCCCGGTGCGCCACGTGCACCAGGGGACAGGTGGCCTCGACCACGTCCAGGCCGAGTGTCCGTGTGTTGTCCAGCGTCCGCCGCGACGTGCCGTGCGCCGTCACCATCACGGTGGGCGTCTTCACGTTCGCCGTGTCGTGCACCACGGCAATTCCCCTGGCCTGCAGCGCCGCCATCACGGTGGTGTTGTGCACGAGGTCGCCGAGAATCGTCAGTGGCCCGCCATCGGCCTGCTCCAGCGCCAGCGCAATCGCGTCGCGCACGCCAAAGCACATGCCCAGATGTCTCGCGCGAATGACCCTCATCCATCGCCTCTGATGTTCCGCCGTTCTACATGAACCGGCTCAGCGTGACATGGATTTCGCGCGATTGGCGTGTCGCGCGCTGCCATTGGACCAGGATCGGGCTCTGGTAGGCACCGTTGATGATGGTTCCGCAGCCCCGCGATCCGGCATCCGACACGAGCAGGCTGACCGACCGCTTCATCCGCAGGAACCGCGCCGCCGGCAGCGCAATCGCCCGCGCCAGCACCCGCTCGATCACGGATTCATGGAAACCCAGCGCATCGAACACTTCGTTGAACGTGCGGACCATGTCGTACTTTGCGTAGTCGAGGGTTTTGGCTGGTATCGCACGCGGGTTTGCCCACATGTGCCGCCCCTTCTCGGCTGCGTAACGCAGCGGGTTGCGCAGCACGTGCGCGAGGTCGTGACGCATCAGGAGCGTTTCGTACTCGTTGACCGTCAAGCCCGCGTGGCGCTCCCCTGACGCGAGCTCGAGACGGATCCGTCCGTGCCTGACGCCGTAACGGGCAATCAGCTCGGCGAGCTGGTCGTAGACGCCCAGTCGGGGATCCCTCAGATTGACGGAATTGACGGAGTGGGCCGACACGGGCACCGGGATACTGAGGCGGGCGATCTCTTCTTCCGCGCTGTAGCCGACGAGGGTGGTCTTCCGGCGGCGCGGGCGGCCTTGATGCATCCCGTCGAGATCGATGAAACAGACAGGGTCGGTCGCGCGATGGCGATAGGACACGCAGGTGCGCAGCCCACCGGCGATAAACGCCAGGTGCGAATCGGCGTTGAGCGGCTCGACGGCGCGCTGCGCGCGTGTCAGCTCCTCCCGCCGTTCGAGGCGGTCGTGCTCGTAGGGGGCCCCTTCGGGGAAGAGCCGCCGGAACACCGCCATGTACCGCTCGACGCTCGCGTGGCGGCGTGCCAGCCGCGACGCGAGGCTCTGGTCGAGGTAGCCGGCGGTCGTGTGAAACGAGTAGTACAGGCACCGCGGGAACGCGTCGAGGGCATCCGGGTACAGGCTGCCGGTCCGCTCACGAAGGTTGATGACGTCAAACCTCGCCCGTGGATGGAGTTCGATGGTGAGCTCGAGCGGCGCGCTGATCATGAACGTGGACAGTCAGTCAAGGCTACCACGGTTAACTTTGCAATGTAAAGTAACCGCACCTGACACGGCGAGCGCCGGCCTCCGCCAACGGCCTGCGTCTCTCGTTCTTCGTCTATCGTGGTCCGGGGCCGGCGGTGACGTTCGATCCGCCGCAGACCGAGGTCTGGGAAGACAGGCGGGACGGCGGCAACTCCCCCTGGTCCGCTGGCTTCAAGACGCCACCGGTTCCGGAAGGCGGCCGGTGGCAGGCCCGCGCGACGTTCGCCGAGCCGGGCATCTACGTCATCCGCGCGCTCGCGCACGACGGCGGCTTGTGGGCGTCTCAGGACGTGACCGTGGTGGTCAGCAAGTAGGCGCCGCGACCACCACAAACACTTCAGCGTCGCGTGCCAATTCACGAGGACGGCGGGAGACGGCAGCGCGCGCGATGGACGCGCGTCAACCCGTCCCGGTGTATGGCGAGATGGTGGCCGAGCGGCGCGACATGGGAGATGCGGCGTTCGTCAGCGCGGAACAGAACCCGTGACGTTCTCGATGTTCACGAAGATCGCGACCGTTTTCAGGAACTTGACCGGTATCTGATCTTTGACCGCCGGACGATACTTCCACTTCTTTGCGTCGGTCATCAGCAGACGGTCGTAGATCGGATTGATGAACTCGCTCATCACGGCGCGTTCGACGTTCCCCTTCTCGTCGATCAGAACTTCGATCGTGCCCGTTTTCGGTCCCGGCGTCAGCGTGGTCGCCAGCTGCGCCGGGAATCCAGGCGCGTCCTGGCGAAGCACCACGGGCGGAATGACATTGGGCGATCCCAATCCGTAAATGGCGACGCCGACGACCGGAGGAACTGAACGCGACGTACCGACCGGCGATGCCGGTCCAGGCGAAGAGGCAGCGGGGCCGGCGGCGCTGTCCGCGGCGGCCGCGTTGCTGAAGGCCTCTACCGCGGGACTGGTGACGGCCGCTGGCGCCGACGATTTCACCTCGGCCTCGGCCATGCGCGCGTCGGCGGCGGCCTCCCTTTGTATCAGCCCCAGGAATCCGTCCACGAGCAGACCGAGATCGACGGACATGTCATCGGCGGCTCCCACCCTCGCGGATTCGTCGAGCATCTGCTTGACTGTTTTCAACTGTGGCTCGGCGGCCGCAAAATCCTTCCGGTCAACCAACGCCCTGGCCGTCCGGTACTTATCCCGAATCAGGCCAGGAAGCAGGCGTTTGCGGACGTCTGCGAACATGGTCACGATCCGGGGGGACGCGTCGCCGTCCAGCTCGAGCAGCGGGTTCTTTGTGATGAGCCTTTCCGCCACGGTCTCGGCTTCAGGCGTCCGGCCGAGCGCGAACAGTGAGAACGCTCGATACTGATCTTCGAGCTCAGTGCCAACCGAGGACGTCTTCTCCAGACGGGTCAGGGCAGAGAGTGCTTCCTCGTACGCCGCCGATGCATACAGATCGCGCGCAGTGGCCAGAGAATCCTGAGCGGCGGCGGCGGCTCCGAGAGAAAGACAGCAGATTCCGATGAGGAATGGCTTCATGACGATCCTCTACCTCATGGCTGTGTGAAGTCGACGGCAATCCGGTTCGAGTCACGCATGGTCACGACGATCGTCCGACGCCGTTCGCCGAGCTGGGGATGGCGGAAGATCACGTCGTGCTGACCGACAGCCACGGAGAGATTCGAGATCGGCGTCTGTCCAGCATTCGTACCATCGATGATCACGTCGGCCCATGGGCGGGCGTTGACGCTGAGAGGAACTTTCGGCGGATCAACTTTCAGCGTGATGGTCTTCCCCGCGACAACGTCGACCTGACGCGTCTCGTCGTACTGCAGGACGTCGTTCTTGAGCCTGATGGCATGATGGCCGGCCTCCAGCATGATCCGCGCAGCGCGGCCGGTGGCGACGACCTCGTCGTCCTCCGAGATCTGGAGGTCGATGGGCGCGGTCAGCGTCACCCACCCGGCAGTCGACGTCGCGACCTTCACGAGGGAAAACACGACCGAGGCTGTGGCACCGTTTTCGACGCTGATTGTTCGCTTCGCTGAGCTCGCTTCGCTGCTCACGGCGACGGTATGCTCCGCCGGGGCCAGGTCGCCGACCGTCAGCGGAGACGTCCCGCGCGCGACGCCGTCGATCTGCACGCGCGCGCCAGGCGGGTCGGTGACGACCGAAATCTTCCCTCCGAGCGCGGGGGGTGCGTCCGGCGTCCCGAACTCCAGGTACTGCGTCACTTGCCCGGCGGCTACCAGCGTGACCGGCAGCTCCCGCTCATCTGTGCCGCGCTTCAGGGTGAGGCGATGCTCGCCCGGAGGCAGGGCAATGCTGAGCGGCGTCGTCCCGACTTCACGCCCGTCGACGAGTACTGCCACTCCCGCAGGCCGGGTATTGAGCGTCAGGTTGCCCGACGCGGGATCTGCGACTGGCCATCGGCCGCGCGCCACGCCGACCACCACGAGTGTGACCGCGACGAGCCCGGCAATTGCGAAGACGCGTCCGATCCGAGACGAGCGGACCGCCGTCCTCGGCGCTAGCGATCCACTGCGAAGCGAGACGACAGGGACCGCCGTACGCTCGACCTCAAAAGCCAGCAACGGGTCTTCTTCGGCGCTCCGGCGATCGAGCTGCACCGACGCTCGTCCAGACTGGGCTCGGAACGCGCGCGCAAACCACCGGCGAGGCGCCCCGATGAGCTCCAAGGTTCGCGACCCCGCAGGCGACGTCTCGCCGGCGGCAGCCGACGCTTGTTTCTTCGTCATTTCATTCTCGATCCGAACAACGTGAATCGCCTTGGCGCAGAGTCTCGGATCGGTTCAGGCGGGCCCTCCTCGTAATCGACCCGCGCGGATGGCCCGTCAGCGGTTGCCCGACTTGTCGAAGCGCCTCCCTCAATCGTCGAGCCCTGCGACAAACCGCCATCGATCTGTGTCAGTCCGAAATCGCGGCACACCTCGAGCACGATTGTTCGGTCCACAGGCTGACGCCCCAAGGCCATGCCACTCACCAGCGCGTTATCGCAGATCACGCTGATCGTCCTCGCGATGCCACGCGAGGATTCGTGAATGATTGTGACGGCTTCCTGCGTGAAGAGAGCGGACGGCACCCCGCCGGCCGTTCGGATCCGGCTGGCCATGTACGCGGCTGTCTCGCGCAGATCGAACGGTGCGGTCTCACAACGGAGCACCACGCGTTGCTTCAACTGCCGGAGCGCTGGGTTCTCGAGGCGGACGCCAAGCTCCGGCTGTCCGGCGAGTACGAGCGGCAACAGTTTCTCCGTGGCGGTTTCGATATTCCCCAGGAGACGGACTTCCTCGAGCAACTCAGTGCTCAAACACTGCGCCTCGTCCACCACCAACGCTGTGGTCTCCCCCTTCGTCCTGCGCTCACGCAGGACGGTCTCGAGCTCAGCAAGAAGCACGGCCTTTGACTGCGCGGCCTCTCCGCCGAGCCCGAACGCGCCGGCGAGAGTCGTCACGAACTCCTCCCTCGTAAGAGCCGGGTTGTTGAGGTAGACACATCGAACGTGCCGACACTGCTCGGCTTCGAGCGCGGCACGCAACAGGGTGGTTTTGCCCGTCCCCGCTTCCCCAATCAGCACGGTGAGCGACTTGGCCGCAGACAATCCGTACTCCAGATTGCTGAGCGCTTCGCGTTGGCCGGACGTCAGGAACAAAAATTTCGGATCACTCGTGAGCTCGAAGGGCGGCTCCCGAAAACCGTAGTACCGTTGATACATCGTGGACGGTGAGTTGGTCTTTCGTTATACACCAGACGCGTGGAGCGCACTAGGCCTTCTTCGCTCAACTTGCACAGTTCCTGGGGTAGGACCGTCTTTACCCGCGTGGATGGCTCTGGGCACGCTCTTTCCCACTCCGAGCCATGTCACGCATGAGCTCGTCGAAGCTTCGACTGTCTGCCGGCGCCAGAAAGCTGGAAATTGCATCGCCGGCCAGCTGATGCATTACGGGTTCCTCGGAGGGGCCTTCGGCGGACGGTCGGGGTCCCATAACTGGTCCGGCCTCGGCCACCGGTCGATCGACAACATGAACATCATGATCATGCAGGGCGTGACACTCACCG
>JBGOTP010000285.1:0-6705 GCA_041476545.1 Vicinamibacteria bacterium | reverse complement strand
GTTGACGATCTGATCGGGTGGGAGGCCAAGGACCTTCAGGTCACCGGTGGAAAGAACAGCCGGCTGAAAATGGCGGAACAGGCGTTCCGGAAAGCGCACGCCGCCGGCGTGCCGATCGTGTTCGGGAGCGGCGCCACATCGGCCCAGATTCCGCACGGCATCGGGGCCGACCAGTTCCCGTACTTCGTCAAGTGGGGCATGACGCCCGTGCAGGCGCTGCAGACAGCCTATCTTCCGGCGGCCGCCATGCTGAACTACAACTGGGTCGAGCAGATCGGGAGCGTGGAGAAAGGCAAGTTTGCCGATCTGATCGCCGTGGCCGGGAACCCCCTCGCCGACCTCACCGAGATGCAGCGCGTTCGATTCGTGATGAAGGGCGGCCTCGTCGTCAAGAACGATCTGCCTGCGCGATCGCCCGCCGCGGCTGTGAGATGACGCGTTTGCGTTGGGATTTGGGACTTGGGATTTGGGATTCGGGATTTGGAGTTTAGAACGCACCCGCGCTCACGCCAACCGAAAAGGTTCGCCCTCTGGAAGGCGCGAACTGGAAGTGCTCGCGGTAGTAGGTGTTCGCGACGTTCTCGACCGCGAACGTGAGGCCGAGCTTCTCCCGGCGACGCGTCAGGTTGACGCCCCAGCCGAGACGCTGCACGGTGAAGCCGTCGAGCGAGAGCAGGTCCTGGGCGATCACGAAGGGCGAACTGAGTAGCGTCGGCGTCACGCGGTTCACCTTCGTCTGCGTCCGCACGCCGTACTCCACCCACCAGCGCCCGTCGTGCGCCGTCAATCGAGCCGAGGCCAACACCTTGACCGGCGTGATGTTGTCGGCGGGCGCGCCATCGAGGGAGCTGCCATCCAGCGGGTTGACACCCTTGGTAATGGTCCCGCGCGTGAACGCGCCAGACGAACTCAGCGTCAGCACGCCGTGCGCGAGCACGAGCGGTGAGTCTGCCGAGACCTCGAGGCCGCCAATCCGGACGTCCGCGTAATTGGTCGCCTGCGCCAGCGGGCCCGCCGCGGTGATCGCCACGACGAGGTCCTGCGCGACGAAGTCCTTGTACTGGTTGACAAAGAGGTACGCGCCACCCGACACGTGGGGCAGACTGAACTTGGCGCCGGCGTCGAAATTGTCGCCTGTCTCCGGGGCCACCTTCACGTTTGGCGCGATGCTCCCGGCGGTTGCAGGCCCCGCGTACAGCATCTCCTCGAGGTTTGGGTGGCGGTAGCTGCGACCGAAACGGACGAAGGGACTCACCCGGCGATCGGTGTTCGCGACAAGGCCGATGTCGCCGGTCAAGGCGTTCCTCGCGTAGGTGGCGCCATTGGGATCCGGGAGCGTGGACGGATCGATCACAGGCCGGGCACCGGCGACAACCGACGTGATGTCGTAGCCCGGCGTGGCGTCGGTCTTCACGTTGTAGAAATCGCCGCGCAGCCCCGCTACGAGCGACAGTCCCGGGCGAAGCGTCCACTCGTCCTGCGCAAACACGGCGATGTCGCGGAGGCTCGCATCCGGAACGCGGACTGGATGCGCCACGGAAGGCGGACCCAGCTGCACGGGCGAGGGAAACACCACGGCGGAGGGACCGCGCTGCCCCAGCACAACCTGCCCAATCATCGACGTGGTCGTGGTGGTCGTGCGCTTGTCGCTGCTGCGATCGCGATAAAAGGTAAGCCCGGTCGTCAGCACGTGGTTCGCAACCGGCACGATTACGGCCTGGAGATCAACACCCGGCGTCCAGACGCGCTGTTCGGTTTCTGACAGGATGCCGAGTCTGAAGACACTGATCGGGAAGAAGGACACCGCAGTCGGGGCTGGAAACTGCACCGGCAGGAGGTTCTGCAGCAGGCGCTGGGTCCGCTGGTAGTGGGTCGTCAACGAGAGATTGGCCAGCCATTTCGTGACCGCCTGCGCCTCGTAGCGTGCCGACACGCGGTCGAGGTCGCTCTTGGGCAGCGAGACGGCATTGAAGAAGTACGGCTCGACAAAATCCGGAAATCCGACGTCGTCCATCTGGCGGCGCTGATAGCGAACCCGCAGGGTTCGCCGCTCGCCGACCCTGAAGAGACTCGACAGGTTGAAGAACCGACCGTGTGCGCTCGAGCTCTGAATGTCGTTGCTCGTCCGGACGTAGGGTGCATTGAACGGATCGGGAAACGCCGCAAGGCTGAATCCGAAGTTGCTGTCGATCGTATCGGTGCGGCGGAGCGCACCGGACGCAAAGAACGGCCGCGTATCTTCGATGGTCAGCTTACCCGCCCTGTAGTTGTCGAACGACTCGGCCCCCGCCTGCAGGCGGAAGGCGTACGACGGACCCGTCGCGCCGACGGTGGCGGTGCCGCGTTCGCCGTGCTCATTCGTACTGTAGAAGCCGTTGAATCCGTAGAGCCAGCGGGTGTCTGCGGAGAACGACGGCTCGTTCGTGATGATGTTGATGGTGCCCGCCAGCGCATCCGAGCCGTAGAGCAGCGTGCCGGCCCCGTTGACGATCTCCATGCGGGTCACCGCATCCGGAGAAATGAGCCCGACTTCCGCGCCTGTCCGGTCTGTCGCCTGCCGCGCCGTGTTCAGCCGCTCTCCGTCCACGAGCACCAGGAGTCTCGTGGAGTCGAGGCCGCGCAGCCGCGGGCGAACGCCAAAGGGTCCATTTCCAACGGGCGTCACGTTCGCGGCTACCGCCAGGGCGTCGCCCGTCGACAACATGTTGGCCTGCTCGATGGCAGCCCTGGGAATGCTCTCCACATGAAGGGGAATCTGGCGGGTCTCGCGCTCCGCGCGGGTCGCGGTGACCGTGATCTCGGCGCTCAGACCGCCGACGTCAAGCTGCACGGGCAGATCGAACGTTGCGTCGGCATCGACGATGGCGAGGGTCCGCGCCACCTCTGAAAAGCCATTGCGCGTGATGATGATCAGGTACGTGCCGAGCGCGACCTCAAACTGAAACCGCCCATCGTCGCTCGTCTCAACAGACGACTCCTGGCCCGTCGCGATGCCCCGGAGGACGACGTGTGCCCCGGGAAGAAACCCGCCGGTCGCGTCGGACACCGAGCCGCGGACCGTTGCGGCGCCAGCCGGAATGGCCAGAAGAAGCCCCCCCAACAACACACTCGCCATGCACCTACGCGTGACCATCACACATGACTCCTTCGACGATCGCAGGCGCGGCCGCGTGCACGCGCACAGGATGCCTCAGCGCGTGGACGTGATGCCCATGCGCGGACCGATCACCCACCATAACGAAAACATCGCGACCGCTGAAATCAGGGCGGGAACGGCGGCCGCCAGGAGCATGTCGCGGGTGGCCCAGTGCATCGCCATGAAATAGCCGCCGACCCCGGGACCCACGATTGCGCCGATACGGCCGACGCCGAGGCCCGCGCCGACGCCGGTCGAGCGCATGGCGGTCGGATAGTAGGTCCCGGACAGCGCGTTGAGGCCTGGCTGGCTGCCCACCACGCACCAGCCCGCGATGAAGACCACGACGAAGATCAGCGGGAGCGAGAGGCTCGGCTGCCCGATGAGCGCGATGCTGGCGCAGGCGATCGCAAAGGTGCACGCGAGCACACGCACGAATCCGCCACGCGCGACCAGCCACGCGAGGCCGAACGTGCCGAGGGTGCCTCCCACCTGGAGGATCGTCCCGACGAGCACCGCCGTCGACGCCGAGTAGCCGGCGTCGCGCACGACCGTCGGCAGCCAGCTTGCCAGCGAGTAGAGATTCAGCAGGTTCATGAAATTGACGACCCAGAAGAGAAGCGTTGCGGCGGCCCGTCCGTCCCGGAATAGGTGCAGCACCGGCACGCCGCTCTTCTTTTCTTCGCTAACGACGAACGCAGACGACTCTGAGGCGTGAACGCGCGGATCGATCCGGTTCAGCCACGCGGCGAGCGTCCGCCGGTTCTTTCCGCGGATCACCATCAGCTGCAGCGACTCGGGGAGCGCGACGATCATCGCCACCGCCAGGACCAGCGGGATCGCGCCGCCGAAGTAGAAGACCGACTGCCAGCCATAGGCCGGGATCAGCGCGGCGGCGATCAAGCCCCCGATGGCGGCGCCGCCCGTGAAGCCGGCGCCTACGATCATGATCATCGTCGCGCGCATGCGTTGCGGGCTGTATTCGCCGACGAGCGCGCTGGCGTTGGGGAGGATCGTGCCGAGGCCGATGCCGGCGAGCAGGCGCATCACGAGGAGCTGAGGGACCGAGGTCACCTGGGCCGTCAGGATCATCATGGCGGCGAAGAAGAGCGTTGCTCCGATGAGCACCGGCCGGCGGCCGATCCGGTCGGCCAGCATGCTGAAGAAGAGCGCGCCGATCAGGACGCCGAAGTTGGCGGCGGCGAACACCGGGCCGAGCGCCGCGTTGGGGACGCCCCATTCGCGGACAATCGATGGCGCGGTATAGCCGAGCGCCTGGACGTCGAAGCCGTCCATGACCAGGCAGAGCAGGCAGAGCACGAACGCGCCTCGCTGCAGCTCTCCGAACGGACTATTTTCGACCAGCTCCGTGACATTGATGACCGTACCCGCGTTCGTCGCGGATGTATTCATCTGCGGCTCCTCAGTGACTGATCACGCCGGGCGCGAGTATACTCGGCATCGAAAACAGGATGCGATTGTGCCGATTTGGCGATGGGCGGCTGGGCGTCGTGGATGGCGCGGCCGTTCGGGACGTCACGAAGGCACTCGACGTACTGCCGAACTACCGGTACCCGCTGCCGGCGTTCGATCCGTTGATTGCGAACCTCTCGAAGGTGATCGAGCGCGCCCGTGCGATTCTGCCGGATGCGCCGTCGCTGACGCTGGCGGGGATGAAGCTGCTCAGCCCGGTGGCGAGCCCGCGCAAGCTCGTGGCCGCGCCGGTGAACTATCAGAAGCACCTTGACGAAGTGCGCGAAGACAAGGCGCTGCACCACAACACTCCCGGCCACACGGTGACCATCCAGTCCGCCGGCCTGTTCCTCAAGGCCACCAGTTCGCTGGTTGGGCCGGGCGAAGGCGTCGTGATCAGCAAGCCCGATCGCCGAACCGATCACGAGGTGGAGCTCGCGGTCGTGATCGGCAGAGACGCCCGCGACGTGTCGAGAGAGGACGCGCTCGGCTACGTGGCCGGGTACTGCATCGGGCTCGACATCACGATCCGCGGCTCCGAGGATCGCAGCTTCCGCAAGTCCGCGGACAGCTTTTCGGTGCTCGGCCCGTGGCTCGTGACGGCCGACGAAATTCCCAGTCCGGGACAACTCGATCTGCAGGTTGTCGTCAACGGCCAGGTGCGCCAGTCGTCGAACACGAAGTACCTGATCCTGGGGGTTGCGGAGCTGATCGAGCTGGCATCCTCCTTCTACACCCTGTACCCGGGCGACGTCATCTACACCGGGACGCCGGAAGGGGTCAGCCCGATTGAGCCTGGTGATGAGATCATCGCGACGATCGAAAAAATCGGAACGATGCAGGTGAACGTGCGGGCTGCGGAGCGGGCCGCGGTGGCGGCGACGGTCGCCCGTGTCTCCGGATCGGCGTAGACCCGAGGCAGAGAGGCAGAGATTATGGAGAGCGCAGCCGTCGCGATCAAACCCGGGACCTCCTTCGCGATCAAACCTGGAACGTCGCCGGAGCGCCAGGCGCTCTACGGGCGGCTCGACCAGAAGAACACCGCGCCTCTCTGGGAGGTGTTGAGTCGTCTGGTGCCGCCCGAGCCCCAACCGGTGTGCATAGCCGCGCTGTGGAAATATGACGAACTCCGCCCGCTGCTGATGGAGGCGACGCGCCTGATCACCGCGAAGGAAGCGGAGCGGCGGGTGCTCGTGCTCGAGAATCCCGGCATCCGCGGCGCCTCGCAGATTACGCAGAGCCTGTACGCGGGACTGCAGATCATCCTGCCCGGTGAGATCGCCCCCAGCCATCGTCACACCGCCTCGGCGCTGCGCCTGATCGTCGAAGGCGATGGCGGTGGCTATACCGCCGTGGACGGCGAGCGGACCTCCATGCAGGTCGGCGATTTCATTCTCACGCCGTCATGGACGTTCCACGATCACGGGAACCCCGGTACCTCTCCCGTGGTCTGGATGGACGTGCTGGACGTGCCGATCGTCAACCTTCTGGACTCCAGCTTTTTGGAGCATCACCCGCAAGAGGTCCAGCCGGTCGCGCGCCCTGAAGGCGACGCGCGGGCCCGTTACGGCGCGAACATGATGCCCCTCGAGTACGAGCCGGCCAGCCTGTCGGCGCCGGTCTTCACCTATCCGTACTCGCGGAGCCGCGAGACGCTCGAACAATTACACCGGAACGGCCCCGTCGATCCGTGCCACGGCGTGAAGCTCCAGTACGTGAACCCGGCGACCGGCGGCTATCCGATGCCGACGATCGCGGCATTCCTGCAGCTGCTGCCGAAGGGGTTTTCGGGCGAGATATATCGCTCGACCGACTCGACCATCTACAACGTCGTCGAAGGACACGGTGTCAGCCGTATCGGCGGCACGACGTTCAGCTGGGGTCCCCGCGATATCTTCGTCGTGCCGTCCTGGCAGAAGGTCTCGCACGAGGCGCACGACCAGGCAGTGCTCTTCAGCGCGTCCGATCGGGCCACGCAGAAGGCGCTCGGCGTCTGGCGCGAAGAATCCCGTATTCCTGCCTGAGCATGGCAGCGCGTACGTATCGAATCGGTCAGATCGTCCCCAGCTCGAACACGACGATGGAGACCGAGATAC
>JBGOTP010000284.1:0-6723 GCA_041476545.1 Vicinamibacteria bacterium | reverse complement strand
CTTCGCGCAGGTGCTGGACGTGAACGTGAAGGGCACGTTCCTGCCGATCAAGCACGTGCTGCCGGTGATGATCGCGCAGCGCTACGGCAAGATCATCAACATCAGCGGGACCTCGGGGCTGCGCGGCTACAAGAACCGCGCAGCGTACTCGTCGTCGAAGTGGGCGCTGCGCGGGCTGACACGCACGGTCGCGCTCGATGCGGGCGGCTACAACATCAACGTGAACGCCGTGCATCCAGGCATCGTGGACGGGCCGCGCATGCAACGCCTCTGTCGCGAGAAGGCGAAGAAGCGCGGCTGGACGCCGGAGCAGGTGTACGAAGAGTACGTGCGGGAGATGGCGCTGCGCCGTGTCACATCCGCGCAGGACGTCGCCGACACGGTGTGCTTCCTGGCATCGGACGAGTCGAAGAACATCACCGGCCAGTCGATCACGGTCGATGGTGGGTGGGACGTGTAACCTGCGCTCGAACGCCTCGGACCATCGCGCACTGGACGACGATGCTCAGCATTTCGAAGCCGAACCGAAGCTCGACATTTCGTGGCCCGACAGGTTGGAAGCTCCTGTAGCGAGCTACTTGGTCTGGGGGCTGCTTGGGCCGGAAGTCCTACGGCACTCCGCGGTTTATCCACGACGGGTAGATGGCGCACGGTCGTCGAACGTGGTGAGCATGCGGCTCTTCGGACAAGGGTTTCCCGTAGCGTCTGGTGATATACAGACCTATGTTCTCGGTGCATGTGGTTTCAGTCGAGCAATGAATGCACTATCGGTGCAGTGCTCACCTGATGAGACTCACCAACAGCGCCGGGCCGACTGAGTCACCCGAGGGCTTGTCATGACCAACATCATCAAGAGCAGGATTCGCCAGCTGTTCCAGTTCCTGAAGGAAGCCAATCAGCTTCGTTTCCGTCCGGTTCGAGTCCTCGCCGAACAGCCGAAGGTCGTCCGGCTGGCCGACATGCCCAACCACCCGGCCATGCAGCTGTTGCGGCCGGTGCGTACCGACAACACACAAGAGGTGCCAGACACGCTGCTGCGCGTGAAGCGTCCGCCGCTGACCAAGTGCCCGGCGCCGCCGACGTCGATCGCCACATGGCTGCTGCCGAGCTGGGACGATCCGGCCAAGGCTCTTGCCGTCGCCGAAAGCCAGAACGCCACCGACGATAAGGGCGAGACGATCACGATCCGGTTCGACGACGACCCGCAGCGTGTTGCCGACTTCGAGGCGTGGACGGAACAACGTAGGGCGTGGGTTGAGCCCGAGCTCGCCGCTCGCAAGGCCATGTCCTTCTTCGAGGTGTTCTACGACATCTATTCCACTATCGAGAAGGAGGGCGAGGAACTGGAATTGCTCGTTGCCGATGGGCACTTCCTGTGGCAGGCCACGTCGAGCATCGACGGCCCAGTCACGGTGCATCATCCGATCCTGCTCAAGCGCGTGGAGCTTCGATTCGACCCCAACGTCCCCGAATTCACGATCCACGAAACCGACCGGGAGCCCGAGCTCTACGGCAGCCTGTTCATCGATCTGCACGATGTTGCCCCGACCGCGATCCACAGCCGAAAGACCGAGCTGGAGAACGCGGGCTATCACCCCCTGGGCTGGGACGACACCGAGGCCTTCCTGCGCGCCTTCATCCAAACGGTCTCGCCGCTCACCGGCGAGTTTCTGGACGACCTCCCGCGCGACGGCGCCACCGCCACGCCGAGGCTCTATCGGGACATGGTTCTGATGCTCAGAAAGCGCATCGCCGGGATCGCCAACGCAGTCGACGCGATCATTGACGACATCGAGCACCGGGAAGTCTTCCCGCCATCGCTGGCGCAGATCACCGGCACGATGACCGAATGGGAGAGCACCGGGCTGGGCGACCGATCTGGGAGCGACTCCGCCGCCGCCGCCGGTGGCGAAACACCTGGAACGACCTTCAGCGACGACGACATCCTCCTCGCCAAAGAAGCCAACGACGAGCAGTTGCAGATCATTCGTCGGCTCGAGCATAGCGGTTCAGTGATCGTCCAGGGACCGCCCGGCACCGGCAAGACCCACACGATCGGCAACCTGATCGGGCATCTGCTGGCACAGGGCAAATCCATCCTGGTCACCGCGCAGACCGCCAAGGCGCTGCGCGTCGTGCGCGACAAGGTGCCGAAGGTCCTGCAGCCTCTGGCGGTCTCGGTCCTCGGTAGTGACCAGAACGCCCGGCGGCAACTGGAATCTTCCATCGGTTCCATCACCGAACGCCTGACCCGCGACACCGCTGACAGCCTGCTCCAGAAGGCGCGGCAGTTCGAGACCGAGCGCAGGAAGTTGCTAACCGAAACGAAGCAACTGACCCACAAGCTGCGCGAGGCGCTCGAGAACGAGTACCGCGAGATCGTGGTCGGCGAGCGGCACTTCACGCCGTCTGATGCCGCCAGGTTCGTTTCGGCCAAGCGCGAGCTGCACAGTTGGATACCGGCGCCGATCAAGCTCGGAGCTGATCTGAGCCTGGCCGAGCAAGAACTGGTGAGACTGTATGCCCTCGGGGCCTCCTATGGCGCCGAGGAAGAACAGGATGCGCGCCATCCCCTGCCGGAACTGGCGACGCTGCCCTCGGAGCGGCAGTTCCAGGTCATGGTCTCGGAGTATCAGCACCTCACGACGACAGATCTGACTCCCGGCGCCGATCGCTGGCAACCGACCGACAATGACAGCGAATCGCTGGAGAAGGTGGCCAACGAACTGGCGACCGAGTTCTCAGATGATTTGCGCCGGCAGTCATGGCGTCCCTACGCCATCGTCGCCGGCATTCACGGCGGCACCGAGCGCGAGGTGTGGGAACAGCTGATCGCCAACATCGAGGAAGCGGCGGAAGCCAACGCAAGGCACGCCCTGGCGCTTCACCACCGTCCCCGACTGTCGGACACGCTCTCAATTCGTAGGCAGCACCAAATCACCATCGAAATCTGCGAGCACATCGACGGCGGCGGGAAACTCGGTTTCCTGCAACTAGCGGTCCGCTCGGAGTGGCGGCAGTTTATCAAGACGACGTCGGTCACCGCTGGACCGCCGAGCCATCGCGATCATTTTGAAGCCCTGCGACACCTTGCCGAACTGGAGCGTCTGCGGGCCAGTCTGGAGCTGCCATGGAATTCGATGATCGGGCAGCACATCCAGCAGCTGTTCAACAGTCTGGGTTCGGCGCCTGAGCTCGCCTGTCGCGCCCTGATTCCGGAGATACGGCGCTGCCTCGACTGGCACGCGTCGGTCTGGATGCCGCTGGACACCAAGCTGAAAGCTGAGGGTCTGAAGCTCGACGATCTGATCGCCTCGCTCCCGCTCGAAGTCAACCAGATTTCCGAATATCTCGTCATCGAGCGGCTCGCGTCCTCCATCCTGCCCGCGCTGATGCGCACGGAAGTGGGGCGGCGCAAGTTGCGCGAGTGCGAAGCCGGCTTCAGCCGGCTGGCCGATCTCGCGACGCAAGTGGATCCGACCTCGCCCGATCGGGGCTGTATCGGCCGCATCATTGCCGCCGTCAGGTCGCGCAGTCCGGAGTCCTACACGGCTGCACTCGAGTATGCCCGCCGCCTGCATGCCGTGAAGCCGCTTGTTGCCGAGCGGGATGCCCTGGCCAGAAAACTGGCCCTCGTCGCGCCGGGCTGGGCTGAACAGATTACCCACCGGGTGCCGCCGCACCATGCAGGGACAGTTCCGGGAGACTTCGCGAGTGCGTGGGCATGGCGGCAACTGCACGACACACTCGGCGACCGCGACAAGCTCGATGCCCACGGACTGCAACGGCAGATCGACCGCACGCGCCAGACACTGCGGCAAGTGACCGAGTTGCTGATCGACGCCAAGGCGTGGGGCAAGCAGCTCGAACGGTTGCAGGGCAATCACTCGATCCGGCAGGCACTGGTAGGGTGGCTGGATACGACCAAACGGCTGATCTCGACCCGGCAGCTTGACAGGCGGCAGACGCTCCTCTCCGAAGCGCGCAAGCTGATGAAGAAATGTGCCGACGCGGTGCCGGTCTGGATCATGCCGATCTCGATCATGGCCGAGAGCTTCGATCCGAGCATGACGCGCTTCGACGTGGTGATTATCGACGAGGCCAGCCAGGCCGACCTCAATGCGCTAATCCCGCTCTACCTCGGCAAGCAGATCATTGTCGTAGGCGACCACGAACAAGTAACGCCCCTCGGGGTCGGCAAGGGGCAGACCATCCTGGAGAACCTGCGCAAGTCGATGCTTCAGGACATTCCGAATTCCCATCTCTTCGACAACCTGTCATCGATCTACGACATCGGCCGCCAGTCGTTCGGCGACGCGATCCGCCTGGCCGAGCATTTTCGCTGCGTGCCGGAAATCATCGCCTTCAGCAACAAGCTTTCCTATGAAGGAAAGATCAAGCCGTTGCGCGAATCGAACTCGACGGACATCAAGCCGGCGTGCGTCGGGTGCCGAGTCGACGGCGTTCGCGAGGGCGACATCAACAAGGGGGAGGCACGGCGCATCGTCGACACCATCAAGGCGATGATTCGCCACCCTCGGTATACCGGCAAGACCATCGGCGTTATCTCCATGCTGGGTGATGCGCAGGCCTTGCTGATCCAGTCCATGCTGCACAAGGAGATCGCTGGTGTCGAAATCGAGAAGCGCCGCATCCAAGCGGGCATTTCCGGAGAGTTTCAGGGTGACGAGCGCGACATCATGTTTCTGTCGATGGTCGATAGCTCGTCTGACGAGGGGCCGCTTCGTGCCACGGGCGAGGGTGCCTTCGAGCTGATCAAGAAACGGTACAACGTTGCGGCCAGCCGTGCGCGAGACCAGATGTGGGTTATGCATTCGTTCGATCCCGATCTGCATCTCAAGAGCACCGACCTCCGGCTCAAGCTGCTCCAGCACATCCGCGATCCACTGGCTTCCCTCCGAGCCTTCAACCAGGAGATCGGCAAGACCGAGTCACCCTTCGAGCGCGAGGTGCTCAAGCGCCTCACCGACGCCGGCTACCGTGTGAAGTCGCAATGGCAGGTGGGGTATTGCCGGATCGACATGGTGGTCGAGGGCGCAGGCAAGCGCTTGGCGGTCGAGTGCGACGGCGACCGCTACCACCCGATGGAGAAGTTGGCCGACGACATGGCACGTCAGGCCATCCTTGAACGGCTCGGTTGGGAATTTGTCCGGATTCGCGGCAGCGCGTTCTACCGCGACCCCGAGCTGGCGATGCGGCCGGTGTTCGATCGCCTCGGAGAGTTGGAGATCTTGCAGGAAGTAAGTGCCGACGAAGCCCCAGCTTCAGACATGACCCTGATTCACGAACTGGACGATCTGATTCGGAAAGGGATTGACCCCGAGACGGCCGAACCGGTAGGCGACGTGATGGAGGCAGCATTTGCGGACGAAGAGGTTGAAGACGACCTTCCGGGCTGTGCGACAACCGGGTCAGCCGCCTTCGATCATGGCGAGGTTGAGGTACTACTCGGCAAGCTCGGCGGAACAGCGCCGCTCGAGATATTCCTTCGCTACCTCGCCCAGTCAAAGGGGTTCCGCCGATTGGGTCGTAAGGTCCGCACAGGAATCGAAACGGAACTGGAGACGCTTGCCAGAAGGGGGAGGATTGAGATCAGGAGCGGGATCGTTAGGCTGTCCAGTTGACTTGATTTCTAATCTGGCTATATTCTGGCCAGAATGAGGTACGAGGTTGTCCTCGCTCCCGCGGCGGCCAGGGCCTACAAGTCTTTGCCGGCCTTCCACCGAGCTGAAGTGCGGGACGCCCTCGAACGGCACTTGCGACATGAACCCACCCGGGTCAGCAAGAGTCGGATCAAACGCCTGCGCGGCTTGAGCCAGCCGCAGTATCGCCTCCGGGTTGGGGAAGTGAGGGTGTTCTATGACGTCACGCGTGAAGCTGTCGAAGTCCTCGCGATCGTCAGGAAAGCCGAAGCCGCCGGCTGGCTTGCCGACCACGCGACGCCGAGTGCGCCAGGCGGCGCTGGCTGAAGTCAAGGATGACTTCTCGCGGTTCCTCCGACTGGCCGCGTCCGAGGAAATCTTGATCACACGGCACGGCAAGCCGGCTGGCGTGTTGATTGGCTTCGAAACCGAGGAGGACTGGTTCGACTATCGAGTCGAGCATCATCCAGAGTTCCTGCGCCGGGTCGCGGAGGCGCGCGAGAGTCTCAGGGCTGGCCGGGGAGTTCGGCTTGAGGATCTGCCGTCATAAAAGGAGTAGGCCGATGAAGCGAAGCACGGAACGGATCCTGACCACCCACGTCGGGAGCCTGTCGCGGCCCGACGCGCTCATCCCCTTCCTTCGCGCGAAGGAACGCGGACAAGAGTACGACCACGACGCCTACGCCAAAGCGGTCCGCGAGGCGGTGGTCGAGGTGGCGCGCAAGCAGACCGAGGCGGGCGTCGATATCGTTACCGACGGCGAGCAGGGGAGGGCCAGCTTCTTCGGCTACGTCGTCGAGCGCTTCAACGGCTTTTCACGCAAGCCGGTGCCGTCGGGGCAGGAGGGCAATCCGCGGGAGACGAGCCGCGAGTATCGCGCGTTCCCCGACTACTACGCATGGTCGCACCGTATCGCCGAGTCGGCGGGGGGCCGCGGTAATGATCGCCGGTTCGGCGTGGACGTGTGCACCGGACCGGTCAGCTACAAGGGGCGTGCGGCCGTCCAGACCGACATCGACAACCTCAAGACCGCGCTGAAGGGCTTGCCGCACGAAGAAGT
>JBGOTP010000283.1:0-6734 GCA_041476545.1 Vicinamibacteria bacterium | reverse complement strand
CCCGCAGGATCTCTCGTGCCAAGACAAAGGGCGGCAGAAATTCAAAGACAAACTCAGCAAATACGAGACGGAGCTTCAGAATCGACGGTTCGACGAGGAGCTCAGATTGTGGTTCAGTTGGTGAGATTGTGTGAACGGACTAACATCAACTGGAGTCGACGGCGCGTGACTCGTGATGCGCCGCGGCTCAGTTGAAACGTTGGCAGTCTGAAGACGAGCTTTACATGCCAGAAACTTCAAAGCGGATCAAACGGTTGGTTCGGGAGTACGCAGCCATTGCCCACGACCGAGAACTGGGCCATGTGCTGGACGATCTCGGTGCGCAGTTCGAGCGGTGGCGGAGTGGAGCGATCAGCGCTGCCGAACTCAACGACCTGATTCATCAGTTTCACGATGGGGCTTCCCGGGAAGTCTGGCGCAAGTACGCCACGAACCGCTTGGAGGCAGCGCTTGGATTGGCTGTCGCAACCGGCGTCCTGCGCAAGGAGGAGCTACCGACCGAGCTGCTCCAGCACCTCGCGGGATTCATCGACTTCTACAAGGCCGAACAATCGGCGTGATCGCGTGGGCTCCGACGTCTGTGTCGATGACGCTATACTGACCCGTGATTTTTGCATGGGATCCTGCGAAAGCGGAGGCCAACCTCAAGAACCATCACATCGATTTCCGAGAAGCCGCCACGGTGTTCGATGATCTGCTCTCGACCACGTTCCCGGATGCCGACCACTCAACATCAGAGCGGCGGTTCTTGATCATCGGCGTCTCGGCGTATGGACACGTATTGGTCGTGTCGTACACGGAACAAGCGGACACCATCCGAATCATCAGCGCGAGGCCTGCGACACGGCGCGAGAGAAGATTTTATGAAGAAGATTCACAACGCTCTTGATGATGACATGCGTCCCGAGTACGACTTTGCTTCCATGAAGGGCGGCGTTCGTGGCAGGTATGCCAAGCGAGCCATGGAAGGGACGAACATCGTTGTGCTCGCGCCGGAGGTCGTTGAAGCCTTTCCGACCGAAGACTCGGTCAACGAGGCGCTCCGGGGCGTGCTGAACACCACGCGGGCCGTGCGTCGTGGAGGCGGGCTGCCTAACAAGGCGCTGCAGCCGACGAGCCGCACCAAGCGCAAGAAAGTGCGAGCGCCCCGCACGGCTCGCGGCTGAGCGCCGCGCGTTCGACCAATCGCCAGTGGAGAATGTATTGTCAGTGATTTCCTCTTTGCGCGTGCCGGCTGTGATAGACACCGCCGAGCGCCGGCCTGCGCAGCGCCTGCGTCCCTATATCTCGCGCTACGCTGGCTTCCGGATCGAAGGGGTCGCGCCGGGCGTCACGCACGGCCTGCCGTCGCGCCATGTCACATTGATGATTGGACTCGGCGCGCCATTTAACATTGCGCATGCGGGATCATTCACGTCCTTCGTCAGCGGTTTGCACGACACACCGGCGCTCGTCGAGCGCGGACGCGCGATCAAGGGCCTGCATCTCTTTCTGACACCACTCGGCACGCGTTCGCTGCTCGGCGTGCCCGCGAGTGCGCTCGCTGGCCACGTCGTGGATCTCGGCGACGTCATCGGCACCAGCGCCGATGAATTGCAAGACCGTCTCCGTGGAGCGGCGTCCTGGCCCCGGCGATTTGACATTCTCGACGATGTCTTCGCGCGAGCGCTCGAGGAGCGACCCACGTCGCGCGAGATCGGCTGGGCTTGGCGAACGCTCATCGCGGAGGCGGGCCGGATCCGTATCGAGGATTTGGCCAATGAAATCGGTTGGAGCCGGCGGCATTTCACCGAACAGTTCGGCGCCGAGCTCGGCATGACACCTAAGACTCTCGCGCGCATTTTGCGCTTCGAGCACGCCTGCGCCCTGATCAAGTTCCGGCGCAGCCCACTTGCCGAGGTCGCTTCTGCTTCGGGCTACCACGATCAGCCTCACATGACGCGCGAGTGGCAGACCCTGGCCGGCTGCACGCCGAGAGCCTGGATCGCCAATGAGCTCCCAAATCTACAAGACTACGAGCTGGCCGCCGACGACGATAGGTGCGAAGAGTGAGCCGCTGAGGCGCGACAGAGTGGCGGCCGACTCAAGGAGCGCGTTCATGATGGTAAAGCCAAGTATTAGTCTCTATTTTGATGGTCAATGCGAGGCCGCGTTCAGGTTTTATGAGCGATGCTTCGGCGGCAAGATCACGTTTTTGCTTACGTGGGGCGATTCGCCCATGGCCAAGAATGCGCCGCCGGAATGGGCCGCGAAGATTCTGCATGCGTCGCTCAGTGTGGGCGACATGGTTTTCGCGGGCGCAGATACGCTTCCCCAGGGGTATGAACGGCCGCGAGGGTTCGCCGTGATGCTTGGCCTCAGCGATCCCGTAGAAGCCGAACGGCTCTATAACGCGCTGGCGGAAGATGGCAGGGTGACCGTCCCGCTTCAGGAGACGTTCTGGGCCGTCCGCTATGGCTGGGTCACCGATCGATTCGGCATACCCTGGACGATCAACTGTGGAAAGGCCGAGTAGGAGAGCCAGAGTGATCAACAAGTGGACCACCGTGATCGTCGTTGTGAACTTGTCGTTGCTCCTCTCCGCCTGCAATCGCGCAGCTGACATCGATCAGGAGAAGAAGAACGTCCAACAAGTCTTCGAGAAGTACCTTGAATCTATCAAGACGGCTGACGTCACACTCGCCTCCCAAGTCTGGTTGCAAAGCCAGGATATTTCCGCGGTGACCCCATCCGGCCGGTTCAAGGGCTGGGAGGGCGTTCGGGATGGCCTCTACATCAACTTTTTGCAGAAGGCCTTCACGGAGCGGAGCCTGCGACCAGACAACCTTGCGATCACCGTCTCTGGAAACGCCGCATGGGCCGTGTTCGATTGGACGTTCACAGCCAAGTTGGCAGACGGACAGCCCTTCTCTTCCAAGGGATGGGAAAGCCACGTGTACCAGAAGACTGACGGGCGGTGGGTCATCGTGCACCTCCATTACTCGGCGGTGCCACCCCCGCGCCAATGATCAGAACAGCACACCCGGACTTTCCGACTCTGAGCGGATCGTGCAACCTCGAAATATTCACAACAATGCCAGAACCGGGCGACATCCCACTCGCGTTCCATCCTTCGTTCAACGAGATCATCGACTCGTTCAGGACGATGATTGCTGCGCTCACGTGGTTGCGGGCGGCACCGGAGGCGGCGGAGAAGCACTTCGCGCCCTGGCACTATGTCATTACGTTCGATTGCACCGTCTCAACCAAGTCAATCAAGGTGGACAAGTCCGCGTTTGTAGCATTTCAGACCGATGCACAGGCATTGGGAACGCCACTCTTCGCATCAACGCTCACCAATCTGTGCCGTGTTGTCACGATCTCGGTGAAGGACATCATTGCCGAGCATCCGGACTTTGTGCATGTGAGGAATGAAGAACTACTTCAGTTTCTTCGACACGTTAGAAATGCTGCGCCCACGAGAATCGCTTCTATTTCGGTGCCGGCCGGCAACGCGATCGGACGCTAGGCGGGCTGCCAGTACGCTGGCGAAACAAGACGATTGATGCCTCTTTGGAGGGAAGGCGGCTATTTCATGACTTTCTCGGTGCAGGGGATCTGCTCTTCCTCCTGAGTGACGTTTCGGCTCTGGCAAACCCGGCAATGACCACGTGACGGCATAACACCCAAATGGAGCCGACGCTGAACTACGACGGCGCGCGGCTCATTTGGAACGTTAGACGGCGCAGGATCCCCACGAAACGCAGCCATGACCACGACAGCTTTCGCAATTTACTTGCTTTTCGCGTTGCTGGCCTTTGTGTGGCGAGCGTGGCTGCAGTATCGACGGACGGGCGATCACGGGTTTCGAGGTTTCTCGGGCCGGATTGGCTCAATCGAGTGGTTCGGCGGAGGTCTTCTGACACTCGGCGCGTTTGCTGGTCTCTTGGCGTTCGTTGCCGAGCTTTGGGGCAGCGCTTCACGGTTGCGGCTCTTCCTGCCCGCGCCGGTACACCTCAGTGGCCTCGCGTTGATGGTCTTCGGCGCCATGGTCACTCTGGTTGCACAAGTCGAGATGGGCTCCTCTTGGCGCGTTGGTGTCGATTCCACCGAAGCCACTGAGCTGGTCACGACAGGTCTCTTCCGTTGGGTGCGCAATCCGATTTTTGCAGCGATGCTGTCGGTGTTTCTCGGCTTAGTGTTGACGGTTCCGAACCCCATCGCGTTCTTCGGCCTTGTCGCCTCCCTAGTTGGAATCGAGCTCCAGGTGCGCGTAGTCGAGGAGTCGTACCTCACCCGCATTCACGGCGAGCGCTATCTTTGGTATGCGCAGCGAGTCGGTCGGTTTGTGCCCGGACTCGGACGCATCAAGTGAGAAGCAGTCCCAGCTGCGACCTAACAACGTGGCTGTTCAGCGGTCCCATCAGGGCCTCACGTACATCCTCGTGATCGCGTCGCCAATCTCGAGCCTCGCCGGCACGTCGGCGCCCTCGACGACCTGGCCGAAGACGGCATAGCGCCCGTCCAGATCCTGACGCGGGGCGAGCGTGATGTAGATTTGACTGTCCGCCTTGGCGGGTTCGCCCTGGTGAGCCATCGCGACCGCGCCTCGAATATGGAGTCGCTTTTTCGTGATCTCCGCGGCGCCGATCGGTTTGCCGCTCGCGGCGACCTGTCCTCTGCCCCACAACTCGCGCAGCGTCAAGTCGCGCGTCTGCGGATCGCCAAACTGGACCAGAAAGCCCGGCAGAGCGCGATGGACGCGCTGGCCGTCGTAAAAACCCTTCTTCGCGAGATCGACGATGTGCGCGACCGTCAACGGCGCGTCGCTCGGGTAGGTCTCGAACACAAACCGTCCTTTTGTCGTCTCCACCACAACGACGGGTGCGGCTTCCTGGGCCACGGCGCCTTTCAGCGCCCAGATGCTGCCGAAGACGATTCCACACACAGCCAGAAGAGCACTAACGCCGAGGACACGACCAACATGGGAGGACACGTTCTTCATTTCTTGTTTCTGCCTTCTCCGCCTGTCACCGTGCGCACTGTCGCAACGCTCTTGCTCGAGACACGCGTCACGCCAATGCGCGGGCACATCGAACTGAGCACACACTCGCCGCAGCGGGGATAGATCGGCCGGCACACGTTCTGACCCCACGTGACGAGATACAGATTGATGCTCGGCCACCAGCGCGGCTCGGTGGCGGCATACAGCGCCTGCTCCGTCTCGTCAGGCACACGCGTCGTGACCCACCCGAGACGATTCGAAATGCGATGCACGTGTGTGTCGACGCAGATGTTCCTTCGGCTGCTGAACGCGAGGATTAGTACCAGGTTGGCGGTCTTGCGGCCAACACCCGGCAGCGTCAGCAACTCCTCCATCGTGCCGGGAACGCGGCCGTCAAACGCGTCCATCAGGATCCGACACGTCGCCTTCACGTGCTTCGCCTTGTGTCGATAGAAGCTTACCGGGTAAATAAGGCGCTCGATCTGCCGGACCGTGAGCGTCGCCATGGTTCGTGGTGTCCGCGCCCGCTTGAACAGCCGCGTCGATGCCGCCAGCGTCGTCGCGTCCTGCGTCCGAGCGGAGAGGAGCGTGGCGATGAGCACTTGAAACGGATCTTCCTCCTGGCTCTCGGAGATCTTTTCCACGGCGGGCATTTCAAGACCATCGATGGCCTTCGCCAATGCCCGCATGACGGGTTCCACTGTGGTCGGGCCTGATAAGGCTCGACTCCCACTTTTCGACGGACCTGATAAGGTCCGTCCCGCATTCCTCGACGGACCTGATGAGGTCCGTCCTGCAGCCAGACTCACAAGGTCACCGGCGTGAGAGGCGGGCGGCCGGCGAGGACGGCGACGACGTTCTGGGCCGCGAGGTCCGCCATGGCGGTTCGCGTTTCCGTTGTACCGCTCGCCAGATGGGGCACGAGCAGCACGTTCTCGAGCGGCAGCAGATCCGGATGGACGACCGGCTCGTTCTCGTACACGTCGAGCGCTGCACCGGCAAGGAGATGTTCGCGCAGAGCCCACGCAAGCGCGACCTCGTCAACGACAGGCCCCCGCGCGGTGTTGATGAGATACGCGGACCGCTTCATGCGTGCGAGCGCACGACGGTCGATGAGGTGCCGCGTTTCCGGCGTGAGTGGCACGTGCAACGACACCACGTCCGACGTGTTGAGCAGCTGATCGAGCGACAGCGCCTCCGCGTCCGGCAGACTGGCATCCCGTCGCGCGGCATAGGCGACGCGCATGCCGAACGCCGGTGCCTTTCGCGCCACGGCGCGGCCGATGCGTCCCAGCCCGATCAGGCCAAGCTGCTTACCCCCGAGTTCGGCGCCCAGCATGAAGTCGAACGCCCACCCTTTCCATTCGCCGCGGCGGATCAGACGCTCACCTTCAGAGAGACGTCTGGTGATGGCCAGGATCAGCGCCCACGTGAAGTCGGCAACCGACTCGGTGAGGACGTTCGGCGTGTTCGTGACGATGATGCCTCGGGATCGCGCGTGGACGACGTCGATGTTGTTGTACCCGACCGCCACATTGGCAATCACCTTGAGCCCGACGCCGGCGTCGATAATGCTGGCGTCAATCTGCTCGGTGAGCATGCTGACGAGCGCGTCCTTGCCGGCTACTCGTGCGCGCAGTTCATCGGGAGGAATTCTGCCCGCCCCCGGGTAGACCTCGACGCCACCCGCGGATTCGAGTTTTGCGATAACCGAGGAGGGCAGCTTGCGCGTGACGAAGATGGATGACAT
>JBGOTP010000282.1:0-6794 GCA_041476545.1 Vicinamibacteria bacterium | reverse complement strand
GCGATCATGTCGATCGAAGATCAGCGCTTTTACGACCATCACGGCTTCGACCTCATTCGGATCGCGTCGGCCACCATGGCGAACCTGCGGCATCGCCGCATGACGCAGGGCGCGAGCACCATCACGCAGCAACTCGCGCGTCAGAGCTTTCTGAAGCCCGATAGGACGGTCACGCGAAAACTGCGGGAGTTGATCCTGGCCACGCGGATAGAGCGGCGCTATACCAAGCGGCAGATTCTCGAGCTCTATCTGAACAAGGTCTATTTTGGCGATGGCCTGTACGGCGCGGAGGCCGCCTCTCGCGGATTTTTTGGGAAGCACGCGGCGGAACTATCCCTTCCAGAAGCCGCGCTTCTCGCCGGCCTGTTGAAGTCGCCCTCGACGTACGCCCCCACCGTGCGCCTCGACCGCGCGACCGCGCGGCGGAACATGGTCCTTCAGGCGATGCTCGACGCCCGCGCGATCGATCGCGCGCAGTGGCAGTCGGCGCGGGCGTCCAACGTGGAGTTACACGACAACCTGCGAGCCGACGAGCCTTACGGCCAGTACTTCAAGGAGCAGGTGCGCGTCGAGCTCGTCAGCCGCTTCGGCTGGCAGCGCGTGTATCAGGGCGGCCTTCGCGTGTTCTCGACGGTCAACATGCCGATGCAGCAGGCGGCGGAAAGGTCGGTCGCCGAATCGCTCAAAGCGCTCGATGCGCGGCGGACCGCGCTGGCCGCGGCACGACACGCGAAACCGGCCGCCGGCGCTCCGCACGATTCGTTGCAGGCCGCGCTCGTCGCCATGGACCCAAGAACCGGTCACGTCCGCGCCATGGTGGGCGGACGGAATTTCGACGCGAGCCGTTTCAACCGCGCCGTGCAGGCGCATCGTCAACCCGGGTCGGCGTTCAAGCCCTTCGTGTACGCCGCGGCGCTCGAAGCCGGGTTTACGCCGGCGACCGTGCTCGATCATTTGAACGATCCGATCGCGACGCTGCAAGGGGACTGGGCGCCCGAAGACGCGCACTCGGGCGCCGAGACCATGAGCCTTCGCGTGGGGCTCCGCACGTCGAGCAACCGGGCCGCCGTTCGGCTCATGCAGCAAGTCGGCATTCCCCAGACGGTGAAGTACGCGAAGGCGATGGGCGTGGGGGACATGCCGAGCGTGCCGTCGCTCGCGCTCGGCTCCGGAGAAGTGACGCTCGAGGCCCTGACCGCGGCGTATTCCGCGTTCGCGAACACGGGGCTCGTGCCGCGGCCGCTGCTCGTGCGACGCGTCGAAGACAAGAACGGCCATGTGCTCTACGCGGCCGACGATGTGACGACGCGCGCCGTCAGTGAGAGCACGGCGTTTCTCATGTCCAGCATGCTGGCCGACGTTGTCAACGCCGGCACCGCCGCGCGCGCGCGGTCCATGGGTCTCACGTTGCCGGCGGCCGGCAAGACGGGTACAACCAACGAGTTTCGTGACGCTTGGTTTGTGGGCTTCACGCCGACGCTGGCGACCGGCGTCTGGGTCGGCTTCGATCAGCCGCGCACCATTCTTCCCAACGGCTTTGCGTCCGATGTCGCCGTGCCACTCTGGGCGAGCTTCATGAAGACGGCGACGAAGGGCGACCCGCCTGCGTGGTTCAAGGCGCCGGCCGGAATCGTTACGGCGCAGGTCTGCCCGCTATCGGGGAAGCTCGCCACCGACGGATGCCAGGACGTCTACAACGAATACTTTGCCCGGGGCACCCAGCCGACCGAGGTGTGCGATCTCCATCCCACGCACGGCTTCTTGAAGGCGATTGCCGCAGCGTTCCACATTTTCTAGAATTTTTCAGTCCCGATGGCCGACGTCCAGATGTCAGCTCGGTCCGGAAGCCTTCCCGCGCGAACGCGGCCAGCACGCGCGGGCAGTCCTGCGGCTTGACGAAAGACGTCGATGTCCTTCGTGTCGCGCGGGATCCATCGCCACCTTCCTCGCCAAGGTCTCTTGACGGCCCGCCCGCCCCGCGCGCGTGGCTCGGCCACGCCGACGATCCTCCGCGGGATCTCCGGTTCCCATAGAGAAACTTGCTGCGAATTTACCCGGGATCTTCGTGGTTCCTATACAGCAACCGCGGTTGCTATACAGCACCCACCCTGGGGTGACGTATCCCCCGGAAACTGCCGCTGCGTAGCGGCGTCTTTATTCTGACCCGCGGAGAAGTTGGGCGGTTCCACAAGACGGGTGTTCACCGGCCACGGCGGCGGCTATTCCGCTCTTCACAACTGCGTATCACGACGTCACGAAGATCACGAAAGCAGTCTTGCTCAAGAGCCATGTGGCTTCATGGCCCTCGCGGCTTCGTGATGGGCAGACCTGCTGCGCAGCCACTACAGCGAAGTGAAAGATGCGCTAGCTCGGGGGGTGTGTATCAATGGCGTTCGAGATGATCGGGAAGTTGCTGGTCCAGGCGGGGTTCGCTTTCGGTCATTGTGCTCTTGAGTTCCGCTCCCTCTTCGAATCGCTGATCGATCATCTTTGTGAGCTCTATCAGCCGAACGAAAGTCCAGGCCACACGTTGACCCTTCTCATTGTCGTACGAATGCTCTTTCTTTCTTGCGATCTCCTCTGCCTTGATCACAGCAGAAGGATGGTCGACGGCCTGAACGAGGAAAAGTAGATCCTCGACCAGAGGGCTTGCCTCGTGCTCGGCCTGGACGGTGGCGTGAAACACAGCCTCCGCAATAAACCACTTGCAGTCACTGTTCATTTGTTAAACCTGAGATTCGTGAGCAGCTTGAGAGCCGTCCTCGCCGTCGGGGTCGCCCCCCGCCGCCAGTTCTCTGATTTGAGCCAAGGTCTTGCTGAGATGTTGACCGGGAAACACCTCGCGAATACTCGCTCTCTTAGACTGAGAGATGATCTGATCGGCAGTCAAGCCTTCTTGGCTCTTCCCGCCCCCTCCGCCGCCGCCCCCCGCACTGCCCATGCAGGCGACCGAACCGACTGCGCCGCCGACCGCGCTACCCGCGAGTGCGCCAATGGCCGTGCCCTGCGCAAAGCCGGCCGCACCACCCGCAAACCCTGCGCCGATCGTGCCCACGCCCGGCGCTGCCAGTGTCCCACCAATCGCGCCGCCCGCGCCACCACCGGCCCCGGCGATGATTCCGCCGGCGATTCTGTGAGGGGGGCGGGGTCCGAGAATGGAGCTTCCGTTAACCGCCGCAGGCCCCTAATGTTTCCTCATTCTGTTGACCAGACCCGCCTAATGCTTCCTATCGTCCAATTCGATCATGATGATTTCGCATTTCGAGCACTTGATTCGCCATGAGGGGCAGACGTGGGGGATTGAGGCGGCGGTGCGCGGGGCGTCTGAACGCCTCACGCCGGTCTTGATGACGGCGATTGTGACCGCATTGGGGTTGCTCCCGCTGGCGCTCGGCAGCGGGGAGCCGGGCAAAGAGATCGAAGGACCGATGGCGATCGTAATTCTCGGCGGTCTCGTGACATCGACGGCTCTGAATCTCCTCATGTTGCCGACGCTGGCGCTGCGCTACGGCCGGTTCGAGGCGCTTCCCGAAGACCAATAAGCAGATCAGCGGCATTGTGACGAATCGGACGATTCTTCTAGCCACTCTCGCGCTGTCAGGGTTTGTGACGTCGTTTGGCGCGCACGTCGTGGCAACCAATCTACCGACCTACGCCGAAACCGTCGGTGCCGGGGCGTTCACGATCGGGCTGCTGATCGCGGTCTACGACTTCGCCGAGCTGTTCGCGAAGCCGGCGGCGGGGGTGGTCGCCGATCGGCGCGGCATGAAGCGTGTGTTGCTGATCGGTCTGATCGTGTTCATCGTCGGATCGCTCTTGTTTCTGATCGTCAGCCCCAAGCTCCTGCTGGTCGTCCGGTTCGTCCAGGGTCTTGGCGCCGCCGCGCTGTCGACCGTGTCGATCAGTCTCGTGGCCCGCTATTTCGAAACCGGCCGGGGGCGCGCGTTCGGGGTGTACAACGCGATCAAGGGGGGTGGGTATGTGATCGCACCAGCGGCGGGTGGCTTTCTCGCGAATCGATACGGATTCGCGACGATCTTTGTCGTGTCGGCGTCCATTGGGCTGGTCGCGCTCATCGCAAGCCTATTCCTGCCGAACGACTCTGGTGGACGGCTGGACGACGATGATGAGCCATCGCTGCGGGCATCGCTGTTGATCTTCCGCGATCCTCGCCTGATGCCGATCTACGCCGTGATCCTCATCAACATGTTCCTGGTCGGGATCCTCTTTGGATTCCTGCCGGTGTACGTGCATGGCCTCGGCTACTCGGCCATCCAATCCGGCACCGTGGTCAGCCTCGCCACAGCGGCGTACCTCCTGATCCAGCCGGTGGCCGGCGCCTTGGCTGATCGCTACGCGATGCGCACGACCGTACTGCTCGGACTGCTCATCGCGGCGGTGAGCATCATGGCGATCACGTTTGCATCCGGGTGGAGCTTGATCGCGGTCGTGATCGCGGCGGGAATGGGTATCGGTACCGTGTGGACCAATAGCGACGCGCTCGTGAGCGCGTCGGCGTCGCCATCGCAGCTGGGCGCCAGCATTGGCGCCGCGCAGTCGTTCAAGGAATTCGGCGATATGGTCGGCCCCCTGCTCGTTGGCGGCGTGACGCAGTTCTTCGGTGTGCGGGTCGGATTCATGACCTGCGGCGCCCTAGCGGCCGCGCTAGTGGCCGCGCTCGCTCGGTCACCGGCATTCAGCGCTCGTTGAATTACGGATGAGATTGTTTTCGTCGCCAGTTTCGAGATTCGTAAGGACAGGCTAATTGCTGGCCAATATCCTTAGGAAAAAGCCGAAAACTTTCAGTCTTCGCATGGTCCCTGTCTTGCCCATGAACCTTTGAGCACTAGCGTGGCAACCTCATCCATAGGATCCGATGCACCCCGACGCACAACCTCATCCATCCGCGACGATCGCCGCCACCGCGACGGCCGTGCCTCCGCATGTCCTGACTCGCGAGGGCGTCAAGACCTATATGCGGAAGGTCTTCGACGTCGGCGAGCGTCGCCTCGACGCGATGATGACGGTGATCGACAACGCGCAGGTGCATCAGCGTCACTCCATCTTTCCGATCGAGTACCTCGTCGAGCCTCGACCGCTGGCGCAAACGAGTCGCGAGTACCAAGAGCACGCCGTTCGCCTGGGGCAGCAGGCAGCCGAGGCGTGTCTCGTGAACGCGGGCATGACGCCGCACGACATCGACCTGATCATCACGGTGTCCTGCACCGGTTTCATGATTCCCTCGCTCGACGCGCATCTCATTGATCTGATGGGTTTTCGTTCGGATGTGCGCCGGATGCCGCTGACGGAACTGGGCTGCGCGGCCGGTGCCATGGCCTTGACGCGCGCCTCGGAGTTCGTGCGCGCGTTTCCCGAGAAGACGGTGCTGATTGTGTCGGTCGAACTGGCGACGCTGACCTTTCAACGCGGCGACTTGTCACAGGCGAATCTGATCTCCTGTGTGCTGTTTGGCGACGGCGCCGCCGCGGCGGTGGTCACGGGACGGCCGGCCATAGGCCCCCGAATTCTCGACGCCCAGACGTACACATTTCCTCAATCGCTCGACGCGATGGGATTCGATCTCCGGAACACCGGCTTTCACATCGTCTTGTCGAAAGATGTGCCGCAGATGATCCGCGAAAAGATTAGAGGCGTGGTCGACCGTTTTCTGGATCGCTCGGATCTCACGCGGGAAGCGATCGCCGCGTACATCCTGCATCCGGGTGGACAGAAGCTGCTGTCATACGTGGAAGAGCAGCTGGGATTGTGTCGCTGCGACACACAGTTCTCGTGGGACGTACTCAGCCTATATGGCAACCTGTCGAGCGCCACGATTCTCTTCATTCTTCATGAATGGCTCACGAAGAAGACGATGAAGCGTGGTGAGTACGGCTTGGCCGCGGCGTTCGGCCCCGGCTTCAGCGCGGAGGTGCTGTTGTTGCAATGGAACTAAAACACCGTTTCTCTGTCTCGCTGGCTACTGTCGTCTTGCTTTGGACGAGTGTCCCATCGGCAGAACCCGTCGCGGTGCGACATGTCGAAGGGCTCGTGCATGGTTTTCTCTCGTTGCGCTCGCCCGAGGGCGCGGTGTTGGCATACGGCGATCTTATTCAGGACGCGCGGGGCGGTCGAATCAGCAGTCGTCTTGTCTACCACTTTAAAGATGGGTCCCTGCAAGACGAGACCGCGGTGTTTTCGCAACGTGGGCACTTTCTACTGATCTCCGATCATCTCGTCCAGAAAGGGCCGGCCTTCGACCGTCCGCTGGACATGACGATCGACCGGCCGACCGGCCATGTCGTGGTGCGCTACAAGAACGAGCAAGGCGAAGAGAAGGTCGAAGACGAGCACATGGAACTCCCACCAGACCTCGCCAACGGGCTGATCATCACCTTGCTCAAGAATGTCCGGCGAGACGCCTTGCCTCCCAGCGTGTCGCTCGTCGCCGCCACGCCGAAACCCCGATTGGTGAAGGTCACGATGACCGTCGCCGGCACCGAACCGCTTTCGGTGGCCGGGTCGGCCCGCAAAGCCACCCACTATGTGTTGAAGATCGACATCGGCGGCTTCGCCGGTTTGGTCGCCCCACTGGTCGGCAAGCAACCGCCGGACTCCCATGTGTGGATACTCGAAGGGGAGGCCCCCGCCTTCGTGCGCTCGCAGGCGGCGACGTTCCTTGGAGGACCGGTGTGGCAGACGGACCTCGTGAGTCCCGTCTGGTCCAATGGACGATGAGCCGTATCGAGGGTAGATCCGTCGTTGTCACATTCGACGATGCACGACGATGACGACCG
>JBGOTP010000281.1:0-6819 GCA_041476545.1 Vicinamibacteria bacterium | reverse complement strand
CGATCTGGGTGAGAGTCCAGGTCCGAGTACTGCCAAGTTGTGTCCACGTCCCGGTCACGTTGGCGCCGATCAGGTCCAGGGATGTCGGCGTCGTCGGCGCGGAGCTACCGCTGCACGCTGCTGTCCCGAGGACGACCAAGAGGGCGGCCAGACGAGAGCCTGTGAATACGCCTGACTTTGACACCGCCCACTCCATCGCCCTCATACCGAACCTCTCTTTCAACCGCATGGTGGATCAGGGGTTGGTCCCAAGTCGTGAGCTGAGCCTGAAGAAGTTATGAAACTTCTTCTCACAGATGTCCCGATCGCCGGCCACACCGGCTCACGACGCAAGGCGGCGGCGTGAACCGCGCTGGAGACCTCCCACTCGGCCCCATCACGTTCCCAGCAGTGGGAATGGGACCCCCCACGCTACGGAGTGACGGAAACACAGTAGAGCAGAGGGTCGCCTGGTTGCGAGATAGACGAGGAGCCCACCTGCAGAATTGCGACCGGACACAGGCGTGTGCTCGTTGGCGGAACCGTGAACGCGGCTTTCAAGAGGTACTGGTCGCCCCCTTGCGGGACCGTCATTGGCGCTACCGCGACCACGCCGTTTTGATCCGAGACCTGTATGCTCAACACACCGGTCGGGCCGGAGACGACGGAGTAGAACCCTTGTAACCATAGGGTCACGGTGTTCCCCGGCCGAAACGGGCCCTGCTGCGCCAACGACTCAATTCGCAGCATATCCTGCTGTCCACCTCCGACTGAGATGTTCACCGAGCCAGTCAGCCCTTGATAGACAGCCGACACCACAGTCTGACCAACTGACCTTGCGATGACGAGGCCGATTCCATATGAACTCGCGACGAGCGGATTTGTGGAGGACCACGCGGCGTCGAGCGAGACGTCGGTCGATGCGCCTCCTTGAAAGGTGGCGATGGCACGACATGCTGAACCCTGACCGACGACGAGGTCGGGACAAGATTGGATCTTCACGCTCAGTAGGATGGAGCCTGGGGTCGGCGCGGTCGGATTCGCGACTCCGCCGCACGCGAACGCACTGCACCCCGCGACAAGAATCACCCCGAGCGCCACCGTTCGCTGCACCGACAACATCGCTACGGCCAAGTGTAAACCCGTAGCGTTCGGAGGCAGTAGGATTTGTCGTGAAAGTGTTCCGTTTCGTGCATTCCCGCTCCGAATCAGGCAACCCTTGTTCCTCGCCGGTTTCAACGGTTTATAGGAGAGTCCTGCTTGAGTGGCATAGGGATCGCCGGTGGCCAGACTGGAGGCCGCATCGGCACGGCACTCAGCGCGCCCGGCAAAGATTGCTCAGTCACCGTGTAGTCTGCTGGTACTCGGAAAACGCTCGGATTAGGCTCGCGTACCGTGATGTTTCGAAGCACCCTTGTTGTGGCATAACCCTGCGATTCGATTTTGGACATCACGACGAGCCCAAGCTCTGTCGCCGTCCACAGTTCCTGCGTTTCTCCGCGGGCGCCTGTCGTCCGCGCTTTCATCACGGCATGACCCTCGACCGTCGATTCTTTTAACTCCGACGCAGGGGCGGCGTCGGTCGACTTTCGTGGTGGCGGTTCGATCTCGCCCGTTATCCTGATGACTCGTGCTTCCTTCATCTCAGTATTCAGCAGCGTTATGACACGCTGTTTCGTATCAGTGATAATCGCGCCAAGCGGAGACTCCTCCCGCAGCAATCCGGTCTGACTGCGATAGTAGTGACCGTGAGTGGTGACCTGCTGCCCACCGGGAAGGTCGTAAGTCGTTTCAATATCAGCGTCGAGTCCACGAGGCTTCGTCTGAGCGTTCACCGTGCCTGGCTGAAACGCGATGGCGGCAAATGCAATGCTGAGAACGACGATTGATGTCTTCAACATAACCATTCTCCTGCTTTAATACCTTGCGCGCTGTTGTCTCGTAACGGAATGCTGCATGCTCAATTGACCGCGCAACCTAGCGATATCATGAACCACAACCAAGGTTCCCGCACAAGGTCACCGTGAGCTAAGCCTTCCGCAATGGCATACCTTGTCACACCGTCGAATTCGATCTTCGTCCCCCAAAAAATGCCATCAGCGAAGGACGACGCTTGATTGGCCAACTCCGAGTACCACAAGTAGTCGAACCAGTTCCCCCAGTTCTCCCAGGCCAGTTCTGAGTAGTAATAGTAGAGGTACATCTCAAATTCGTACGCCGCAACTTGGTCAGGCGATGCGCCGTCGAATTGCACCCTGTCCGCGTAGTCCGAAGATATCTGACACATTGAATAGGCACCAACAGGATGTCGCGAGTCCCATAAATCCGAGTTTACAGGAGTACCAAAATTGATCAGATGACGGATCGGGCGCGACATAAACCACGTCGCCCAACGCACGACGTTGCCGCCATGGCTGTGCGCGACGGTGTTCACGTCGCCTGGCGGGAGCGCGCTAAGATAACTGGCCAAGTTTAGGGCGCCGTGGTAAATACCGAAGTAACCTGACGCAATGGTCACTTCAAACTTGGAGTCTTGCGACCAATACCATGGTAGCGGGTCAGCTCCGTAAGTCGCACTGATGGCCTGAAATTCAGCATGGCTGGGCAGCATCCAGTCAGGCATGACGCCACCTGTCAACGAGCCGTTTACAAGAACGGTGGTGTGCGGTCCCGTCGGGCAGCGTAATAGACCGGTGTTTGTGGCCCACAAGGTGTGTCCTTCGGGACCGCAGATGACCACGTTGCCACCGTCCATCACCTGGAGGTATGCGTCGGGATGTCCCCACGTGTTTGTGCTCCAGATCGGCTGTTGGTTCTCGTCCAGAAGGACGAGGTTCCCATCTCCCTGCATTACGAGCCTCGCGTTCACCCCAGGCCACAGACCCGTATTCCACGGACAGCCGTGGCCCGCATGACACACGATTAGTAACCCGTCAGTCTGAAGGTAAATGACGGTATCGCCGCTCGGCGAAACCCGATACTCATCATGAGACAACGCATCATTGGGCAAGAGCGTGTCCTGTGCAGACGCTTTCGCAACGCCCAAGGATAACAGTAGAGCCACTACGACAACTCGCACTCCCAGTCGGCGCATATCATCCTCCCACGCGATCGAAATCAAGAGGCATCGAGCAGAAACGAGTAGGAGGGACAATATCGCTAGAGGGGCAGCTCATCAATTCAAAAGCGGATCTGAATTCAGATCAAATAACGGATCGTGATTCAGTCCTAATTTCGGATCGACGAATGGATCAGGCTTTCTTCTTCAGCGTGACGAGGACGGCAAGTAGGAGCTCCGGATCCGCGATAAAACGCTGGTTCTTCAAATACGTCTCGAGGGTTGGCACAACATCGTCTTTGGGAAATCCGGCGCGAGCGAGGAAGGCACCCATGGTCGTCGGCTCTCGGATGGCCAACACGTCATACCATCGACACTTCCGACCAGCATGGAACATCACGACGCGGAGTGCCCGGCCAAAATCCAACGAATCGCCCGCGGAAACACCACAGGCCTCGCACGTGCGTTTCAGTGTGCCGAGGGATGTCCCGATACTCTTCGCAGCGTCCAACAACGTCGACAGATCGCGCGCGGATCGCGCCGTTGCGGACACGAAGCCCAGCCAACGCTCGGTCGCCGGCCCAATCTCCATGGATTCACGTGCACGGCGCTCTCGTATCTCGCGGGGATTCTTGATGTTCGTTCGCACGAGTTCCAGGATCTCGTCGGTATTCCACAATCCGTCAACATAGGCGACTGCCCCGAGGTGCTCCGCCGCCGATTTGGTGGCGCTGGACCCGTAGGCCGTGAAGATGATGACCGTCTGATTTGGCTTGTGCTCGCGAATCTCGGCCAAAAGCTCCAACCCGGAAAGATCAGGCATGCGCAGGTCGGCGAGGACCAGATGAAAATCCTCGGCGCGGAAACGCTCCAAACCGAGCGCGCCGCCCTGCGCGGTGACCACGTCGTAGCCGCCCGAGAGCACATGCCGGAGGGTCTGTAACCGACCGGCGTCGTCGTCGACGACGAGCACGCGCCAACGCACGTCTGCTACGAGTTGTTCAGGCAGCCGTCGCCCCCCGCGCCAGGACGCGGCTGTACAGCGTCGCCGGCACAAGCCGTGTGGCTCTCGCCTCCAGATTGACCATCGAATCATCGTCCAGGATGATGCGGTCTTCAGGTCCGAGCAGAATCTCGGCGCTGAAGCGCCGCAATCCCCGCGGCGTGCTCAACTGGAAATAGCGCACCGGGTAGGTGCGGTTTTCCACTGCAAACGTCTCCGTCTTCACCAGTATCCGGACCATGGTTCATCCTCTCGATCTGACAAGAAACTCGTCAACTTGCTGCCGCCTGCGTCGACAGATCGTCTCGTGCGGGGAACCGCAGGGTGAATGTGGTGCCTCGTCCGACCTCGCTTCGAACCGTAATCGTTCCGCCGTGCTGTTCGACCGTCTGCTTCGAGATGGCCAGGCCGAGGCCGAGGCCGCGGCTCTTCGTCGTGACGAAATCGTCGAAGATGGCCGAGAGGCGTTCCGCCGGAATGCCCGACCCGGTGTCGGCGACGCAGATCTCGGCATGGTCGCCCACTCGCGCCGTCGTGGCGACGACCCGACCCCCGGCCGGTGTGGCCTGAATGGCGTTGGTGATGAGGTTGCGATAGACGCGTCCAAGGGAGAAGCGGTCGCCCTCGATGATGAGTGGTTCGCCAGCGCAGCGCGCTTCGACCACCACCCCGGTGCTCTCTCCCTGGCTGCGCATCGAATCCACGATCTCGGCGACGGACGTATTCACATCCACCGGGAACCGCTGGATGGGTTTCGGCCGCGCGATGTTCAACACGTCGTCCATGAAGCGCTTGAGGACGCCCACTTCGCGCTCGATGACCTGATGCGCCGAGCGCCGCGATTCCTGATCCTGGTCCGGGCGAATCATCAGCCGCGCGTTGTTGCCGATGTTCTGGATGGGGTGCATCAGATCGTGGAACAGGCCTCCCACGAGGCGGCCGAACATGGCCTGCCGTTCCTGCCGCTTGACGTTTTCCTGCAACTCGATGAGCCGCGCGGCCATGGTGTTGAAGGCGGCGCCGAGCTTGCCGAACTCGTCCACGGTTCGGATCTCAACTCTTGTCTCGAGGTGGCCTTCGGCGACGGCCTGTGTCGCGCGCTGCAACGTGAAGATCGGGGCGATGAACTGGCGGCCGAACCAGTAGCCGACCGCGATCATCACGAGCAGCGCCAGACCGATGGCCAACATCAATTGCCGGCGCAGCTGCATCGCGCCGGCGTACGCCTCGGTCGTCGGCTGTTCGACGATGATGGTCCAATTGAGGTCGGCGATGCGGGTCGCGACGGCGAGTTCGGTCCGGCCCTCGTCGTCGACGTACTCGGCATCGGTGACGGTGGCCTGGTGTGAGCCGACAGTCACCAGCGGATGACGTCCCGCCATGTTGCGTGACTGGGCGACGAGAGCCTTCCTGTCGGGGTCGCCGTGGGCAATCAGCGCGCCGTCCGGTGCGACGACGAGCGCGTACCCGTGATTGCCAATCCGGATCTGGTCGACCATCCTCCACATCTCCTCGAGGCTGAACTGGCCGACGAGCCAGCCGTCCGGACGATTGAGGCGTGTGAGGTGGATGGAAAAGACCGCAGTTGGCAATTCGTCCTCATCGAGTCGAATCGGCGACATGCTGACGCCGTCCAGACCGATCGCTTCGCTCTTTGGAATCGAAACCCGCGGTGCGCCGATTCGGCTGGTGGCAACCATGCCGCCCGCCTCGTCGAACAGGGTGATCTCCCGGAACTCGCGGAAATCGATGACGTAGTTCTTGAGCACCCGGTCCTGCTGCCAGGTCTTGAGATCCGTGCCCTGAAGGTTGGCGGCGAGCGACTTCAGGATCTCGGCGTTCGCGGACACGTAGCGACGGATTTCCTCGCCGGCCCGAGTGGCGACGTTGCGGTTCCCGTTGACGATCGATTCGCGGGTATTGCGTTGCAGCGACAGGATGGACCCGATGCCATAGGCGGCGAGTGGCAGAGCGGCCGCGACCGCGAGAATGAGCGCAAACCGTACCGCGATGTATCGGATCCGCAAAGTCATGGCGCTAGTTCTCAGTCGTGGCCCGCGCCGCTCTCGACCCCGCGGCGCCACGCCACAGGCGAAGCGTGCCGAGCACGTCAATGCCGCGCTCGACCTTGGGGACTTCGAATCGTTGGCTTACGGCTCGAGCTCTCTCGCCCCACGCGAGGAAAATTGCCGGCGGGTCCTGGACGATGGCTTGCTGGAAATTCTCGACCCCCGCTCTATACGTGTCATCGGACACGGAGTGTCGTATCTCGTCGAGAGCGCTATCGACTGCAACGCTCGTGAACATGCCGCGGTTCCTGGGGCCCTTGGAATGCCACCAAAGGTACGGGCGCAACACGCTCGGCCCGCTAATCGCGTCGGTCAACATCGCTTCAAAGGTGAGGTTCTTCAAAGCGTCCCTCATCTGGTCAGCGGTGACCTGCTTCAAGATCATCTGAACGCCGACCGCCTGGAGCTGGCGCTGAACGACCAGCGCGACACGTTCCTCGGTTGAGACCAGGCAAGTAAAAGTCAGTCCGGGTTCGATGTTCGATGACTCTCGATGCGACTTAGGCCCAAGCCTCGCTGCGGCCGATTGTGGATCAAAGCCAAAACCCGTTAGATTTGCATTGAAGGCCCAGTGCCTAGGCCAAAGTGGTCCCGCTGAAACCAAGCCATGGCCGTTAAAGGCGTCTCGAATGAGTGCGGGACGGTCGATCGCCGAGTTCAGCGCACGTCGCACTTCCGGCGAATGAAGGGCAGGTGTGCGCGAATTCAGG
>JBGOTP010000280.1:0-6867 GCA_041476545.1 Vicinamibacteria bacterium | reverse complement strand
GTGGGCACGCAGCTCATCGAGCTGCATCGGCGCCGCGCGGAGTCCGCCAACCGTGACGGCCGGGTCGCGCGCGATGACTATTTCTTTGCCGAACAGAACGCCCGTCTCGTCCGCAATGCCGAGGAATACTACCGGACCATGTTCGCCGGGCGGGCGGAGTCGTGGAATCTTCGCGATCAGCACATGGCCGAGACGCTGCGCGAGCTTCTGACGTTTCTCGACCAGACCCGTCCGCACGCGCGCATCGTCGTCTGGGCTCACAATTCTCATCTAGGGGACGCGCGCGCGACGGAGATGGGCGAGTCCGGGGAGTTGAATGTCGGGCAGTTGGTGCGCGAGCATTTCGGACGCGAAGCCGTCAATGTGGGGTTCACCACCTACACCGGTACCGTGACGGCGGCATCCGAATGGGACGGACCAGCGCATCGCAGGCATGTCAGACCGGCGCTCGCCGGGAGTTACGAGAAGCTCTTTCACGAAGTGGGCATCCCGAGATTCCTTCTGCCGCTGCGATCGAATCCCGAACTGGCGTCGGCGCTCGCCGTTCCCCGCCTCGAGCGCGCCATCGGCGTCATCTATCTGCCGCAGACCGAGCGGCGTAGTCATTACTTCCACGCGCGGCTGCCGGAACAGTTCGACTACGTCATCCACGTCGACGAGACCCGCGCCGTCGAGCCGCTCGAACGAACTTCGGGATGGGAAACCGGGGAAGTGGCCGAGACGTTTCCGTCGGGCCTTTGAGGGCTGTCGATGAGCCGCGACATACCTGCCGGCGCTTCGAAGATGTCCCAGGTTGTGGTTCCGGTTGCAGACAGAAAGCTCCACGGTGATCTGGGGCTTCCCGCCAGCGCACAGGGGATTGTGTTGTTCGCCCACGGGAGCGGGAGCAGCCGGCACAGTCCCCGAAATCAATACGTGGCTCGTGCCCTGGAGCGGCACCGCCTCGCCACGTTGCTCATCGATCTTCTGACGGAGGACGAAGAAGCGATCGATGCCCGCACGGCCCATCTCCGCTTCGACATCGACATGCTGGCGACCCGGCTCGTGGGGATCGTCGACTGGTTGCGGCGCGGTGCGGAAACCGCCGCACTGCCGATTGGCCTCTTTGGGGCCAGCACGGGCGGCGGTGCCGCGCTCGTCGCGGCGGCTGCCCGACCACGGGAGATTGCGGCGGTCGTGTCTCGAGGGGGACGTCCGGACCTGGCGGGGCCGGCGCTCGCACGAGTGACGGCGCCGACGTTGCTCATTGTCGGCGGTCTGGACACGGTCGTCATCCAGATGAATCGTGATGCGATGGCACGCATGCACGGGGACGTTGTCCTGGAAATCGTGCCCGGGGCCACGCATTTATTCGAGGAACCCGGTGCACTCGAACGTGTCGCGGAACTCGCGAGCGGGTGGTTCTCCAGGCATCTCCAAGGGCGCAGAGAGCCATGACAAGCGAGACGATGGCCGAGCCCCTTATCAGCGTGCGCGACCTGACGAAGACCTATTCGATCGGCGAAGTCGAGGTGCGGGCGCTCCGCGGAGTCTCTCTCGACGTGAACCGTGGCGAATTCATTACATTGACGGGGCCCTCCGGCTCCGGCAAATCCACGTTCATGCACCTGCTCGGTTGTCTCGACCATCCGACGAGCGGCCAGTACAGGCTCAATGGCCGCGACGTGTCCCGGTTTTCGAAAAACGACCTCGCGCACTTGCGCAACCAGGAGATCGGCTTCGTGTTCCAGGGGTTCAACCTGCTGCGGCGTACCTCGGCGATCGAGAATGTGGAACTCCCGCTCATGTACGCCGCACACATATCGAGCGACGAGCGACGAGCTCGCGCGTCCGCCGCGCTCGAGGCCGTCGGGCTCGGTGACCGCCTGTCTCACTATCCGGGCCAGATGTCGGGCGGCCAGCAGCAGCGGGTTGCCATCGCCCGCGCTCTGGTGAACAATCCATTGCTGCTCCTGGCCGACGAGCCGACGGGTAACCTCGATTCCCGCACCAGTGTCGAAGTGATGGGCATCATCCAGCGCCTGAACATCGAGCGCGGTCTCACGGTGCTGCTCGTCACGCACGAACGCGATATGACCGAGTTCGGGACGCGAATCGTGTCTTTTCGTGACGGTCGCATTCGGACGGATCGCCCCGTTGTGCATCGGCGCCTCGCAGCCGCCGAGCTCGAGGTGGCGGCAACCGAAGCCCCACGGGAATTGCTGACGGCCTGAGCCACGGGCCCCTGAGAAAAGGACGTGTGAGATGACTGAGACAAAGACTCCGATTGACATCACCTTTCGCGGCATGCCGCCGAGGAAATGGATGAAGGAGGACATCCAGGAATATGCGGCCAAGCTCGACACGTACTGCCGGCACATCACATCGTGCCGCGCGGTGGTCGGCCTGCCGCACCAGCATCACGAGGAAGGCAATCGGTTCCGGCTCGAAATCAAGATCTCGGTGCCTGGCGAGAAGATCGTCGTGAGCCGGGACTCGAACGTGCACGGGCTCGCCAGGGATCTCGGCGAGCCGGAAGGGGCGAAGGCGTTCGAAGTGGAAGCCATGCGGAAACACCCTCGGCTGGTCATTCGCGAGGCATTCGACGTCGCGCGGCGGCAACTGCAGGACTACGCGCGCCGCCAACGGATGGCCGTCAAGAGCCACGAAGGGGCGAAGGTGCGGCGGGCACGCCGGACGGTCGCGTAGCCTGATGTATACTCCGAGCCGCGAGCGTCCGCCTTCCGTAGCGGAGTATCCACATGGCTCGGTCTGCCGTTTTCCTCGTCCTGATCGTCGCCGCAATTTTCGTTGCCCGTCCGGCGTCGGCTCAAGTTGACTTGTCGGGACTCTGGGCGGTCCGGTATCACGAAGACCAGGTCGAGCGCGTGCCCGGCGGAGAGCTGGGCGACTATCTCGGGATTCCTCTCAATGATGCGGCGCGCCTGAGAGCCGACAGCTGGGACGCCGCCTTGTACGGGCTGCCTGAATGGCAGTGCCGGCCGCACGGGTCCGACTACATGTGGCGCAGCGTGCATCCCGTGCGCATCACGAAGGACATCGATCCGGTCACCGGTGAGGTGATCGCGCTGCACGCCAACTTCCAGGATCTGATCGACCGGGTCATCTATCTGGACGGGCGCCCGCATCCGCCCGCCGAGGCCGCGCACACCTGGGCGGGGTTCTCGACCGGCACGTGGGAAGGCGACACGTTGACGATCGCCACCACACACCTCAAGGAATACATCCTGCGCCGCGACGGCGTGCCCAGAAGCGATCTGGCGACGATGACGGAGCACCTCATTCGTCACGGCGATTACCTCACGATTGTGCAGATCGTGACCGACCCGGTGTATCTCACCGAGCCCTTCATCCTCTCGACCGACTTTGGACTCGACCCGCGCGGCCAGAGCGCGCCGGAACTCTGCGAGATCGAGGAAGAAACCGAGCACCCCAAAGGCTGGGTGCCACATCGTCTGCCCGGGACAACGACCGACGCCGAGGAGTTCGCGAAGAAGCGGGGACTTCCTGTGGACGCGGTCCGCGGCGGCGCGGAGACCATGTATCCCGAGTACCGGAAGAAACTGAAGGCGGCGGGCGTCAAGTGAACACGTCGAACCAGTCGAACACATCCAGCGTCCGCGGCCGGTTCGCGTGCGCGGCGCTTGCCGCGTTGGCGGCAGCGGGTCCGACGCTCGGCGCGCAGGCGCCGGCCGCTCAGGGCCGCGGCAGATCTGCTCAGCCGGCAGCCGTGCCGGCCGCCGCGATCCCAGCGGGTGATGTCCGCGTGCTGAAGGTCCGCGACAACGTGTATCTGCTGTCTGGCGCGGGCGCCAACATCACCGTGCAGACCTTCCCGCAGGGTGTGACCGTGGTCGACAGCGGCGCGGCGCAGAATGCCGACAGGGTCCTGGCCGCGATCAGGAGGCTGTCGGCCAAGCCGATCGCCCACATCATCAACACGAGCGGCGATCCGGATCACGTGGGCGGCAACGACACGCTCGCGGCGGCCGGCCGCCACATTCCCGCCGACGTGGCCGGCTTGTCCGAAGGCCCCACCATAGTCGCGCACGAAAACGTGCTGAACCGCATGAGCGCGGCCAAGGGGAATCAGCCCGCGGCGCCCGAGCGCGCCTGGCCGACCGACACGTATCACGGGGAGTACAGGAAGCTCAGCGCGCACTTTCACGGCGGCGAAGCGATCCAGTTGTTCTTCGAGCCCAAGGCGCACACCGACGGCGACAGCGTCGTCTGGTTCCGCCACGCCGACGTGATCATGACCGGCGATCTCTTCACCACGACCGGCTATCCGATGATCAATCTGGAGGCCGGTGGCAGCATCGGTGGAGTGATTGCGGGTCTGAACCACATTCTTGACGTCGCGTTCTTCGATTTCAGGTCCGAAGGCGGCACGATGATCGTTCCCGGCCACGGCCGGCTCTGCGACGCGGCCGACGTCGCGTACTACCGCGACATGGTGACGATCATCCGCGACCGCGTGCAGGATGCGATCAAGAAGGGGATGACGGTGCAACAGGTGAAAGCCGCGCGGCCGACGCGCGACTACGATCCGCGGTACGGATCCACCACCGGCACGTGGACCACCGACATGTTCGTCGAGGCCGTGTACAAGAGTCTGAGCGCGAAGTGATCGTCATGCGAACAGTCGCCGCGGCAGCCTTGGTGCTCACCTTGTCCGTGGGCCTTCAGGCTCAGAGGGGTCGCGCTGGCGGCCCGCCGGCCGCGCCGCGGGCCAGCGCGCCTGTCGATCTCACCGGCTTCTGGGTGTCGATCGTGACCGAAGACTGGCGTGCTCGCATGACGACGCTGCCAAAAGGCGAGCGGCCCGGCATTCCATTGAACGCCGAAGGCGGGCGTGTGACCAACGAGTGGGATCCGGCGAAAGACGAAGCGGCCGGCGAGCCGTGCCGGGCGTCGGGCGCGGCGGGCGTGATGCGCGCGCCCGGGCGCCTGCACATTACTTGGGCCGACGACACGACGCTGAAGGTCGAGACCGAAGCCGGTACGCAGACGCGACTGTTCAAGTTTGGCGGGCCGTCGCCGCAGGGCGGCGCAGCGTCGTGGCAGGGGGATTCGGCTGCGCAGTGGGAAGTGTCGGGCGGCGGGCGGCGGGGACGCGGCGCCGCTCCGCAGGGCGGCGATCTGAAAGTGGTGACGACGCACATGCGGCCGGGGTATTCACAGAAGAACGGCGTGCCCTATGGCGCCAACGCGGTTCTCACCGAATATTTCAACCGCACGAACGAGTCCGACGGCACATCGCTCTTGATCGTCACGTCCATCATCGAGGATCCGCAGTACTACACCACGGCGTTCATCCGAAGCACGCATTTCAAGAAGCTCCCCGACAACGCGGCGTGGGAGCCGGAGGCGTGCTCCGCGCGCTGACGCGCAGGCCCAGACCGCGTCTTGCCCTTCAGCATCAAGGATCAGGTGAAGAAGTCATGAACACCACTCCAGTTCATCGTCACGAGCGCACGCCCCGCCGCGCATGGTCCCTCGTCGGCGCCCCGCTGACGCGCACGCTCATCGTCCTGTTGCTGCTTCCGCTGATGGCGGTCGCGGCGCTGGCCGTTGTCCCAGTTGGAAAAGCGGAGGACGTTGGCCTTTCCTCCGAACGCCTCCAACGGGTCAATCAGGTGATTCAGCGTGCCATCGACGCCAGGCAGATCTCGGGCGCCGTGACGGTCGTGTCCCGCCGGGGCAGGATCGCGCACTTTGAAGCCCAGGGGCTCATGGACATCGAGGCCAAGACCCTGATGCGGAAGGACGCCATCTTCCGGATGGCATCGATGTCGAAGCCGGTGACGGGCGTCGCCATCATGATGCTGATCGAGGAGGGTAAGGTTCGACTGGCCGATCCCGTGTCGCGATTCGTTCCGGAGTTCAAGGACACGAAGGTCGCGGTCGTCGTCGAACCACCCGCGCCCGCGGGTGCGCCGCCCGTCGCTCCGCCTGCGGCGGCCGCGCCCGGAGCCGCGCCGGGTCGCGGGAGGGGTGGAAGGGGACGAGGCGCAGCGCCTCAGGAGATCACATTGGTGCCGGCCGCGCGCCCGATTACGGTGCGCGATCTCCTGACGCACACCTCGGGCCTCGAGAGCGGCGGCGCCGGATCCAGAGAAGGCGCACGGATTGCGCCGAGAGATACCAAGAGCAATCTCGCGGAGTACATCCCCAAGCTCGGAGCCGTTCCGCTCGATTTTCAGCCTGGTACCGAGTGGCGCTATAGCTCGCTCTCCGGCATGGAAACGCTGGGGCGCATCGTGGAAGTGGCCTCGGGCCTGACGTTCGATCAGTTCCTGAAGCAGCGCATTTTCGATCCGCTTGGCATGAAAGACACCGGGTTCTTCCCGGCTGACGACAAGCTGCCACGTGTCGCGACGCTCTATCAGCGGATGAACGGTGGACTCCAGCGCGACGAGACGCCGAGTTGGCTGGCGACGAAAACGCTCTTTTCAGGCGGCGGCGGACTCTGGTCCACGCCGGAAGACTATCTGCAGTTCGCGCAGATGCTGGTGAACGGCGGTCAGTTGAACGGCAAGCGTTTCCTGAGCCCCAGGACCGTCGACCTGATGGGGTCCAATCACCTCGGCGATCTCTACGCGAAGGGAGGGCGCCCGGGGATGGGTTGGGGCCTGAGCGTCGAGGTGGTCGCGGATCCGATTGCGGCCAACAGGCGCACGTCGGCCGGGAGTTTCGGCTGGGACGGTGCGTTCGGCACCCACTTCTGGGTCGATCGCAAAGAGCAGATCACGGGGATCCTGCTGATTCAGCAGGGTGTGCAAGCGCAGCTCAATCGCGATTTCGAGAATGCCGTGATGCAGGCGATCATCGACTGAACAGTAGGCCTGCGGATGAGTGAGGCGC
>JBGOTP010000279.1:0-6906 GCA_041476545.1 Vicinamibacteria bacterium | reverse complement strand
GGCGCCATGGGCTCTCCGCGCGAGCCAATGACCGTTCCGCGTCCCCGCTCTGCCGCGTCCGCGTGGAGATTCGCCGCAGGATGTCGTCGCTCAGCGCTCGGAGGCGTCGCCGTGACTCACACCGTCGGCGGTCGACGGTCTGCCAGGGTCCGATGACGGCCGGCCGCCACCTGATGTACCTGGTGGCAGGTTGTCTCTGCAGCGTGCCATGTTGTCTGGCTCTCGTCCCGCGATCGGCTGAGCAGCGTGCGGTACTACAACCATCAGCGCCTGCATTCCGCGCTGGACTATCAATCGCCCTTTGACTATGCGCGCACAGCCGCGTAGAACTTGGGGTGTCTACCGAATCGAGGGAAGATCCGATTCGAAAGCGTCGTGAGCGCCGCTCGCGGCTGAACTGCATCGCGTTAGAACGCTGTGGTACCGTCCTCCCGCTGTTCTCTGAGCGTGGACAGAAGACCATGCAATCCATCGATCTCAAACGCGATAACTTGAAGACGAGCAGGGACCGCGTCTTCGCTCGCGTCGAAGAGATGCGAGAGCACTGCATGGTATTCCCTACTCGGAACGGAGGCTGCCACACGCTGTGGTTCAGAGAGGTCACGTGACAACCCCACCACGATCGGGCGCGGTGCTATTCGCCAAGGATGTTGGCCGTCTCGTTGATTTCTATGCGGGCGTGCTCGAATTGCAGGTGGAGGAACGTGGCGACCATCACGTGGTGCTCGAATCACCGGGCATTCAGCTCGTCGTTCACGGAGTTCCGCCAGAAGTGGCCTCGACCATCGAAATCGCCGTCCCGCCAGTGCGCCGCGCAGCGGTGGCCATCAAGCTCGTCTTCTTCGTTCGCAGTCTCGGTAGGGTCCGAGCGGCTGTGGAGTCGCTTGGCGGTGTAATGAACCCAGCGGAACAGGAGTGGTCGTTTCGAGGCGCCACGGTGTGCGACGGTCTCGACCCCGAAGGCAACGTGATTCAATTCCGCGAATAGGCCGATCAAAAGCGAGCGTTCCAATAACCCGGGCGGCAACGCGTGTGCGCGACGGCGACGATGTACAGGTCATTCGGTCTGCTGCGATACGCCACGATGTACGGAAAGCCGCGGACCGCTCGCGCACGCCGAAACGATTGGCCGTTATCGCAGGCCCTTCAGCAAGATCGCCGTGCCGTTCACGATTCTCGGCGTTCTCTTGCTGTCTGTCGCCGGGGCACTCTATGGGGTGTATCGCGGCCTTCGCGTCGTTGTCCGACGCCTGAGAACATGACATGCGTCCATATCGATCGCTCAGGGCTGATTGGCGCACGCGAACCGAGTGAGCGCCGCGACGCTACGGGCGGGCCTCGATCTTCGAAATGACGATGGCTCCGTCTTTCAGTTCGCCGGTCACTCGGACGGTGTCGCCGGCGTTCTGCGGCAAGGCCGCGAATCCCTGATTCGCGATGGGGATCACCTTCACCCCGTTCTCGGTCGCCAGCACGTACTTATCGCCGTTCTTGATGCACTTCTGCGTGCACTCCTTGGGGTCGACTTCGCTGCCGTGATCGCCGCCGCAGGTGCTGTCGCTAATCATCCCAATCCACATCTGGGATCGGGTCTGCTGTCCGCGCAGGATCGTGACCGCACCGGCCCGGCCGACCATCGCGACAGCCAGCATGAGCACGACGATTCGTTTCATCATTCGATACACGGGCTACTGCGTCTGCAGCATGCCGCTGCCGTTCCGCTTCGGCACCTGCCCGACCGGAATGGTCGCGACGACGGCCATGGTCTTGTTGTCCACGACGACCGTGGTGTTCTTTCCCGCGACCGAGACATAGAGACTCTTGCCGTCGGGCGGAATCGTCAGCCACTCGGGATGCGGCCCGACATCGACGGTCTTGATGAACGTGAAGTCGGGCAGCGAATACGCCGCCACATAGTCGTAGTACTTGCTCGTGGACCAGAAGATCTTGTTGTCCGGCGTGATGGCCATGCCGTGCGCGGGCGATCCCTGGATGCCGTCCATTTCCCTCTCTCTGCCCGGGATGTCGGGGAGCTCGAATCGCTTCACTTCCTTCTGCGTCGAGAAATCCACGACGGCGATGCCGTGATAGTTCGAGAGCTGGACGAAAATCTCCTTTGTCGAGCCGTCGGGGTTCCTGGTGAAGATCATCGGCCGGACGCCGCTCGATTCCTTCAGCGTCCAGGCGACCGTGTCCGTTTTCGTATCGATGACGCTGATGACGCTCGAGGCGACCGAGCCCGACACCGCGTACTTCCCGTCGGGCGTGACGTACACGTTGTGCACCGCCCCCTGCACCGGCACGCTCTTGATGTTGGTCATCGTCGTCGTGTCGATCACGTCCACGGCGCCTGGCGCCTGCGCGATGCCAACGTAGATCTTGCGGCCGTCCGGCGTGACCGAGAGATTGTTCGGATGGCCGCTGAGTTTCACGCGTTTGGTCACCATCAGCGTCCTGGCGTCAACCGCGTCGACCGTCGAGAGCGCCTCGTCCGTGATATAGATGCGGCTGCCATCGGGGGCGAGGGCAACGCCGTGCGGCACCTCGATGTCGTTGATGACGCCGACGACCTTGTTCGTCGCCGGATCGATCACGTGGACGTTGTCGCCCGCGGCATTGGTCTGGACGACGCGAGCTTTCAGGCCGGCCGTCCGTTGCTGCGCGCCGAGCGTGAGCCCGCCCACGAGCAGCCCTGTCAGCCCTGTCAGCACTGTCGCGGCCACCGCGCACAGTCCAAGTGACGTTTTCATAGTTTTGCCCCCTTCACCCACGCGACCAGCGTCTGCCATTCGGGATCGTTCTGCGACGTCCAGTGCTTGCCGCCGGCATGGAACGGATCGCCGCCCGCCTCAGCCGCAAGCGGATGCTTGAGCAGCCGGCTCGCCATCGGGTCGCCCGGCACGACGGATCTCAGCCATGCCGCGAAGTTCTTTTGCGACTGGTCTTCGTCCCACGTCGTCGCACCCGGCGACAGGGACTGCAGGCGCGGCGATCCGGTTTCGTGACACACGATGCAGCGCGCATTGCCCGGCCGCTTTTTGAGGAAGATCGGCTGCACCCGCGTCTTGAAGAATTCGTAGTCCAACGACGAAGCCGCGGGCGGCGCCGCCTGCTGGCCTCCTCGTGCGCCGCCAGGCGCCTGGGCAACCGGGACCCCAGGCACGAGAGACGCCATGCCAGCAAGAAGCGCGAGAACCCATGGCATCATGACTCTGACTCCTGGTGCGCCTATCGCGCGGTGATGGTGACATCCACCGGCGTCACGTACACGCCGTCGTCCGCATAGGCACGAAGCACGTAGGTGCCCGGTTTCTTGAAACTGACCTTCGACTCCGCCTTCCCGTTCGTCACGGCGACGCGCTGCGGCTGGAACGTCACGTTCTCGGCGGCGCCCCTATAGACGACCCACGTGACACCCAGCGCGACACCAGGATCGAGACGCACCAGCGCCTGCGTCAAGGGACTTTCGCGGCGCGGGCCGGAACCGCCGGGACCCGGCGTGCCCGTCTGCGCGACCGGCTGCGGGATGACGCCGCCATCGCTGTCACGCCGCACAGGAGGCGCGGCATTCGCGCCAGCTCCTACGCCCGCGCGCCGTCTCGGCACCGGATGGCCATCGTCCGACACATCAGCGACGAGCGTGACGCTCGCGCCGACCGCAGCAGTCAACTGCGCAGGCCCCGCAATCTTGATCGATGGCGCCTCGTTCGGTTCCGGCGCATCGGTGATGTCGGCCGTGCTGCCGCGATTTTCCTGGTAGACGAACGGACCGAGCTCCCAGAAGGGCAGGAGCGACGCATACGCCTTCTCGGTCTTCCCCGCCACCTTCAGTGTCCAGATCAAATCCTTCTTGCCCCAGTCCCTGGGCACGCGGACCTTGAACACGAACTGCTGGCGTCTGGGGTAGAAGTGCGTGGGCTGGCCCTGATCCGGAAGGCCGGGTTCAATCGTGTTGTCGGGACCAACGGGAAGATTGATCTCCTCCTCGTAGTTCCGATTCATGTAGCCGAACACCATATCGAACGAACCGTCCGGCTTCCGCTCCCACCCCTCGAACACAGGGACGACGTCCTGTCCCGAAGTGTAATGAGATGCCTGGGACTCGGCGCGGCCGGCGGGGAACGTCAGCAGCAGCGTGGCGACCGCGACGGGCATCCAACGTCGACTGCCGAGCGGCCATCTCGGGCAGGCCTGAAGGCCTGCACTACAACAGACGACGCGTCTACTGCTGCTGGTTGGTCGACGCATGGACCTTCTTCGCGTTGCGCTCGGCGACTTCAGCTTTATATTCGTCGTCGGTCATGTAGTAGTACGTGAGCCAGTGACGCGCCATGTCGTCGGTCGTGCGATTCCCGAAGCCCACCCAGTTGCGCGGATCGGGGTTGTTCTTGTTGCCGGCCGAATTGTCGTGCCAGCTGATGACGTGCATGATCGTGCCCGCCGGCAGCAACGGCGCGACATCATCCGCGTAGTTGTAGACGATCTGCCAGTTGAAGTCGTAGTTCACACAGTTCAACTGTTCGACGGCCATGTTCGGATAGATGGCTTCGAGGCACTGGCGCTTGCCGCGGTTGTGCATGTGCGGCATGAAGCCAACCAGATGCGCCGGCCGCTCCATCTTGTAGTACGCGTCGCTGCGGACATTGTCGGCGCCGGCGGGAATGTCGAGGTCGTCGGCGTTGGGCGCGAGCACCGTGTTGATCACGTGCTTGGGCACGTACCCCTTCGGGTAGAACACGAGACCGACCTGTGACCGGTCCGTGATTTCTTCGCCGACCGAGTGATAGTGCATGTTGAAGCGGATCTTGGCTCCGGCTTTCATCAGCTTCCCGGCACCCTCCGGAAACATATCGCCGTTCTTGCCGACGGCGTACTCGACGAGCGTGCCGCCACTGCCGCCCGCTTGCTCGAGACTCGCCACCTCGTGATGGACGACGCGCGCAGCAGCGCCCGCGCCCGGCTTCGCTTCGACAGCTTTGATGTAGCGATCTTCCGTGAGACCCGAATCGGCGGCGTAGTTCGCCCACCAATCCGGACCCGCAGCCGCGATCTTCGCATCCACCGGCATCGACACGATCAGATCCGGCTTTCCGATGTGCCAGCGGCCGGAGTCGTCGAAGACCCTTGCAGGCGGCATGTCGGCGGGATTGCCCCGCGCCGTGCCGCCATCCGCCCATGCCACGATCGTCGTGATCTCGGTGTCGGTGAGCGACGGATCATCTTTGAATTGGTGGATGGTGCCGGCGTCGCGGTCGAGGTTCCACGGCGGCATCTGGCGCAGCGACACGCGCTTCTTGATCGACTGTGCCCACGGGCGGGCATCCTCGTAGGTGAGCAGCGCCATCGGCCCGATCGAGCCCGGTCGATGGCAGTTCTGACAGGAGCGCTGCAGGATCGGCGCGACGTCCTTGGCAAAGGTCACCGGAGGACGTGCTCCGCTCTGGGCCGCGAGTCTTGCCGAGAGTCCCGGCACTCCCGCGAACCAGTGTCCGCCGGCAGACGAGGCCGCCGCGATCGCGAGCGCGGCCACGAAGACGGCGCGCGTTCCTGTGCGCTTCATACGTTCCTCCAGGCCCTTCTGACGAGAGGGTACCATCTCGAATAATACGCCTCCGGCGGGCATTCCAACAGGAAATCCTAACCCTGGAAAATTTGCGCGGGCCGCCCTCTATTGGCAGCCAGCAGCCCGATGGCCGCCACAGCCGTGAAGGCTGCACCGGCCAGAAACGTCACCGACGGCCCGAACGAGCCCCAGAGAGCCCCCGCCACAATACTCGCCAGCAGCAGCGCGCCGCCGCTTGCGAGATTGAATATCCCGAAGCCCGTGCCACGCAGTTGCGCGGGAGTCGTGTCCGCGACGAGTTTCGACAACAGACCTTGCGTGAAGGCCATGTGCAAGCCCCACAACGCGGCGCCTGCAAATACAAACATCGGCGACGAGGCGGAGGCCAGGACACCATCCGCGGCGATCAACAGAGCCAGCCCGAGCAACAACAACGTGCGCTGGCTCACCTTGTCGGCGGCCGCACCCGCGGGATACGCGGCTCCGGCGTAGCAGACGTTCATCACGACCATCACGATCGGCACGTAACCGAGTCCGATCCCCACGTCCCGGGCGCGCAGCACCAGAAACGCTTCACTGAAGCGCGCCAGCGTCAGGACCGCTCCAAACAGCACAACCAGCCAGTAACCGAGCGGCAGGCGTCTGGCGTCGGCAATGGTGACCGGCGCCCTGACCGGGCCGTGCGCGAACGTACGCTCGGGTTCGCGCACATAGATCATCAGCAACGTCACCGCGATGAAGGCCGGCGCCACCGCGACCCACATCACGGCTCTGATGTCGCCGGCGAACCAGATCATGAACACCACGGCCAACAGCGGACCGACCAGAGCCCCAACCGAATCGAGCGCCTGGCGCAGCCCGTACGCCGCGCCTCGCAGTTGCGGTGTTGTGATGTCGGCCACCAGGGCGTCTCGTGGCGCACCGCGCACGCCCTTGCCGATGCGGTCGACAAACCGCGCCGTAAACACCCAACCCACCGAAGACGCCAGCGGAAAGATCGGTTTGGTGAGCGCCGCGAGCGCATAGCCGACAATCATCAGCGGCTTGCGTTTGCCGACGTAGTCGCTGAGTGCGCCCGAAAAGACCTTCGCGATAGCGGCCGTGGCCTCCGCCACGCCCTCCATGATGCCGACCGTCATCATGGAGGCGCCCAGGGTGCTGACCACGAACACCGGCAGCAGGCTGTGGACGAGCTCCGAGGAGGCGTCCATGAACAGCGATCCGAGACCCAATGCCCAGATGTCCGCGGGTAATGCGCGCCACACGGCGCGCGAACTGCCCTTTCGGCTCATGGTCGCACCCTTCATGAACGCCTTCTAGCGCGGTGCATCCTCTGTGCTGCC
>JBGOTP010000278.1:0-6916 GCA_041476545.1 Vicinamibacteria bacterium | reverse complement strand
GAGCCCGATGCCGACCGGCCGCAACCACGCGTTCTCGGGCGTGGTCAACGGCAGGATCTACGTCATCGGCGGACGCATCGGCCACGGGTTCGTGACGACGTCGAGCAACACCGACGTGGTCGAGGAATACGACCCGGTGAGAGATACGTGGGGCGTCGCCAAGGCGCGGATGCTGACGCCGCGCAGCGGCGGCGGATGGGCGACGTACAACGGCAAGATCTACGTGTCGGGGGGCGAGTACCAGAACGAGCGGTACAACGCAGCGTATCGATCGCTCGACGCCTACGATCCGGTCGCGAACCGATGGGAAATCCTGCCGTCGCTCCCGGGTGCGGTGCACGGCAACGCCGTCGCGTTCATCGGCAACAGGTTCCACACCGTCAGCGGCAAGATGGAAGGCGGCGGGCTGCCGGACCTTCCTGGCAAGGCCACCGCGGATCACAGCGTGATGGAGATGCCGGCGGGCGGCACTCAGTAGCATGAAACGCTTTTTTGTCTTCGCGTTCGCAATTGCTTCCGTCTACTCTCTGTATGCGCAAGCCCCGGCCGCAGGTAAGGGCGTTGACTGGGACAAGCTCCGTCTGGAAATCCTCGAGCGCTACCGCTCCCTGGTGCAGATCGACACCACGGCTGGCCACGAAACGTTGGCCGTCGAGTACCTGAAAAAGGTTCTCGAGGCGGAGGGGATTCCCACCAGGACCTTCGCGCTCGATCTCAACCGCGCCAACCTTGTCGCGCGGCTCAAGGGCAATGGTTCCAAGCGGCCGCTCTTGATTCTGGCCCACACCGACGTCGTCGCCGTGCAGCCCGAGAAGTGGCCCGTTGATCCCTTCGGCGCCATCATGAAGGATGGTTACGTCTGGGGGCGCGGCAGCAAGGACGACAAACCGGTGCTGACCGCGAATCTGATCACCATGCTGATGCTGAAGCGCCTGGGGATCCAATTGGATCGGGACGTGATCTTCCTTGCTGAATCGGGTGAAGAGGCCGATCTTACCGGCGTCGGCATCAACTACATGGTGCGCGAGCACTTTGCGGACATCGATGCTGAATTTGCCATGACTGAAGGCGGGGGCGCGAGAATCGACGGCGGGCGCGTGACCCGGGTCAGCATCGGCACGGCGGAGAAGTTGCCCGCGCGGGTGCGATTGGTGGCCAATGGCACTGCCGGTCACGGCTCCGTTCCACGTTTGGACAACGCGCTGATTCATCTGGGCGCTGCGGTCGAAAAGGTGGGCCGGTGGGAGACGCCCATGCGGCTGAATGAAACCACGCGCGCCTACTTCGAAAAACTGGCGGCCATCAGTCCGCCGGAGCGGGCCTCGATCTACAACGCGCTGCTCGATTCGAAATCCGCGGCAGACGCTCAGAAGTTCCTGAGGGAGCGGTCGCCTGGAGAATATTCGATGCTGCGGACCTCGGTCGTTCCCACCATGCTGAAAGCTGGCGTGGGAGCGAACGTGATCCCGTCGGAAGCGGAAGCCACGCTCGACATCCGAGCGCTGCCCGATGAGGATATCGACACGTTTTACGCAGAGATGGCGAAGGTGATTGGCGACCCGGCGGTCAAGGTCGAGCGCCTTCCGCAGACCCGTCCTCCGTCGCCGGCATCCAAACTCCAGACGGAGATGTACCAAGCGATGCAACGCGCCGCCGGGACCAGTTATCCGGGAGCGACGGTGCTGCCATCCATGTCTACCGGAGCAAGCGACCAGGCCCAACTCCGCGCCAAAGGGATCCAGTCGTACGGCATCGGGCCTGCCTCGACAGAATCGGATGAGATCAACTACCCCGCGCACGGCGACGTCGAGCGGTTGGCTGAGTCCTCGCTCTATCCGTTCGTTCAGTTCGTCTGGAACGTAGTGATGGAGGTCGCCGCGCATAAATAGGCGTGCCTGAATCCATACCGTCGGAGAGGCAGCCGGTTATTCGCGACGCTCCGCAGCCGCGCTTTCCTGCAGTTCACCGCGCACAGCAACGCCCGCCCGGATGGCCGCCTCGGTCTCAAATTGGTGGGTCCACTCGTCGCCTGCCCTGTGATAGAGCAGGATTATTTCGCTGTCGCTCCTGACGGTACGATTGCTGAGCACTTCAACCGGGTGCTGCAATTCGTGCCCGATGGGTCCCATGAAATCGCGGTCCGCCTTCCGGGGGTCGACCAGGATCCGGAGCAGTCGGTGTGGGCCGGCGATCGTCATCGTGATTAGCAGGCAGGCGCGCACCCCGTGCCCGCACTGGCCTTCCGCGACATACACGATTCCGTCCGTGGTACCGATCCGGTCGACCAGCCCGCGAAAGGTCTGCGATTATGCGGCGGCTTCGTTGATAACCGTCACCACCCTCGTACTCACCCCCCGCACGCGCGCATCGGGCGCCATGAGCGACGGCTGGCCAGCGACCGCCGTGCTCGATTCCGTGGCGGCCGCGCTGAGAGGCGCGAAAACAGGCGTAGAATGCGCGCATCCCTGACCCTCTCCACGACGTCACGGGGCTGCTCGAAGCGTGGGGCGACGGCGACGACCAGGCGCTGGAGCGGCTGATCCCCATCGTCCACGGGGAGTTGCATCGGATTGCGAGACGCTGTTTGGCGGGAGAACGGATAGGCCACAGTCTGCAGGCCACGGCGCTCGTCAACGAGGCCTACGTCCGTCTGCTCGACCTGCAGCACGTGAGCTGGCAGAATCGCGCGCACTTCCTCGCGATGGCGGCGCGGTTGATGCGGCGCATCCTCGTCGATGCCGCACGATCGAAGCGCAATCAGAAACGAGGCGGTCAGGCGATACGCGTAACGTTCGACGAAGGACTGGCGCTGGCGAACGAGGACGGACACGATCTGGTGGCCATCAACGATGCGCTCGAGGCCCTCGCGCGCGTGCTCGCGTCGCTCAATCACCCCCACATCGGCGCGATCTACGGTCTCGAGGACGTCGATGGCGTCCCGGCGTTGGTGCTCGAGCTCATCGACGGACTGACGCTCGCCGATCGCCTCGCGAAAGGGCCACTGCCCGTGCGCGACGCGCTGACCATCGCGGTGCAGATCGCCGACGCGCTCGACGCCGCCCACGAGAAGGGGATCGTCCATCGGGATCTCAAGCCGGCCAATGTGAAGATCACGTCCGAGGGCACGGTCAAAGTGCTCGACTTCGGACTGGCCAAGGCGGCGCCCGGCGACTCGGGGGCCGGCGTGACGCAGTCGCCGACGGTCACTGTCGGCGGCACGCGCGAAGGCGCCATTCTCGGCACGGCGGCGTACATGAGCCCGGAGCAGGCACGCGGCAACCCGGTCGACAAGCGGACCGACATCTGGGCCTTTGGCTGCGTCCTGCACGAGATGCTGACGGGCCGCGTGGCGTTCGCAGGTGATACGGTGTCGGACACCATTGCCGCCATTCTCGACCGCGAGCCCTCATGGAACACGCTGCCCGCGACCACACCGTCGAACATTCGACGGCTACTGCAACGGTGCTTGGAGAAAGATCCGAAACGCAGGCTGCACGATATCGCTGACGCGCGGATCGAGATCGATGAAGCGCTGACGACACCCTCAGTCGACGCCAGAGCCGCGATTGTGCCGAGCGCTCAATCTGCCAGATGGCGGCGCGCGTTGCCGTGGGCCGTCGCCTTCGGAGCTGCCGCTATTGCAGCTGCTGCCGTGCTCGCGCCATGGGCGCCGTGGCAAACGGTGCCGCCGCCCGCGCCGCTGCGCCTGACCGCCGACCTGGGCGCGGACGCCTCGCTGGCGACTGCCGTGGGCCAGAACGCCACCATCGCCGCGAGCGTCGCTCTCTCACCAGACGGCGGACTCTTCGCCTTCGTCGCGCAGAAGACCGGTACCGGGACGCCGCAGCTCTACGTCCGTCGGCTCGAGCAGTTACAGGCGACACCACTCACCGGAACTGAAGGGGCCGCCAGCCCCTTCTTCTCGCCCGACGGTCGATGGATTGCGTTTTTCGCGCAGGGCAAGCTGAAAAAGATTCCGGTCACAGGTGGTGCCGTCGTCACACTCTGCGACGCCGCGAATGGCCGAGGCGGAAGCTGGGGCGAGGACGGCACGATCGTGTTTACGCCGTCGGTCGCCGAATCCGGGCTCTTTCTGTGGCGCGTGCCGTCGGGTGGCGGGACGCCGGAGCCGCTTCCGAAGCCCGACGGGGAGGCCACCCAGCGCTGGCCTCAGGTGCTGCCCGGTGGCAGGGCGGTGCTCTACACGGGAAACACCGGCGTCGGCGGATACGAGAATGCGAACCTCGTGGTGCAGCCGCTACCAACGGGCGCGCGCAAGATCGTACAGCGCGGCGGATACTACGGCCGGTATCTGCCCAGCGGTCATCTGGTTTACATTCACGACGGGACGCTCTTTGCCGAGCCCTTCGATGTCACGCGCCTGGAAGTGACGGGGCAACCGGTGTCCGCGCTCGAAGGCGTGGCGAGCAACCCGAGCACCGGCGCGTCGCAGTTTGCCGTATCGGACACCGGCACAATCGTGTACTCGCCGGGACGGAACACCGGAGGTGCGGCGCCGATCCAATTGGTGGATCGCGAGGGAAAGACGACGCCGTTACGCGCCACGCCCGCCACCTGGTTCAATCCTGCCTTTGCGCCCGACGGGCGCCGGCTCGCGATGGACATTCGCGAGGGCAACCAAGTGGACGTGTGGGTCTACGAGTGGGCGGGCGACACGCTGTCGCGCCTGACGCTCGACCCGGCTGAGGATCGGAAGCCCGTGTGGACGCCGGATGGCCGCCGCATCGTGTTCAACTCGACTCGGGCTGTTGCGACGACGCCGAATCTCTACTGGCAGCGGACTGACGGTACCGGCGAGGTCCAGCGCCTCACGGACAGCAAGAACCCGCAATTCCCCTGGGCGTGGCATCCGAGCGGCAAGTTCCTCGCCTTTACCGAGACGAACCCCCAAACGTCAACCGACGTGATGATCCTGCCGATGGACGGAGACGAAGCCTCCGGGTGGAAACCAGGCAAGCCAACAGCGTTTCTGAACAGCTCCTTCATCGAGAATTTTCCGGCCTTCTCGCCGGACGGGCGGTGGCTGGCCTACCTTTCCAACGAGTCCGTGCCTCCCCAGGTGTATGTGCGCCCGTTTCCGGGCCCGGGCGGCAAGTGGCAGATCTCGACCGACGGTGGCACTCAACCGACGTGGTCCCGAACTCAACACGAACTGTTTTTCGGCGCGCTCAACAACCAAATTATGGTTGCCTCCTACAGCGTGGAAGGCGACTCATTCCGCGCCGAGAAGCCGCGGCTCTGGTCGGAGGCGCGCTATATGCCCAGGGAATCCGGCCAACGAGCTTTCGACCTGCACCCGAACGGCGAACGCTTCGCGCTGGCGGGGGTCGTGGAAACCCAGGCCGAATCCAAGCAGGAGAAGGTTGTCTTCATCTTCAACTTCTTCGACGAGCTGAAGCGGCTCGTGCCGACGAAGTAGCTCGAGTCCAGCCTGAGTGCCATTGTCGGTCGATGAGGCGACGGTCGGCCCGACGCCATGGAACACGAACGCTGGCGACAGACCTCGTAGCGCTACCACGCGGCGCGGATCACGATCGTTTAGAACTGGACGTGGGGCTGAAGAAATTACGCTTACGCCCAGCTGAACCCGCTCTTCCAGAGCGGTACGGAGCGGATTCGTTTTCCCGTCGCGGCGTAGACGGCGTTGACGATGGCCGGGATGATCGGCGGAAGCGCCGGCTCTCCAAGCCCCGTCGGCGGATTGGCCGTCTTCAGGAAGTGGACCTCGATGTCGCGCGGCGCCTGGTTCATGCGCACGAGCCGGTGCTGGTTGAAGTTGCCCTCCACCGCATGCCCGCCCACGATCGTCGTCTCCTGACCCATCACCGCGCCCATGCCGTCGATCACCGACCCCTGCACCTGGTGAACGGCGTTGAGGGGATTGATCACCTGGCTTCCGATGTCGGCGGCCACCCACACCTTGTTGACCTTCACGCGGTTCATCGCATCGACGCTGACTTCGGCGATCTCGGCGAAGTATCCGAGGTGGGCGTAGAGGAACGCGACGCCCATGCCGGTTCCCTTCGGCAGTTGCCGCTTGCCCCAGCCCGACTTCTCCGCGGCAAGCTTCAGCACGTTTGTCGCGCGTTCCGCGTTGAATTGATCCCGGGCCCCCGCCACGAGCTTCCTCGGCACGTTGAGCAGCGCGAGCCTGAAGTCGATCGGGTCCTTGCCGGAGGCGACGGCGAGCTCGTCGATGAAGCCCTGGTAGACGAACGTCGTGCCGTTGGTGCCCGGCGCGCGCAGCGGTCCGGTCGGAATGCCCATCGGCATCAGCGACGCGTTGAACGCAAAGTTCGGGACGAACCCGGCGGGGAATGACGCCCCTCCGATCGCAGTGTTCGGCGCGAATTTCTCGCCTTCGCCAAACGCGACGTAGTGCTGGCGCCACGCGATGAGATTGCCCGACGCGTCGAGCCCGCCCTTGAAGAAGTGGAAGCCCGCGGGACGATAGAAGTCGTGCCGCATGTCGTCTTCACGCGACCACACGAGCTTCACCGGTGTCCCGTTCATGACGCGCGCGATCCACGCCGCCTCCCCCATGTAGTCGTTGAGGATGCGGCGTCCGAAGCCACCGCCGGTGCGCGTGAAGTGGACGGTGATGTCGCCTTCCGCCATGCCGAGGTTCTGCGCGACGACCTGCCGCCCCTCGCGCGGCGTCTGGGTGGAGACCCAGATTTCCATCTTGCCGTTCACGAAATGCGCGGTGCAGTTCTGCGGCTCGAGCGGCGCGTGAGCGATGAATGGGTAGGAGTAGGCCGCTTCGAGGACCTTGCTGGCGCCTTTCAGGGCGGCATCGGCGTCGCCGTCGCTGCGCAGCGTCATGCCCGGTGCCTGCGTGGATAGCTCGCCCGCCTGGCGCGCGTAACCTTCGCTGCTCTGCGACGCCGTGGGG
>JBGOTP010000277.1:0-6953 GCA_041476545.1 Vicinamibacteria bacterium | reverse complement strand
CCGGATCCTTGATGAACGTGCCGATGACCCGGTAGTGCTCGTCGACGGGAAACCAATGGAAGCCGGCAAATGAGCGGGCCGTCCCACTCTGAGGATCCCGGATGCGGATCGTCCGGCGCACGCCGCTCTCGTGTAGCCAGAACGCGACGTCTCCCATCTCCAGTTCCTCGAAGGCGGTCGTCTCGTCGTCGGAATGCAGATCGAGAGGACTGGTGACCGCCTTGCCCTTCAGCGTAACCGGCGCACCGGGCGCCGGCTCGAATCGGACCCGCTGATCCTGCTGATACACAAAGCGCCCGATCGACGCAGGCGTGCGATCCGGCAGCACGATGTCCGCGGACCGCGCGCTTCCGGCCGTGTTCGCGCCAGGCTTGAGAAAAAAGAGTCCCGCAAGCGGCACGTACTCTCTCGTGTAGTCGGCTTCGTGTTTGGCCCGCCACGCGTCGATCTCCTTTGCGTGCGCCAGCATCGCCTCACGCTTCGCCTTGAACTCATTGCCAGGCTTCCACGCGGGGGCCTTCTGGGCCTGGGCCAGGCGATACCCGATCGCAAAGAACAACTGGAGGTCCTCACCCGCGCCGCTCAAATCCCAGTCCGGCTTCACCTCGTCGGACGGCTTGTGGTAGTTGTGCTCCGTGTACTCACGGCGCACGTGCTCTCCGTACTCCAGCGGCTTGCCGACAAATACCACTCCAGCGTCCGGATCGAGCGCCGGCACGCCTTCCTTCGCCAGGCTGAAATGATCGGATCGGTAATAGAAGCCCTTCTCCGGCTCGGGATCGGGGCGCAGTTCGCGGCCCTGCTCCGCCGCCGCATCGCGCGCGTAGTCGTCGAGGTCTGATGCCCCGTATCCGATGATCGTCAGATCCTTGGTACGGCCATGGACGTTGAGGCCATCCATGTTGATGTTCGCCAGCGTCTTTGCCAGCGGGTAAATCGGGAAACGCGCGTAGTATGCCGACCCGAGCAGTCCCTGTTCTTCAGCCGTCACCGACAGGAAGAGAATGGACCGCTTCGGTGGTACCTGCAGCTTTGTGTACATGCGCGCGATCTCGAGGAGACCGGCCGTACCGGTTGCGTTGTCTTGCGCGCCGTTGTAAATCGCATCGCCGTTGATTGGGCGGCCGATGCCGAGATGATCCCAGTGCGCCGTATAGACGATGTGGTCGTCCTTGAGCGCCGGGTCCGCGCCTTCGAGTCTGGCCACGACATTTTTCGACGCGATGGTGCGAAGCGTGTTGTGGATCGTCATCGAGGCGCGAATGCCCAGCGGCACCGGCCTGAAATCGCGCGTGGCCGCCTGTTTCTTGAGCTCGTGGAAATCCTGGCCCGCGGTCTTCAGCAGATCCCGCCCTCGATCCAGCGCGATCCACCCTTCGATGGACGCGCGCTGCATGTTCCTGTCCGGCGTGACCAGATCGAACTGCTCGCGGTCCCAGCTGGATTGAACGACGTCGAACGGGTAGCCGGCCGATTCCGTCTCGTGAATGATGAGCGCGCCGGCCGCGCCTTTCTCGGCGGCGATCTCGAACTTGTAGGTCCACCGGCCGTAGTACGTCATCGCCTTGCCGCCAAATATCTTGGGATCCAGCTCCGACGGTCTGGCCTGACTCGCAACCGGCGGATCACCGATCAGCATCACCAGCGTCTTACCCCTGACGTCAAGGCCCTTGTAGTCGTCCCATCCGTACTCGGGCGCCACCACGCCATAGCCGACGAAGACGAGTTCGGATCGATCGAGGCTCGCGGTGGGCGCCACGTGCTTCGTCCAGGCGACCAGATCGTCTTTCCATCGCAGGGGTGGTTCGACGCCAAGGCCATTCCGCTCGAGGACGATCGAGGCTGGTGCCGGAGTGATGCCGACCAGGGGGACATTTTGAATGTAGGTCCCGTCGGTGTTCCCCGGCTTCAGTCCCATCTTCTGAAACTGGTCGACCAGGTATTTCACAGTCCGTTCCTCGCCTCTTGTGCCGGGACCTCGGCCCTCGAACTCGTCGGACGACAGCGTCTTGACGTGAGCGAGGACAGCTGCGACATCGATTTGCGGCAGGTCGGCGATGTGTATGGGGTGAGCGGCTGCCTTGGGATCGGCCGCCGCGTTCGCGGGAGCCTTCGATTCCGGCGCTGAACAGGCGATCCAGGCCGTGCAAACGGCGGCCAGGAGGCAACGAACGAAGACCGTCGAGGCTCTTCTGCGCATGATCGGCATTCTGACGGGCGTTCTACAATACAGCAAGAGGGAGCACCACATGCCGAGGGTAATCATCGTGACGGTCGCGCTGTTGGCGCTCAGTTGGGCAGCCGTCGCGCGAGTCGCGGGCACGAGACCTGTCTTGAGCGTGGCGCCGGCCTTCGAGCCTGTCGCGACCGCTGCGGCTGCGCCCTCCGGCTCGCCCGATGAGACCCAGAAGCCCACGGATGCAAACCAGACGATCACCGCGGTCGCCGGCATCAAGGTGGGGCACTACACGCTCGCCGAGCGTCCCACGGGCTGCACCGCCATTGTGGTGGACGGCGACGCGTCCGGCGGCGTGTCGCAGCGCGGCGGCGCTCCTGGCACAAGGGAAACGGATCTGCTCCGTTCCGAGAACATGGTCGACAAGGTGAATGCTGTCGTGCTCGCCGGCGGCAGCGCATTTGGGTTGGATGCCGCCACCGGCACCATGCGCTGGCTCGACGAGCACAATATCGGCTGGCCGGCAGGACCGGCGAGGGTCCCGATCGTGCCGTCCGCGATCCTGTTCGACTTGGGTGTGGGCACCAATCCGAAAGTCAGACCGACTGCGGATTGCGGCTACCGCGCGGCCGAAGCCGCGACGACGGCGCCCGTGACCGAAGGCAGCATCGGTGCCGGAGCGGGAGCCACGGTCGGCAAGTTCGGAGGCATGGGACGATCGATGAAAGCCGGCATCGGCAGCGCCGCGATCGCGCTCCCGAACGGACTGGTGGTCGGCGCGATCGTCGCCGTGAACGCCGTGGGCGACATCATCGATCCCGACACGGGCCGCACGATCGCCGGCGTTCGCAACGCCGACGGCACCTTCGCGGATGCCCGCAAACTCCTCAGGTCGAGTGGAGCGACCCAGGCACCGGGGCCGGGTCAGAACACCACGATCGGTGTCGTGGCCACCAACGCGCGGTTGACGAAGACTCAGGCCAACCGCATGGCGCTCATGGCGGAAGACGGCTATGCGCGCGCCATCTATCCATCGCATACGGAAGGCGACGGCGATACGATTTTTTCGCTGGCCACGGGGCGATGGAACGGCACGGTGAACGTCACTAATATCGGCGCGCTCGCCGCCGAAGCCATGTCACGCGCCATCGTCCGCGCCGCCACGCAGGCGACCGGTATTGCCGGCATTCCCGCCGCGCGTGACCTCAAGTAGGCCCGAGCTTCCGCCTCCGCATGAAGCTTCGGCGGACCGCCGTAGCCTTGGCGAAGGCTGTCAGCTCGGGCGTCGACAGCTCGGGCGCCAACCGGCGACAATGGCGGCCATCTGAATCTCCACATCATCGTCCTCACCGTGTATTCGCTGATCCTGATGGCCATCGGCCTCTGGATCGGCCGGCGTGTACGCGGATCGTCGGACTTTTTCGTGGCCGGCCGGCGGCTCGGCCCTGGACTGATCTTCTCCACGATGCTGGCGGCGAACATCGGCGCCGGGTCAACGGTTGGCGCCACGTCGAGCGGATATCTCAATGGGGTCGAGGCCTGGTGGTGGGTCGGATCGGCGGCGATCGGATCCGTCGTGCTCGCCTTCTGGATTGGACCTGCGATGCGGCGCCTGGCCGCGGCGCAAGGCCTCCGAACGGTTGGCGACTACCTCGAGTTCCGCTACAGCCGGACCGTGCGAGCCGTCATCGCCGGCCTCCTCTGGATCGGATCGATCTTCATCCTTGCTTCTCAGCTCATCGGCCTTGGCTGGATCCTCGAGGTTGTTGCCGGTGTGCCCAAACCGATCGGCTGCGCGATCGGCGGCCTGCTGATCACCGTGTACTTCGCGGCCGGCGGCCTGCTGACGACGGCCTGGGTCAACGTGGTGCAGTTGACCGTCAAGCTCGCGGGCTTCGCCATCGCTGTGCCGCTCGCGATATCGAGCATCGGTGGATGGAGCGGTGTCACTGGCGTGAGGGCCGGCGACGCGGCGTACTGGACATTCTGGCGCTTCGATGCAGCTGGTGTGATGAACCTCGCGCTCCTCACCCCAGCGTTCATCGTCTCTCCCGGCCTGCTGCAGAAGGTCTTCGGCGCGCGCGACGATGCCGCGGTCCGATGGGGAGTGGGGCTGAATGCGCTCGGCCTGTTCCTCTACGCCGGCATCCCGGCGCTCCTCGGCATCATCGCTCGCGGGCAGTTTCCCGATCTGCCCGCCGCGGACCTGGCACTGCCGACAATTTTCGTCCACAGCCTCCCACCGCTCGCCGGAGCGCTTGGCCTTGCTGCGGTGTTCTCGGCGGAGCTCAGCGCAGCCGATGCGTCGCTCTTCATGCTGACGACGTCGCTGTCGCAGGATTTGTACAAGCGATTCCTGCAGCCGGCGGCGGACGATGGCCAAGTACTTCGTGTGGCGCGATTGTCCACGATCGCAAGTGGCGTCATGGCGGTTGGGATCGCGCTCGTTTCAGCGAGCGTGATCGACACGCTCAAGATCTTCTACACGTTGCTCGGCGTCAGCCTCTTTGTACCGATCGTCGCCGGACTGTACGTGCCCCGCACATCCAACCGCGCCGCACTTGCATCCATCCTTGCTGGCGTCAGCGCCATGCTCGTCGTCTACATCGCCACTGGAGGCACGGGGTGGGGCGTCGTGACGCCCGCTCTGGCAGGTCTCCTCGCAGCGATTGCAGCGTGGGGGATTTCATTGATACGCTGATGCGTTCGGCAAACACGAGTAGGCCCGGACCTTCAGGTCGGGCTATCAGGATCATGACGAATACACATACATACAGGATCGCAATAATCGCCGGCGACGGCATTGGTCGCGAAGTGATTCCCGCCGGCATTGCAGCGCTCGAAGCCGCGACGCGGGGCTCGGGCGTCTCACTCGCGTTTACAGCGCTGCCGTGGGGTTGCGACTACTACCTCCGCACCGGGCGGATGATGGACACGGATGGATTCGATCGCGTCGCGGCATTCGACGCGATCTACCTTGGCGCGATCGGATCTCCCGCCGTGCCCGATCACATCGCCGTGTGGGACCTGCTCCTTCCGCTCCGTCAGCGATTCCAGCAGTACGTCAACCTCAGGCCGATGCGCCTGCTGCCAGGATTGACGTCGCCGCTCGCCAACCGCGGCGCCGCCGACATCGATATGGTCTGCGTGCGCGAGAACACCGAAGGGGAGTACGCGGGCGTCGGCGGCCGCATCCACGTCGGGACGCCTCACGAAGTCGCGGAACAGACCGGGCTCTTCACACGCACGGGAGTGGAGCGGATTCTTCGGTACGGGTTCGAGACCGCCATGAAGCGCCCGCGCAAGCTGCTGGCCAGCGCAACCAAATCAAACGCCTTGCGTCACTCGATGGTGTTCTGGGACGAGGTCGCGGAAATCGTGCGGAAGGACTATCCGTCTGTCGAGTACCGCAAGTATCACGTGGACGCGATTGCGGCGCGCATGGTCACCAACCCGGCGTCTCTCGACGTCATCGTCTGCTCCAATCTCTTCGGCGACATCCTCACCGACATCGGCTCGGCCATCTCGGGTAGCCTTGGCATCGCGCCCGGCGCCAACATCAATCCGGAGCGCGCGTTCCCGTCCATGTTCGAACCGATCCACGGATCCGCGCCGGACATCGCCGGCAAGGGCATCGCGAATCCGATTGGCGCCGTCTGGGCGGCGGCGCAGATGATGGACCACCTCGGCCGCCGCGACGTCCACGACAAGATCATCGGAGCGGTCGAACGCGTCGTGGCGTCCGGGAAGAATCGTACGCCAGACCTTGGCGGTCAGGCGACGACCAAACAGCTGGCGGACGCCATCGTCGGGGAGATTTAGTTCGCGAACGACATCTTCATCACGAAGACGCGAAGAACACGAAGATGCGTTTTGTACAAAGCGTTCTTCGTGTACCTTCGTGACTTCGTGATGGCCTTTCTAGTGAGCGCCGCTCGTGACGTGTTCGCGCAGGATGTCGCGGCCGAAGTCTCCGTCGAAGTCGCGCCACACCGAGTGCACGTGGTTGGCATCGTCTTGCGTGTTGTCGTACTCGATGAGGAACGTCGGGCCCTGAACCCGGTAGTAGTGCTTCTTGCCGCGTTCCGCTTCTCCCGCCCACGCGAACCCGATTTTGTCGACGCCGGCTTTGCGTAGCCGACCCATGCGATCGGCCGCGACATCGTCCGTCATCAGAGACGCATAGCTGTCGATCACTTTCATCAACAGATCGCGCTGATTCGGCGCCAGGTCGCTCGCCAGGATGCCCGTCGGCGCCAAGGGGCTAATCGGCAGCGAATTCATGGTGACGATGTCGCCGGGGGCAACGGCGTTGATGACCGCCTTGGCGCGACGCGGCGCATCGAGGGCCATCAGCAGTGCGCGGGCGGTGTCTTCCTCCGCGCCGAGAATCCGTAGACCATTCTTAGGTCCCGACCGCACTTCCGCCGGATTCGAACCAAAGAACGTCGGCGCGCCGGCGATGAGCGAGCCGTCGACGATGGTGAAGTGGAGCGAGATGTGGTGGCCTTCCACTCGCCAGCCCCATGCGCCCTTCGCCGACGGTGTTCCGAACACGGAAAAGAAATAACGTTCGGTATCGCGCGCCATCGCCCGGCCACGCCCGGGTGGCGCCGCCGCCCGCGCGGAGGCCTCCAGCGCGCCAAGGACGGTCTCGAGATCCATGATCTGACCAGCGGTCAGATAGCCCCGTTGACTCAGCCCCGTCTTGAGCAGGTCCTGAGCGAGCTGGCGCTGCGGCGGAGTCATCGTCTTGATGGTCAGCCCGTTGCGCGGG
>JBGOTP010000276.1:0-7005 GCA_041476545.1 Vicinamibacteria bacterium | reverse complement strand
GGCGACGAGACGTGCGAAGCCCAGATCAAGGCCGACACACAGGCCACAATTCGCAATATTCCCCTCGCCGCCACCCCGGCCGGACGCTGCGTGAGGTGCGAGAGCCCCGCGCTCAGCGAAGCATGGTTCGCCAAGGCGTACTAGAGTTACCGGAGAGCACGGAGGTAGCGGCAAAAGAACGGAGCAACGAAGGAACGGAGACGGAGACCAAGGCACCGCGTCGACCAGCCCGCACTGCGGGCTGCGATCAACCCGAATCGCGCGCAAGCACAAGTTCGTCTCGTGATCCATTTGTGCTCGCACGCGACTCGGGCTGATCGCGAGCGGCCGGCTCCGCCGGCCGTGGTCGGACGCATCTTCTCCGCGTTGTCTCCGTTGCTCCGTTCCTCCGTTGTGAAACCGTTTTCTCTGCGTCCTTAACGTTCCTCGAGGATTGCGGGCCAGCGTTTCTCAATTCGCTTCATCACCGCGTGGCGCCTCGTCATCCGTTCGCGCGACCGGATCGTGCGGAACGCATCGGCGAGATGCCGGCGCCACCAGTCGCCGCTCTCTTGCGGCCCCATTGCCCGTGTGTAGGCGGCGGCGATGGCTTCCAGACACGACGCGTCGCCGATCTGCCGGAGCGCGGCCAGAAACTCCACCGGCAACGGCTCTGTCGAGGATTCCAGCGTCTCGCGCAAATCGTACAGGGCCAGACGGCTGTCCCGGTTGGCGAGCGCCGCGTGTACCGCGCCCCGTACCCGCATCCAATCCGCGCGTCGCTCCGGAGCGGCTGCTTCGCGCTCGCGGATCCGCTCGACCAACCGGTGCAGGAGCGGCAGCGATACGGCACTTCCGGTGCGCGTGACCGCGTCGCGCAATGCGGCTGGGTCACTCGGGAGATCGCCCTCGATGGCCTGTGCCAGCCCCCCGACCCCGATCTCGACTCCATCCGTGGCTCTGGGGGCCCTGGCGCTCGGCCGCGCCACGAGGGCTGCGATGGCGGGACTCGGGTCGTTCAGCAGCGCGGCGTAGAGCGGTTTCAGCGTCGACGGTTCCAGCTCGGACAGTGCACGAATCGCGGCCGCCCGAATGACGTCAGCCCGCCGCCGGTCGAGCGCGGTTGCGGTCAGCCGGCCAGTCGCCGCGGCGCCCCGCGAGGTTCGCAGGAATACGCGCGCAGCGCCTACGGCCGCAGCCGCGACCTCCTCGTCAGGGGCATCAACGGCCGTCAGAATGACCTCGAGCGATCGGGGATCGCCGATCGCCTCGAGTGTCCGCAATGCTGCCGTCCGGCTGGCGGGTGCCGCCCGACCGTCGCGGGTGAGCGCCATGAGCCGTTCGAGCGCGCGCGCGCCAATGACCGTGAGCCGGGTGATGGCCGCCTCACGCGTGGCCGGCCGATCGGATTGGAGGTCCGCGATGAGGGCGTCGACTTGTGTGTGGGACGAAGCCTTGATGACCACGAGGGGATTATCCGGCCATCCGGAGGACGCGCGACGAAACGCGAGACCGGAGAGCCGGGGTCAGACCCTGGTCTGACCCCAACCGGTCTTTTCTACTGCACGCTGACGACCAGCACGGCGCGGCGGTTCAACCGGCGTGTCTCTTCACGCGCATTGTCAAACTTGGGCCGCTCCTCTCCGTAGCTGCGAACCACCAGACGACCCCCAGCCACACCCCGAGAGGCCAGATAGTCCCTGACGCTCGACGCGCGCCGCTCGCCGAGCGCGAGGTTGTATTCAGCCGTCCCGATGTTGCACGTGTGGCCTTCGATGATGATGTTCTTTCCCGGATTCGCCTGCAGCTTGGTGATGGCGTCGTCCAGCAGGCGCAACGCTTCGGGCCGCAGTGTCGACCGATCGAAGTCGAAGTACACGTCCTCGAACGTAAGCTCGACCACAGGCGGCGGTGCCACGACCGTCATCGTGACAACTCTCTGAGCTGTCCCCCCTCGACCGTCACTCACGGTGACCGTCACGGGTACCGTGCCTGGTTGCAGCGGGGCGGTCCAGATTGTCTGTCGCACGCCGGGGTTCTGGAAAGTGCCTGTCGGCGCGCTCCAGCGATACTGAATCGTGTCGCCATCGGGATCGGTCGCCGTCGCCGCGAGCGTGGCCGTCTTGCCGATTTCCACCGTGCACGGATCGCACGTGGCGGACGTGATCGTCGGTACCCGATTCGCCGGCGGTGGCGGCGGCGGAGGAGGCGGTGGTGGTGGCGGCGGGGGTGGCGGCGGCGGGGGTGGCGGCGGCACATAGACGCGGACGCCGGGGTGATAGCCGATCCGCACTTGCAACGTCGCCAGGTCCCAGAAATTCCGCGCGACGCGGGCGGTGATGCCGTTGTCGCTCTTCACCGGCATGTTCAAGTTGCCGCCAGCGCCGACGAAAAACCCGTTGCGATGCTGCCACGTCAGTCCCGCCGTGCCGCGGGCGATACTCTTGGTCGGCGCGGTGAGAAGCGACACGCTGGCGTCGGTCCCTGTCAGCGCGGTGGTCAACGTGGCATCGTTACCGTACTCCGCAACGCCATTGAGTTCGAAGGTGACACGGAGGGGGCTGCGGGACGGGTACTCGACGCCAACGCCCCAACGGAAGGCCGAAGTGGGATACGCACCGAACCCATTGGGCTTCTGCCGGATCACGGTGCCGACATAGGCGGCAGCCTCGAGGCGGCTGGTTGTTTCCTTGCTGAACACCAGGTCGAACGACGCGTCGGTCTTGCCGGTCGACACACCGGCGGCATCGTCGCCCGTCGGCACTTTCACGATAGCGCGCAGTGCGATGGCCGCCGGGTTCTGCCGGAACTGCGACCACAGATTCACCTTGGCGCCGAGGGAGAGGTCGCCGAGTTTGTTGCCGGTCGCGTTCTGACGCACGAACGGATACGTTGTGATGAAGCTGCGGTAATCGGTGACCGTCGCCGGCAGGGTCGGAAAGACCGGCTGTGCGTCGCGACGGATCCGCGTGTCGACATTGAACGACCCGAACAGTTCCGCCCGGTCTTTGATGCCGATCGCGAGCGTTGCCGCGTAGTCGGTGATGGCGCTGAGGCCCGGGTAGTAATTGTTGCCTCTGCGATAGCCGCTCACCGAAATCTTGTTGGATGGCAGCACTTCGGCGGTTGGAACAAACCACAGGCCGGTGTCGCCGCTGAATGTCGGCGTGGCCGGACGCGTCGCGTCACCGGAGGGCTGAGACTGGCCCGACCGTTGCGCGGCAGGCGTGCCCTGCGCCCCGGCGACGGCTGCCCACAGCACGCATGCGGCCGAAAGCCCGAAGAGACGAAACGATATTCTCATGGTCCGGACATAGTAGGGCCGTCCCGTCTGTGGAGTCAATTAAAGGGTGAGCAGGAAGGCGGTCCGACAGCTACGTGGTCTTGTCGGCCGACGGTCGAATCCGCTTGGGGCCGACCAGCCAGGCAATCACGATACTGACGACATAGAGAGCGATCATCGGCACCGAGAAGACCATCAGCGTCATCGGATCGCCGGTGGGTGTCACGACGGCGGCCACGATCACAATCAGGAGAATGGCGTATTTGATGTTCTTGGCGAGGAAGCGCGCCGTCAGGACTTTCATCCTGGCGAGAAAAAAGACCACCGTCGGCATCTGGAAAATGAGGCCGAGCCCGAGCAGCATGGTCGTGTACATCCCGAATACCGCGCTCAGTTGCGGCATGAACGCCAAGTCCGGCGTATTGAAGCTCGCGAAGTAAATCATGACGAACGGAAAGGCGACGTAGTGATTGAACGCCGCACCACCGAGGAATCCGAGCGATGAGAGCACGACGAAGGGCGCCACGAACTTCTTCTCGGTCACGTACAGCCCAGGCGCGACGAACCGCCACACCTGGTACATGATGTAGGGCGCGGCCATCAGCGCCCCGCTGATGAGCGAGATTTGGATCCGCAGCGCAAACGCCTCCACCGGCTGCGTGTAGATCAGGCGGCTGCCGGGCGGAAGCGTCCTGATCGCCGGGCCGGTCAGGAACGTGTAGATGGGGCCGATGAAGAAGAAGCTGACGCCAATGCCGACCGCAACGCCCAGGAGGGAGTTGATGGCACGCTTCCGGAACTCATCGAGATGTTCCAGAAACGACATCTTCCCACTCCCCGACTCCTCATCGTCGTCGGGAGGGACCGGCAGCGCCCCGGACTGAGGGCCGGGAAACTTCACGAGAGCCATGCGGTACGGGCGCAGCCTACGCGGAGTGTTCTGCGGAGTGCGTCACCGGGTCGGCGTCGGCGGGATGCCCGGTTGTCGCAGTTGCAGCCGGCGGGGCGGCTGCCGCTGCCGCCTTGGAGGCCTCGAGGCTGAGACGCTGGTCCTCGAGCTTGATCTCATCCTCCAGCGTGCTCTTGAGATCGTTGGTCGCCCGCTTGAACTCGGCCAGGCTCTTACCGAGCGATCGGCCCAATTCGGGCAGCTTTCTGGGCCCGAAAAAGATCAGGGCAATGAAGAAAATGATGATCAACTCAGGCATTCCGATGGAACCAAGCATAAAGCTCCTGACTTCCGAAATTCAGCGGAGGCGCGTCCTACCAATTATAGGAATCCCGACCGCCAGCGGTCAAGGAAATCCGCCCTCGTCGGTCCCCAGAAGTCATTGCTCGTAAATAAGTTATCTGTTAGCATCAAGATATGTCACGCTTCCGCCCGTTCTCCACCGTGGTCTTTGCCATTGCGATATCCGCGCTGGTCGGCGGCCTGTTCGGGCGGAGCGCCCTCGCGACGGACCAGAAGATTCCCGATCACTACAAAGCCTTCACCGCGGCGCTGAGCGCCATCGAGTCGAACTACGTCGACAAGGTCGATTCCGATCGCGTGGTGTACAGCGCCGTCAGGGGGATGCTCGGCACGCTCGACCCGCATTCGAGCTTCTTCGATCCGCGGGAGTACGCGCAGATGCGCGAGCGGCAGGAAGGCCGGTACTACGGCCTCGGCATTACCATCGCGTCGATTGACGGATACATCACCGCGCAGAGCGTGTTCGAGGGCTCGCCCGCCTACAAGAAGGGGATCCGCCACGGCGACACCATCTGGAAGATCACCGGCGAGGATACCAAGGGCTGGACCACGCCACAGGCGCAGTCCAAACTCCGGGGCAACAAGGGCACAACCGTCCAGATCGAAATCCGGCGGCAGGGATATGAGCAGTCGATTCCGATCGAAGTGACGCGCGACGAGGTGTACATCCCCACCGTCCCCGCCTACTTCATGGTCGATGCGACGACCGGCTACATTCGCCACAAGGACTGGGGCGAGAATACCGACCACGACATCCGGAAGGCGCTGCGCGATCTGTCCGCGCAGGGGATGAAGCGGCTGTTGTACGACATCCGGACCAATCCGGGCGGGCCGCTCGACCAGGCGATCAAGGTCTCGAACGAATTTCTCCCGCGCGGGAAGATGATCGTCTATACGCGGGGACGCATTCCGAATTCGGACCACGACTATCTCGCCACCGAAGACAGCGAGTTCACAGGCATCCCGATGGTGGTGATTGCGAACCGCAGCAGCGCCAGCGCCTCGGAGATCTTCACCGGCGCGCTGCAGGATCACGATCGCGCCTACATCGTGGGCGAGACGACGTTCGGCAAGGCGCTCGTGCAGTCGGTCTATCGCATTTCCGAAGGGGCCGGGCTGGCGCTCACGACGGCGCACTACTACACGCCGAGTGGCCGGCTGATCCAGCGCCCGTGGGACGACACCTTCGATGAGTACTTGACGTACACGTCGCGCGAGCAGGACGTCAACAAGCCGCACAATGCCGCCGATCTCAAGAAGACCGACGCGGGCCGCCCCGTCTACAGCGGCGGCGGCGTGGAGCCCGACAAGTATCTCGTGGGCCTGCCGTCACCGACGGACGGGGACAGCATCGGATTCAATCCGACGCCGTTCGGCCGGATGCTCTACAACCTTAAGGCGTTCCAGAACTACGCGGTGAAGTACATGGCCGCCGGAGATACCCGAATCGCTCAGAAGGCGACCGGACGTGTGATCATTGCGCCGAACTTCGTCGTGGACGATGCGATGGTGGCGGACTTCCATGAGCACCTGAAGGCCGCCGTGCGGCTCAAGATCGACGAGGATGCCTTCAAGAAGGATCTCGACTTCATCAGGGCGATGATTCGTTATCGCATCGACGAAGCGGTATTCGGTTTTGCCGACGCGCAGCGGCACCTGGTGCAGGCCGACCCGCAGGCCCAGCTCGGCATGACGATGTTCGGCGAAGCGCAGAAACTGCTGGCGTTAGGCAAGGGCACCGGTCGATCGGCAAACTAGCGATGGTCGGCAGAGCCGGTGATAGGTTGTTCGACCACAACAACTTGGGTGTCAGTTTGTTGTTGCCACTATAACTAGCACTTGTTACACTGACGGCCGAAAGCGTGGCCCGGGGCCGCCTCCTCCGAAACCCAGGAGGCGAAGGTCCACCAATCGGTCTCTTGTCATTCTGTATCCCAGTCAGAAATAGCTTGAATTTTCCGAAACGCGCCGCCAATGGCGCCGTGGTGTCGTCATGCGTCTCGAACGCATAGAAATCAACGGATTCAAATCGTTTTCCGATCGTTCCGAGCTGGCCTTCGATAGGGGCGTCACGGCGATTGTCGGTCCAAACGGCTGCGGCAAGAGCAATGTCGCGGACGCCATCACGTGGGTCATGGGCGAACAGAGCGCCAAGAGCCTGCGCGGTGATCGGATGGAGGACGTCCTCTTCAACGGCAGCGACGCGCGCAAGCCGACGGCGTCCGCCGAGGTTCGCCTTCGGTTCAGCGGGGTGCTGAAGCAGGTGACGGCGCCGGCGTTTGCGGAAGAGCCCGGTGTGGGCGGCCACAACGGTCACGTTGATGCGCACGCCAGCGATCAGACGAATGGCCATGCGCACGGCAACGGGAACGGCAACGGTTATCTCGAAGAGATCATTCAGTCGGTCGCGCGAGACATAGAGGTCACGAGACGGCTGTATCGGTCCGGCGAGAGCGAGTACCTCATCGACGGGCAGGTGTGCCGCCTCCGG
>JBGOTP010000275.1:0-7039 GCA_041476545.1 Vicinamibacteria bacterium | reverse complement strand
GCCGAGACCGTCAGCGAGCTCACGCCGATGACGCTCGCAAAGGAACAATACTGGCTCTGCCCATTCAAGGAGAGGCCGCCGCCGATGATTCCAGTCGTGGCGGTCGGCGCATTCTGCAAGTTGCACGTGATCGCATTCGATGTGGAGTCGGCTCCGGACAGGACCGTTCCGTCCCCGAAGTGCCAGACGCCTCTGAAATTGCTGTCCCAGACCGCGCTTTTGCCTTGACCATCGGTCGCCGCGGCATTGTTGGAGTACATCCAGATGTAATCCGTGTTCGTGCGGTCCAACTGCGGTACCTTGACCCAGATCCGGGAGATCCCGCCCGGATTCCAGCTCTCGATCTCGTGGCTCAGCACGGTGACGCCGTCCGCATCCACAAACCGCAGATCCGCCCCGCCGCTCTTGGTCTTGCTGTAGTCGATCGTGGAGGGCGTGAGAGAAATCAGTACCGGGAAGTTCACGAGGTTCGTGGAGGACCCACTGTTGTCGAATGTAATCGACACGCGATTCAACCACGACGTGTTCCACCACGGGCCTGTCGCACCCACAACAGAACGCGGAAACGCGATCGCATAGATTCCGATGCCCAGCAATAGAACAAGAAGACCACGCATCCGGCCTCTCCAGTTCGGCTGCCGTGAACGGGAGTCGGCGAAATGTAGACGAACTACAGAGCTCCCTGCGGTGGTGCGCATTTCCATGGTGCCTCTTGTTACCATGAGCACCGCCCTGCGTCAACCCGCCCACACCTGTTAGAGCTCATCAGCGAGTCACAACACCGGTATATCCATCGGTATAATCCGCCGCGGAGAAAGAGAACGCCAACGTCCGGATGCCCGGCGATGCTTCGGAGATTCTGATTCTGACTGAATCGATCGACTCCGAAATACTGCGCCACAGTCGAGCGCTGATTGGCGTCTTCTTTCGATCAATAGATTCTCATGATTGCTGAATCGCGCGCGCTGCGCATGGAGAGTCGCATGTATGTCAGCCCCGCAGATGCCGTGCTTGTCGCGATAGAAGGAGCACTACGGCAGGATTGGCCTCTTCGCTAACGTCCGACGGTCGCACCGCCGCGGCCTGGGGCGGGGCCACGACCAGGTGCCGCGCCTCGTGCCGGCGCCGCGGGGTGCGTGGCGCTCGAGGGCGGCACGAGCCCCCTCATCCGCAGGTACGTGGTGATGGTTCCGTAGTCCTCCGCATCGTGCGCGTTGTTGTAGAGAAACGCGTGCGCCCGGATGCCTTCGATGAATCCGCTCGAGCTGCCACCCACAGCCGGAGCGATTTCCACCAGCCACGACTCGCTCGCCGCCGCGATCACGCTGTCGCAATACGCGATCGAATCCTTGAGCGCCTTCACGATGACAGCCTTCGTCGTCAGCTGACTCAAGGGCGGCGCTGACCTTCTGTCCACTCCTGGCGGGAGTCCAGCCTGGTTGCAGAACGAATAATGCGACACGGTGGAGTGGTTGATCTGCTCGCCGAAGACGCGGACCTCCGGCGTCGGGTGAAACGCATAGTCCGCTTCCGGCATCATCTGAGCCGCCATGACGAGGTAGTTGTTGTAGACGTTGAACGTGCGCTGAATGGCGCCCGCGAGCGGACGATTCTTGAACGCGGCGAGGCGCGCCTGCTCCTTGGCCGCCGCCTCGTCGTACCTGGCGGCCAGTTCCTCGCTGGCTTTGATCTGTTCAGGCGTCAGAGCCGGCGCCAAAGTCACGGACGGCGAGTTCGTCTGAGCCCAGGCTGTTTGAGCAAAGACCGGCGCCGCGACGATCGAGAGTGCGAGCACGAGCATCGGCGTCCTGGACATATGGCTCCTAACTTAACCAATCAGGGCTGAAGCCCCGCACTACAGCTATCAGCTGTCAGCTATCGGCTATCGGCTATCGGCTGTCTAGCCGCGAGGCGCTGCGCCGAGGCCCGGCTCGGTCGCATTGACCAGCACGCTCATGTTGCCGTACGGATGCCGGTTCTCGAGCATCAACTGGTGACATTCGGGAATTTCGTCGAAGCGATAGATGCGCGATAGGCACGGGTCGACACGCGCCTCGTCAACCAGTTTGATCACGGCCGCCGCCTGCGCGTCATTCGACAAGTGGCTTCCCTGAAACCGTTTCTGGCGCATCCAGTGATACCGCAGGTCGAGCGTCACGTTGTACCCCGTCGTCCCCGCGCAGATGACAATCATGCCGCCCGTGGCACAGACGAATTCCGACGTCGGGAGCGTGGCTTCGCCGGGATGCTCGAAGACAATCCGCGGATTCGTCTTCTCACCAAGCGCATCCCAGATGGCCTTGCCAAACGCGCGGGCTCCTTTCGCCCAGTCCCCGTACGCCTTCGTATCCTTGGTGTCGGGCATCGGACCCCAGTGCTTGAAATCGTTCCGGTTGATAGCGCCGACCGCGCCATGATCCATGGCGAAGCGCTTCTTCAGTTCGTCGGACACGACCGCCACCGGCCGACCGCCCAGGGCGCGCGTGATTTCGAGCGCGAGGCTGCCAAGACCGCCAGCGGCTCCCCACACCAGCACGACGTCTCCCGGCTCCACGACATTCGGCGCCCAGCCATTGAGCATCCGGTACGCCGTTGACGCGCAGAGCAGAAAGCAGCCGGCTTCCTCCCACGTGAGCCTCTTCGGCTTCGGCATGCACTGATGCCCCTGCGCGCGCGCGAACTGGCAGTAGCTGCCGTAGTTGGTCTGGTATCCCCAGATGCGCGTGCTCTCGGACAGCATCGGATCTTTTCCCGACAGCACCCACGGATCGTCGGCGCGCCACCAGCCACTGTGCACGACGACCTCGTCGCCGACCTTGACGTTGGTCACGTCCTTGCCGACGGCCCACACAATCCCCGAGCAGTCGCTGCCGCCGGCGTGAAAGTCCTCGGGCTCGCCCATCTTCTGCCGCTCGGCAATCACGTCGAGCGGCGAACCGAGCGCGGCCCAGACGTTATTGAAGTTGATCCCGGACGCCATCACGTACACGAGCACTTCGTCCGCCTTGATCGACGGCGTGGGCAGGATCTCCCGCTTCCACGCATCGCGTGGCTGGCCGAAACGGTTCTGCCTCACCGCGAAGGCGTGCATCGTTTTCGGCACTTCTCCAAGTGGGGGTCTCTCGCCCAGATCGCAAATGTCTGTCACGAATGGTCTCCTACTGGGGTAATCGAGGCTTTCATCTGCTGCCAGGCCTGTCGCGCTTCCTCCACCGAACCTTCGTCTTCGATGGTCGTGATATCCCCGGGGTCGCGATCGAGCGTGACCGCTCGCAGCACGCGTCTCATGATCTTTCCACTGCGCGTCTTGGGCAACGTCGTCACGAAATTCAGTTCGCCGATGACGGCGATGCCGCCGAGTTCGTGGCGGACAACCTCCAGCAGCGCCTTCCGCAGATCCGGCGACGGCGTGCGTCCGTTCTTCAAAAGCACAAACGCCGCAATCACCTCGCCGCGCGTCTCGTCTGGTCGTCCGGTCACGCCGCACTCGGCGACGTCGGGATGTTTGAGAAACGCCGACTCCACTTCGATCGTGCCGATGCGATGTCCGGCGATCTTGAGGATCTCGTCGGCGCGGCCCATGAACCACACGTAGCCGTCCTCGTCCACGTGGGCGGAATCACCGGAGTAGTAGACGCCCGGAATCTTTTCCCAGTAGTCGCGGCCGTATCGCTCGGGCTCGCCCCAGAGCGCCGGTGTCATACCGGGGAAGGGCCGCTTGAGCACCATGATGCCCTTCTCGCCCACTGCGCACGGCTGGCCGTCCGTGTTCACAACCGCCGCCTCGATACCAGGCAGCGTAATGCCGGCCGATCCCGGTTTGATCGGCAGGAGGTTCAATCCGTACGGATTACCGAAAACCGGTCCGCCGGTTTCTGTCTGCCACATGTGATCGATGACCGGCACGTGATTCTTGAGAATCGTGTTCTGCAGCCAGTCCCACGCCGCGGGATTGAGGACTTCGCCGGCGCAGACCACGCGTTCCAGTCGTGAATGATCGACACGGAGCAGCGGTTCATCGCCGTACCTCATGAGCGCCCGCACCGCCGTCGGCGACGTAAAGATGCCGGTCGCACCGAATTCCTCGACGACAGCGCGCCAGTTGGCTTCGGCGTATGGATGATCCAGGGCCCCCTCGAAGACGACCGTCGTGGCGCCGGTGATGAGCGGGGCGTAGACCATGTAGCTGTGGCCGACGATCCACCCGATGTCGGAGGTCGCCCACCACACGTCGGTCGGCTTCAGCCCGAAGCAGACGCGGCCCATGTGGAATACGTGTACCTGGTAGCCGCCATGGGTGTGAATCGCCAGCTTCGGCTTCGCCGTCGTGCCCGACGTTGCAAGAATGAACGCGGGCTCATTGGCCTCCATCCAGACGCAGTCGTCGCTCTGTCCGGCAGCGCGAGCAAGAAAGTCGACCCAGGCGATGTCACATCCACCTGCCCCACCCGGCCCACCGGCCCCACCAGCCCCACCTGGCTTACCCGGCCCACCAATCCGTCGAAGCATGATGACGTGCTCGACCCCGCCCTCGAGCGATTGCACCGCTTCGTCGACAATCTCCTTGAGGCGGAAGTCCTTGCCCTTGCGATAGCTGACATCGGCCGTGAACACGAACCGTGAACCGCTCGCGGCAATGCGGTCCGACAATGCCTTCGCGCCGAAGCCGGCGAAGACGACCGAGTGAATCGCGCCGATGCGCACGCACGCGAGCATCAGCGTGATCGCCTCGGGCGACGTCGGCATGTAGACGGTAATCCGGTCGCCCTTCTTCACACCGAGGCCGCGCAGCGCCGCGGCAACGCGCTTCACCTCGTACAGTAACTGCGCGTAGGTGAGCACCGCGCGTTCGTTTTTCTCGTTGAGATAGATGAGTGCCGCGTGGCCACCCCAGCCGCGGTCGACGTGGCGATCGACGGCGTTGAAGCAAAGGTTCGTCTGCGCGCCGATGAACCAGCGGAACGTCGGATAGGTCCACTCGAAGACGCGGTCCCACGTCCGAAACCACGGCAGCTCTCTCGCGGCCCGTTCCCAGTAGCCTTCCGGATCGCTCAGTCCTTCTTGTACGTGCCGACGGACCATCGGACTCAGCGGGACCATGCCGGACATCTCCTCAATAAGCCCTTACCCGAGACCCGCGTTCCGCGATCGCGCCAGATGGGCAGGACATCATACAAAATTGCGGTGGGTCAAACCGTAGTCCACAGGGGGGCCTGTCCGCGTTCGATGGCGAGGATCCGTTTTTTCGTGGCGCTGCCCCCGTTCGCGGAGAAACCGCCAACCTTGCCGCCGGCCGCAACCACGCGATGGCACGGCACGACGATCGCGAACGGATTGCGCCCGAGCGCCTGACCGACCGCGCGCGCCAGACCGCGGTCGCCGAGCCGCGTCGCGATCTCGCCGTACGACAGCGTGTCGCCCGGTGGAATCGTGCGCGCGACCTCATAGACGCGACGGTCGAAGGACAGCACGCGATCCATGTCGAGCACGATATCGTTCAGATCTCGGGCGAGATCGCGCGCCTCACCGCCAAGGAGCGCAACGACTGCCTCGATCGCGCGCTGCACATCGGGGGGCGGCAGCGCATCCTGCGCGTCCGGACAGTGCCGAAGGACGCGCGCGCGTGTGTCATCGTCGCGCAGTTCGGGAAGCTGGACGCCAAGGATGCCTCTCGGACCCCAGGCAATGCCACAACGACCGACACGCGTATCGAAAAGCGTCAAGCCCTCTGGCTGCACGAAAATATCCTATCTCATCTACACTCGACGGTTCATGGCTCGTCCGCGGAACGGCAAATGACACGACTCTGGACATGGGCGTATGCCGCGGCTGCAATCCTTGCCGCGGGATTTGTCTGGTCGGTGGGACACCGCGGGACAGGTCCCCTACCGCGACTTCTTCACGGCGTTCCCGCCCGTGCCGTTCTTCATACAGTCCTTCTTCTTCCGCATCATCGGTGTGGACTTCTCCGCCATGGTCCTCGCGGCGGCGGCGGCGGCGGTACTGAACAGTGTGGCAACGGTCTGCGCCATCTGGCTCACGCGCCGCCTTCTGCCCGATCTTCCGGCCGTGGCATTGGTTGCCAGACGTGGATGCGAGGGTTGTCGAGGCTCTCCACCGCAATCACGTTCGAGTCATCATCCTGCGAGAAGGATTCCTGGGCGAAGAATCAGAACCTTTGGAAGCGGATGCCGAAGCTGGCAGCCTGGATCGATGCCGATTTCGAGAAGATCAAGGAGCTCGGCATCTATGACGTCCGCGTGTCCACGGATGCGGTGTTTTGATTTGACAGTGCCGGGACGACGGTTCAGGATGTCGTCCGAGGAGATCTTTTATGCGACTGTATGTCTTAGTATCCGTCGTCACGATCGCGCTGTTCACGTCCGCGGGACTGGCCCAGCAGGCTGGAACCGCCGGGCCGTACAAAGTGCTCAAGACCGCGAAGGTCGGCGGCGAGGGTGGCACGGACTACATCTACGCAGACACGGCCGGCCGGCGGCTGTACATCACGCGCGGCGCGACGCAGGCGCAGGCGGCGACGGATACGAGACCGGCGGTGCCTGCCTTCGAAAAGCGGCTGACGATCTTCGATCTCGACACGCTTGAATCGGTGGGCGTGATTCCGGGTGTTGGCGGCAACGGCGCGACGGTGTGCCCGAAGACGGGCCACGGTTTCACCAGCGACCATCCCCAACCCTCGATGTTCGACGTCAAGACCATGAAGTTGATCAAGACGATCGAAGTTCCAGCGGGATTCAGCGCGGACGGCATCTACTGCGACACGTTCAACGACCGCGTCTATATCGGCAGCCATCCGACGAAGAGCCTGATGGTCGTTGACGCCAAGGACGGCACGGTGCTCGGCAACGTCGCTCTCGGCGGCACGCCGGAGCAAACCGTGGGCGACGGCAAGGGCACGATCTACCAGGTTCTGCAGGAGCGCCCGGGCGGCGTCGCGGTGGTCGACGTCAAGACGATGAAGGTCAAGGCGACCTATCCGTTTGGTGACAACGGCGGGTGCAATGGGCTTGCGATCGAT
>JBGOTP010000274.1:0-7064 GCA_041476545.1 Vicinamibacteria bacterium | reverse complement strand
TTGCTGAGGGAATGGGTGGACGTTGAAATGCGATCGCGATCGATCGCGTTCGGAGGAGCGCGTCGCACGGGCAACGAGTTGACCCGATCGATCGGTCGAGCTAGTACGCGGCGAAGATCAATCTGAACTGAGTCAGCGGATTGCGGAGAGCGGGTAAGTGATTGGCCGACCGAGCCAATTTTCTGCTCGTGTGCGCGTTCGGTGGTCGAGTCCAGCCAAAGCCGGTGCCGGATTGAGCTTGTGGAGTGTCAGGCGCCGCGGAGGCGTTTCAGCAACTGCCGCACTTCGAGCTTGTCCATCTTGTATTTCAGCGTGCTCAGTGGGATTCCAAGGTACTCAGCGGTGGCGGTCACGTTCCAGCCGCATTTCTCGAGGGCTCGCAGCAGAAAATTCCGCTCGAACGTATTCGAGGCATGCTCGAACAGGTTCTCGCTTCGTTCGCCCTTCGGTTCGAGCTGGGCGAAGTGGAACTCGAGCGGAAGGTCTTCCTCCGAGATGTAATCCTTGTCGCTCACCGCCACGAGCCGCTCGATGAGATTCTCCAGCTCACGAATGTTGCCGGGCCACCAGTACTTCTGGAGCATGGCCATGGTGGGTTCGCTGATGCCCTGAATCTGCTTCCGGAAACGCCCGTTGTATCGTTTGAGAAAGAACTCCGCCAGCAATGGCACGTCCGCGGCGCGGTCCCGCAGCGGCGGCAGCTTGATGGGGATGACGTTGATTCGATAAAACAGATCCTCGCGGAAGCGCCCTTCCTTGACCGCCTTCTCCAGATCGATGTTGGTGGCCGCAATCAGGCGAAACTCGGTCTTAATCGGCTTCGTGCCCCCCACTCGCTCGATTTCGCCTTCCTGAATCGCGCGCAGCAGCTTCGCCTGAAGGTCCATGCGCAGGTCGCCGATTTCGTCCAGAAACAACGTCCCGTTCGACGCCAGCTCGAACTTGCCGAGCTGCTGGCGGTGCGCCCCGGTGAACGCGCCACGCTCGTGGCCGAAGAGCGCGCTTTCGGCGAGTTCCCGCGGGATGGCCGCCAGGTTGACCGCGATAAAGGGTGCGTCGGGCTCCCCGGCCTCGCGGTGAATGAGGCGAGCCAGCAGCTCCTTGCCGGTGCCGCTCTCGCCGAGGATGAGAATGGTGGCCGACAGCTTGGCGACCTTGTTTACCAGATCGACGATGTCGCGGGTCGTCCGGCTGGGCCCGACGATGAACTCGCGCTCGGTCTGATCGGCCACCTGCGCCGACAGGGTCATGACCTGACGGTTCAGGTCCTGCCGGTCGCTTGCATTCCGCACGAGCGACCGCAACTGGTCGTAGTCGAAGTCCTTGGTGATGTAGTGGTAGGCGCCGTGCTTCATGGCCTGCACGGCGGTTTCGATCTCGTTGATGGCCGAGATCATGATGACCTCGATCAGGCTGTAGTTCTCGCGGACGATGCGCAGAACCTCGAAGCCGCTGATGCCCGGCAGCCGGACATCCAGCAGAATCAGGTCCACGTCTTCCCGGTTCAGAATCGGCAGGGCGGCTTCGCCGCTTGCCACCCTCAGCACGCGATATTCGCGCTTGAGGATCGCCGTGAGCGTATCCCGCATCCCCTCGTCATCGTCTACGATGAGAACGGTCTTGGGCTTGTGACTCATCTTGCTGGGGTACGAGGACCGGCGGTATTGTGGCAGGCGGTTGACACTGTTGCAAGCCGTTCGATAAGGTACGACACTTGCTGAATTTCCAGTGGATCCTGGCCGGCGGGGGCGTCATTCTGGCCCTGGTGGCGTTTCTGTGGGCTCGACGGGTCACCAGACGCATCGAACGTCTCTCCCAGTCGTACTGGGAACTGCGTTACGAGCAAGGTCAGTTGAACGCGCGCGTCGGACGGCTCGAACCGTCGGCCACCCCGGCCGGCGAACAGGGCGCCGAGAACCCCCAGCGACCCCAAACGGCCTTCGTGCCCCTCTCCTCTCTCCGAAACACGAAGTAGACGCATGCCCAAGGAATACGACGTCGTCGTCATCGGTGCCGGCACCGGCGGCTATGTGGCGGCCATCCGCGCCGCGCAACTGGGGCTCACGGTCGCGGTTGTCGAAAAGCAGAAGGCGCTTGGCGGCACCTGCCTCCTGTGGGGGTGCATTCCCACCAAAGCGCTCCTCGAGCACGCCCACGCGCTGAAGATTATCCAGAATGCCAAAGAGTGGGGTGTGACGATCGGTCCTTCGATGGGCGCTGGGGCAACGAGCATTGCGATCGACATGGCCCAGGTCCAGGCGCGCAAGGATCGCATCGTCAACGGCCTCACCAAGGGTGTCGAGTTCCTGTTCAAGAAAAACAAGATCGACTGGATCAAAGGTACGGCCCGCCTCACGGGGAGCGGCGGCGTTGAGATTGTTGAAGGGGACGTCCAGAGCCTTCGCGCCCGGAAAGAGATCATCGTCGCCACCGGCTCCGCACCGAGAAGCGTTCCTGGCATTGAGATCGATCGGAAGCGGATCATCACGAGCGATGAGGCGATCCATCTCCGTGAAGTGCCCAAGTCGATCGCGATTCTGGGAAGCGGCGCGGTCGGCGTCGAGTTCGCGTCCATCTTCCGGCGCTTTGGCAGCGACGTCACGATTGTCGAACTGCTGCCGCGGCTCGTTCCGGTTGAGGATGAGGCGGTGTCCGCCGAACTCGAGAAAGCCTTCCGCAAGCAGGGCATCACGGCGTTGACCGGCGCACGAGTCACGAGCGCGCGCGCTGGCACAGACGCTGCGGACGGCCCCGCCGGAGTGGACGCCGCCGTCCAGCTCGCGGACGGCACATCGCGCCAGATTCACGCCGACTACCTGCTCGTGGCCACCGGCCGCGGACCGGTGACGACGGGACTCGGGGCCGAGGAGATCGGGCTCGAGATGGAGAAGGGCTATATCAAGGTTGACGCGCAGTACCGGACGAATGTCCCTGGCATTTCCGCGATTGGCGATGTGATTACGCTGGGAACACCGGGACATCCGCAGCTCGCGCACGTGTCGTCGGCAGAGGGGATCATCGCCGCCGAACGCATTGCGGGCCTGGAAACGCGTCCGTTGAACTACGATCACGTGCCCGGGTGCACCTACTGCGATCCCGAGATCGGCAGTGTCGGTCTGACGGAACGCGAGGCCAGGGAACGCGGGTTCGACGTGCGCGTCGGAGTGTTTCCGTTCGGGGTCCTCGGCCGAGCCAAAATCTCGGGCGAGACCGAGGGTTTCGTCAAGATCGTGGCCGGGAAGACGTACGATGAAGTGCTCGGCATTCACATGATCGGGCCGCGATCGACGGAGCTCGTCGCCGAGGCGACGCTGGCGCTCGGGCTCGAGTCGACGGTCGAGGCACTGATGCGCACGATTCACGCGCACCCGACCATGGCCGAAGCCGTCGGCGAAGCCGCGCACGCGGTCCACGGTGCTGCCATTCACTCATGAATTCAAGGATTGAGCTATGTCCACTGATGTTGTGATGCCCCAGATGGGCGAGTCGATCGCCGAGGGAACCATCGTCCGCTGGATCAAGAAAGTGGGCGACTCGGTGGACCGTGACGAGCCCCTGTTCGAGATCTCGACCGACAAGGTCGATGCCGAGATTCCCTCCCCGGTGGCCGGCGTCATTGCCGAGATTCGGGCGAAGGAGGGTGAGACGGTCCCGGTGAACAGCGTCGTGGCCGTTATCGGGCCGGCGGGTGCCCGGCCTGGCGCCCGTCCAGCGCCGGAGATCGCACCCGTCTCGGCGACAGCGACGCCGGACTTGAAGGCGGGACCTGCTTCCAACGCGAGTTCGACCTCGGGGCCCGCACCGGCCGGCTGGCCCCCCAGGCCGGGCAAGCCGTCCTCCAACGAGGGCACGCGCGAGGGCATGCGAGATAGCGCGCGCGAGCGTTCGTCGCCGCTCGTGCGCAAGATCGCCAAGGAGCACAACGTCGACCTCTCGCAGATTCGCGGTACCGGTCTCGGGGGCCGTATCACGAAGGAGGACGTTCTCGGCTTCATCGGCGACTCGCCCCGCCCCACGTCGACTCCATCGACGCCGCGCTCGATGGCTGCGGCCGCTCCGACCGCCGGCCGTCCTGTCGAGCCGCCCCCCGGCACCGTCGCGCCGATGTCGCAGATGCGCAAGAAGATTGCGGAGCACATGGTTCTCAGCCGCCGCACGTCGGCGCATGTGCACTCAGTGTTCGAGGTGAGCTTTGCGAGGGTGGCGAGGATTCGCGAAGCGAGGAAGGAGGAGTACGAGCGCGCGGGCGCCAAGCTCACCTATCTGTCGTTCATCCTCAAGGCCGTTGTCGAGGCGCTTCGCGCCGTGCCCGTGGTGAATGCCTCGGTTGACGGCGAGACGATCGTGTATCACGAGGATGTCAACGTCGGCATCGCGGTGGCGCTGGACTGGGGCCTGATCGTGCCGGTCATCAAGCAGGCAGACGACAAGAGCCTGCTCGATCTGAGCCGCGCGGTCGCCGACCTGGCGGCTCGCGCCCGCAGTAAACAACTGAAGCCGGAGGAAGTGTCTGGCGGCACGTTCACGATCACCAATCCCGGGGTGTTCGGCGCGCTGTTCGGGATGCCCATCATCAATCAGCCGCAGGTGGCCATTCTCGGCATCGGCAACATTGAGAAGCGGGCGGTGGTGATTGATGATGCGATCGCGATTAGGCCCATGGCGTATCTGTCCCTCGGCTACGACCATCGCATCATCGATGGGGCGGTCGGCGACGAGTTCATGTCGCACGTCAAACGATCGCTCGAGAACTGGGATCCTGGGGCGGCCTAGTCCCTTGCCAGGGCTAAGGGCAGAGGGCTAAAGGGCATGACTACCCGCCCCCTCGAGATTCGCCGGCTCGGCGTCGTTCCCTACGCGGATGCGCTTGCGCTCCAGCGCGCGCTCGTTGAGGATCGGGCGGCGGGGCGCATCGGCGATGTGCTTCTGCTCGTCGAGCACCCCCATGTGCTGACGCTCGGTGTTCGAGGAGACGGCGGGCGGTCGCATGTGCTCGCCAGCCGCGACCTGCTCGCTCGGCGCGGGATCGACGTCTGCGAAACCGGCCGCGGTGGCGACATCACCTACCACGGGCCCGGACAGATCGTCGGCTATCCCATCATGGATCTGAAACCCGATCGGTGCGACGTGCATCGTTACGTGCGCGACCTCGAAGAGGTCCTGATTCGAGTTGCGGGTGATTGCGGGATCGAGGCGGTTCGGGCGCCAGGTCTCACGGGCATCTGGGTGGCGAACGAGAAACTGGCGGCGATTGGCGTGCGCATCTCGCGCTGGATCACGAGTCACGGATTTGCGTTCAACGTGTCAACGGACCTCGACTACTTCAACCTGATCGTGCCGTGTGGCATCGCCGACAGGGGCGTCACGTCGCTCACGCGTCTGGGATGGGCCGTCGACCGCGCGAACGTCGAAAACGCGATTGTGACCAGGTTCTGCGAAGTGTTTGGACGGGAAGTGCCTGGCTCGCGGGCCACGCAGACGGTGATGGAGCACATGCGTTGACCCCTGCGCGGGCGTCGATCGCGTCTCCGACCCGCGTGACTCGCCTGGCCATCGGGATGATGACCTGTACGATTCTCGGAAGCGCGGCTTTTCTGACGATGGGTTATGGGGCGCTTCCGCCGGAGCTTCCCGTTCACTTCAGGCTGAATGGATTTCCCGACGGGTGGCAATTCAAGACGCCGGCTCGCGTCTTCCTGCCAGTCTTTGTTCAGCTGGCGCTCGCGTTGACGCTCGGGTCCATCGGCGGGCTGCTGCTCTCGCGCAAACGTGACGGTGTCACCGGCAACCGCCTCGGTAGCGTCGGGAATGTTGAAACCGATGCGCCGGATGTCCGCGCGGCGATGGTGGCGGCCGAGGCTGTCTTCCTTATCGCTCTCATCTGGGTCGTGTTCCAGGGATACGCCGCCTGGGCGCTTGTGCAGATGTGGACGGTGCAACGCGCCGGTCTCGGATCCTGGTACAACTACCTGGAGTTGGCGGGCGGGATCGTGACGATCGGTGTTGCCATCCGCGCCCATCGTCGTCTGGGGCGACCGGCGCCTCGGCCGTTCGTGGGAGATCACTGGCGCTTCGGCCAGCTCTATAAGAATCCGGAAGACCCGGCGCTCTTTGTCCCCACTCGAGACGGCCGGCGGTGGACGCTCAACTTCGGCCGACCCGTCGCCGCGGCGCTACTCGGCGTGATCCTCCTCCTTGGTGTCGTCGCGCCCACCGTGATCCTCGCGTTTCTGCTCCGAGGCGACTAACCTGCGTGCGGTAAGTCCCTCACAGAAAGCGTGTTATAGCCAGATGTCCATCGCGGAATATTCCGCGGCGGTCCGGGGTTTTCATCCCGCAGCGAGGGCATACCTCATGCGGAAACCTGAATCCCAGACCGACGTTGCACTTCTCTCCCGGCTCAAAGCGGGCGACCCGACCGCGCTCGACGACCTCGTCGACGAGTACGGTTCGAAAGTATTTCAGCTGGCGTTTCGCCACCTGCACAACAAGGAAGACGCCGAGGAAGTCGCGCAGGACGTTATGTACAAGGTGTACAGGAAGGTTGGCGCCTTCAGAGGGGATGCGGCGCTTTCCTCCTGGATCTATCGGATTACATTCAACACCGCGATGTCGCGTCTGCGAACCGCCAAGTATCGGCGCGCCCAGGCTGAAGATGCGCCGCTTGTGTCGAGCGATGGCGATCCGATCGCCCGGGCTGCGACGCGAGAGGCGGTCGACCGGTCCGATCTAGCCGATGAGCAGGTGTTCCGGGCGCAGTTGCGCAAGCGTGTCTTCCACGCGATCCTGGCGCTCCCTGCCATCTATCGCGCGCCGGTGATGCTGCGCGACATTCAGGGCATGTCAACGGAAGAGGCCAGCGCAATGCTGCGGGTCAAGGATCAGACGCTCAAGTCGCGGCTGCATCGCGGACGGTTGATTCTGCGCAGACAGCTTGCCGACTTCACTGGCGGGCTCACGCTTCATCAGGCCGCGGCGTAGACCATCCGGACCAAGTTTGATGCTCGAGCTGTCGGCTCTCAGCTGTCAGCTGTCAGGGGGCGACTATCGAGATTCACCGAAAG
>JBGOTP010000273.1:0-7162 GCA_041476545.1 Vicinamibacteria bacterium | reverse complement strand
CGCCTCGGTGATGATCTTCAGGCTCTCGACGACGCCCGGCACGACTTCATGCTCGAGGCCGGAGTAGAGATCCTCGGTGTTCTCCCGGACGATGACGAGGTCGATGCCGTCGTAGCGCGAGGGGACGGACGGAATGTTCCAGACCGGCCGGAGATTCGCGAACAGCTCCAGCGTCTTCCGCAGTCCGACGTTCACGCTCGTGAACCCGCCGCCAATCGGCGTTGTCACGGGGCCCTTCAGCGCAACCTTGTTTCGCCTGATCGAGTCGAGCAGCTCGGGCGGCAGCGTCATTCCACGCTGCTCGAGCGCCACGGCGCCCGCGACGTGCACCTCCCACTCGACGTCGAGCCCAGCGGTTTCGAGAATCGTGACGACGGCGCTCGTGATCTCTGGGCCGATCCCGTCGCCCGGGATCAGCGTGATGCGATGGGTGGCCAACTACTCCCGAGCCTCCCAGTACAACAGCACGAGCGCGCCGGCGATGTTGAGCATCATCAAGCGCGTCGACAGCAGGTGGAGCGCGTCGAACCGGCCGCGCCGCTCGTCGCCTGCCGGAAGGCGTGAAGGCAGTCCGCCGGCTTCGACCTGCACCGCGTCGATGTGGCGCAGCACGACCATGCCTGAATAGAGCGCGACCGCGAGCATGAGGGCCGCAATCAGCGCGCGCACGCCGACGTGCGCCGGGCGCGGGCCGAGCACGCGCATCGCGGCAAGCGTGACCAGCAGCAGCCCGCCGGCGGCGTACGCGACGTAATGGAAGCGGGCCAGCGTCGCGCCGAAGACGACACCCGCCAGCTCCCGGCCGGTATCGGGTGCGCTGGCTTGCAGCACCTGGAAGGTCGTGGGCGCGACGACCGCGCCGAGAATGACCATCCCACCGAGCCAGACGACGAGCGCGAGCACGTAGACGTATCTCAGCGCGAGCATCCAGCGATTATAGTGTGCGGCTACGCGGCGCCTGGGAGTTGGGTCTGGATTATGAGACGTTGCGCGCGGCGATCAGTTTCGGCGACGAGTCGATCTATCTTGGTTTCGAGGAATCCGAACTGGACGGCCGCCGCCTGGGACTTGTTGCCACCGGCTTCCTCGAGTACGCGTTCGATCTGGCGCTGTTGGAAGGTCGAAAGTCGATCGTCGGGTCGAGAAAGAACGTCCCGCCGTCGGCATGTTCGAAGAGACCGACCTTGGTATCGACGGCGCCGGCAAACGCTCCCCGTACGTGACCGAACAGCTCGCTCTCGAACAGCCTCTCGACGACTGCACGGGCGAGTCGTCTGCGGTGGCGCCGGCGTCACCGTAGCGTTTCAAGCACCTTGGCTTTGAGGCCCTGAGGCGTGAACGGCTTTTCGAGGAAGGCCATGTCGGCGCCCAGCACCCCGTATTGGCTGATCAGGGTGCTGGGATAGCCGGACATGAACAGAACCTTCACCATCGGATAGAGTTGCGTGACCTCGTCCGCCAGCGACCGTCCACCCATCGAGGGCATCACGACGTCGGTGAGGACCAGATCGACCGCCCGCTCTCGCTGTGCGAGCAGAGCCATCGCTTGGACGCCGTTCTCCGCCTCGAGCACCCGACACCCCTCCGCCACCAGGGTCCTCCTGAGGAGCTCGCGGACGGCCGCGTCGTCTTCCGCCACGAGGATAGTCAGATCCTGCAAGGAGCCACGGACCGCGCCGGGCGCATCCTCTCTTGAAGCGAGCGCCTCGCCCGTCCAGGGCAAGTAGATCGTGAACGTCGTGCGACCCGGTTCGCTGTCGACGTCGATGAAGCCCTCTGCCTGCTTGACGATCCCATAGACCGTCGACAGACCCAGACCCGTGCCTTGTCCCATCGCCTTGGTGGTGAAGAACGGTTCGAAGATGTGCGCTAACGTCTCCTCATCGATTCCCGTGCCGGTGTCGGTGACCGAGAGGCGCACGTAACGTCCGGGCGCGAATGCAAAGCGTCCGCCTCCCAACGCGTCCAGCTGCACAATTGCGGTTTCCATCGTGATCGCGCCGCCTTGGGGCATCGCATCCCGGGCGTTGATCACCAGGTTCGCCAGCACTTGCTCGAGTTGTCCCGGGTCCATCTTCGCCCGGGCCTCGCCGGGCGCCAGGGTAAGCACGAATTCGATGTCCTCACCGATCAGCCGGTGTAAGAATTGTTCCATCGCCTTGACGGCGGCGTTCATGTCCAGTACGAGGGGCTGTATTACCTGCCGCCGACTGAAGGCCAGCAGCTGACGCGTGAGAACGGCTGCGCGCTTGCCCGCCTTGCGTATCTCCTCGAGATCGGCCCGGCTGGGTGCATCGAGCGCGGCGCTGCCGAGCCGCAGGTCCGACAGCCCGAGGATGACGGTCAGCATGTTGTTGAAGTCGTGCGCGATCCCGCCGGCCAGCCGGCCGATCGCGTCCATTCGTTGTGACTCGCGCAGCTGCCGTTCGAGGGCAGCCTCCCGCTCGTGTCGGTGGTAGCTGTCGTAGAGCACGCCGGCCGCGTGCGCGAGCCTCTCCAGTGCGGCCTGTTCCTGCACGGTGTAGCCGCCGGGCCGATTGGCCACCGCCATGATGCCCACTACATCCGTGCGGCCGGAGACCATCGGGACACCCAGGAAAGACTTCAACGGCGGATGACCGCGTGGGAGTCCCCCAGCCCTGGGATCATTCGCTGGCTCATTGGACAGCACCGCGTGCCCGGTCGTGACGACTTGCCCAAACAGGTTGTTGAAGTTTCGGAACTCGAGATAGCCCTTTTCCCCAGACGCGCGAAGCGCCTGCTCATAGAACTCGCGATTCTCCGTCTCGCTCCAGACAATCCCCTCGTGCGCCAGGATCCGAAGAACCGGTCCGTCCACGACCACCCCAATGAACCCGTACTCGCTCTGCGTCTGGTCAAGCGCGCCCCGCACGAGCCCGCGGCTGGCATCCTGCGTGCTCCCGCCCGCGAGGTACGCCGACATGGCGTCGGTGATCGTCTCGAGCTCCTGCGTCTTGTTGGCCAAGGCCTCCGTCACCAGCACGGTGTCGGTGATGTCGCGGGCGACGCCGAAGAGCATCACGTGCCCGCTGGTTGGCTCAACCCGCGGTACGACTCGATCTTCCACCCATCGGTAGCGGTCCGTCCGTTTGTGACGCAGGCGATACCGCCGCGTGACCGCCGTTCGCTCTCTGAACATCTGGTTCGTCAGCGACGCCACCGAAGAGCGATCGTCGGGATGAATCAGGGAGCTCCAGAGCTGGGGATTCTCCAGGAACTCCTGAGGCGAATGGCCGGTGGTGCGCTCCGCGCGATCGCTCACGAAGACGACGCGCCCCGCGAACGGATCGCTTGTCACCTCGATCACGTACACAATCTCGTCGATCGTCTGAACGACCGTCCGGTATCGCTGTTCACTCTCTTGCAGGGCGTGCTTCGCCTGGCGGCGCTCGCTGACATCGCGCACGGCGGCGATGGCCATCGGCTCTCCGAGGATCTGCACCGGGCTCAGGCTGACGTCGATGGGGAACTCGCGTCCGTCCTTCCGAAGGGCCCACAGATCCAGATCCGCGCCCATCGTTCGCCGTCGCGGGTGCTCTTGGTACGCGACCAAGTGTGCGACGTGCCGCGCTCGGAATCTGGCGGGCAGCAGGGTCTCCAGCGGCTGGCCGATCAGCTCGGTGCGCGAATGGCCAAACAGCTGCTCCAGCGCCGCATTCGCTACGCGGATCAGCCCGCGCTGATCGATCGCCAGAATGCCGTCTGGCATGCATTCGATCAGGTCGTGGTATTGGGACTCCGCCGCCTGCCGCACGCGGCGCAAGCCGTCGAGGTCGCGTGCGTTGCGCAGAATCAGGACCGTGAACATGGCGAAGCCCAGCGTCACCAGCGCGGCGGTGCCGAAGGCCACGTCATACAGGCCGGCGCGGACGCCGCCGACCAGGGCCCAGCCACCGATCGCCGGCCAGACGAAGGTCGCGACTAGCATCCGCCGCAGGGCCGCCGATTCAGGATCCGAGCCAGACAGGGGCATCGATCGACGGAGTTCCGGCGACGACAGGAAGAAGCCTGCGCACAGCAGGATGAAAGTCGCCGCGGCGCCCGGCGTCATTGCCGCGAAGCGGCCGCCGACGTGCGCGGGGGAGATGCCGTACACGAAACCAAGGAGCGGGACCGACGTAAGCAGCGCCATGCCGGACGCCAGCACTTCCGATGTCCTCCGAGCACGGCCCCGGTGTCGCAGTGCAAGCGCCAGCCCCAGCAGCACGAAGGCGAGTGCCGTGATGACCGGCATCCTGACGTCGGCGTCGCAGGGCAACGATCGAAAATACAGAAGCCTGTCGATTCCCCAATTCGTAGCGGTGAGAGATTCGGCGATCGTAGCTGTCGCGATGAGCGCCACCACCACACCGAACGCTTCGCCGATGGCGGCACGTACGTGACTGGCCGCCGCGCGGCGAGACAACGCCAGCGACAGACCGGCGAGCAGAAAGCAGGCCGCCGTGTTCGCCCTCATCGGGCCCAGCCCACAAAGCACTGGATCAAGGGAAGGGACGCGAACGGCGCGCGCGACGACGACGAGCGTGGCCAAGGCGATCGTCAGCCTGGCCGGCAGCTGGGGCAGTGAGGGGAACGTCGGACGCTGCCGTCTCACCCGATACCGGTCACGGAGAGGCTACATGTTCTGATAAACACAGCGTGTGATGATGAATACACAGACGGTAGGGCAGATCACCGACCGCGTCAAGCCCTGAAGTTGGACAGCGGGGACAGAATCCCTGTACGGTTCGGTTGACCAGAACCGTGCTCAGCATTTTCGTAGCGCCTCAAAGCCAGATTCCTCCCCACGCGCAGATCAAGGAGCAAATCCAGTTCCTCTGCCTGCACCAGGAGCTCAGGCCAGGAGAGGCGATGCCTTCGATTCGGGAGCTGGCCCGCCAGTTGCGCGTCGGCGACGGCGTCGTCCGGCGCGCGTATCGGGAGCTCCGCGACATGGGTCTTCTGCTCACCGAGGATCGGAAGCACGTGGTGGGTAGGTCCGCCGAGGCGGCAGCGTCAAAGATGGACCTGGTACGCGCGAGTACGGAGCGGTGTGATCAGCTGATCGCGTGGGCCAAGGAGCACCAGCTGAGCGCCATCGCCCTCAGCCGTTTCCTGTTCAGACAGGTATCCGCGCGGGAGGCCGCCTCGCCCTCCTACGTGTTCGTGGACATCTGCCGCCTGGCCGCCGAACGATCAGCCGCCAGGATTTCCAAGGCGTGGGATATCAGGGTCGCGGGCATGTCCGTAAGCGACTTCACCGCACGGTGGCGCACCGACGCGCGGAACCTGTCAGCTATCCTGGTCCACCAGCATCTGTACGAGGACGTGATCACGGTCACCGGCGAGGATGCACATCGAGTATTTTCGGTGAAGGTTCGCTTGGATGAACGCATCCGGCGGCGGATCAGCAGGTTGTCGCCGCGGTCGACCATCTTGTTTGTCTGTGGGGACGAAGACTTCGCACGGACCTGCCGGGCCATGCTCCGCCACTGCGAGTACGTGTTCGGTCAGAAACGCCGTTTTCAATTCAAGAACGTCAGTGACATTCCCGATCTGAGCAGGCTCCTCCAAGCGCGGACGCAGAAGTTTCGACTGTTCTTGTTCAGTCCGATCGTCTGGGACACGCTGCCCACCCGGATCAAACGCATGGTCACGGTCGCTCCCGCGTTCAGCGAGCCCGACCCGCAGTCGCTGGAGGAGACGCGCATCGCCGCAGGCGTTCTGTTCTGAGCGAAATACGCAGCGGATCCACCGCCGCTTGATAACGTTCTGCTAGACTGAGCGGCGTCCTTCCGGAGGCCTTCTTTCGTGCCAGTACAAGCATCGTCACGGGTTGCGGCGTTGAGGAACGTCGCCACGCGGCTTCGCATCGACTCGGTTCGCTCGACCAGCGAGGCGGGGAGCGGCCATCCCACGACGTGCGCGTCGGCTGCCGAGATCATGGCCGCGCTCTTCTTTTCGGAGATGCGCTACGACCCGCGCGATCCGCAGAATCCCGACAACGATCGCTTCGTGCTGTCGAAGGGACACGCCGCGCCGATTCTCTACGCCGCGTGGGCGGAAGTGGGCTTCCTCACGCGCGAGGAGCTGCTGACGCTGCGGCGGCTCGACTCCGATCTCGAGGGGCATCCGACGCCGCGCCTGCCCTTCGTCGATGTAGCCACGGGATCGCTCGGGCAGGGGATCTGCGCGGCCATCGGCATCGCGCTCAACGCGCGGCGCATCACATCCGAGTACCGCACCTATGTGATGCTGGGTGATGGCGAGTCCGCGGAAGGGTCGGTGTGGGAAGCTGCGGAAACTGCCGCGCACGACCGGCTGGACTCCCTCTGCGGCATCACCGACGTCAACGGCCTTGGCCAGAGCGGCCCGTCGATCTGGAATCACGACGTGGAGGCCTACGCCTCGAAATGGCGCGCGTTCGGCTGGCACTCGATCGTCGTCGACGGTCACGACGTCCAGGCGCTGCTCGACGCTTTCGAAGAGGCGCGCCGCATCAGGGGGCAGCCGACGATGATCCTGGCGCGGACGATCAAGGGCAAGGGGATCTCGATTGCCGAAGGCAAGCCGGGGTGGCACGGCAAGGCGTTCAAGAATGGCGACGAGCTCGACACGGTAATCAGGGAGCTCGAATCGCAGTTCGTGCCCGAAGACGAGCCGGCCCAGCCGCCGGACGGTCCCCGACAGCGTCGAGGCGGACCTCTACGTCCTCCTACAAAAGGCACCGTCGGCACGCCGTCGTACCAGATCGGCGACGCGGTCGCGACGCGCGAGGCCTTCGGCGCCGGGATCGCGAAGCTCGGACACGACGACGACCGGATCGTGGCGCTCGACGGCGACGTCAAGAACTCGACCTTCAGCGAGAAGTTCGAGGAGAAGCACCCGGAGCGCTTCTACCAGAACTACATCGCGGAACAGGTGATGATCGGCTCCGCGATGGGACTGGCGAGCCGCGGCGCGATCCCGTTCCCGTCCACGTTCGCGGCGTTTCTCACGCGCGCGTACGATTTCATCCGGATGGCGGCGATCAGCAACCTGAACATCAAGATGGCCGGGTCGCACGCCGGCGTGTCGATCGGCGAGGACGGACCATCGCAGATGGCGCTCGAAGATCTGGCGATGATGCGCGCGCAGCCGAACTTCGCGGTGCTGTATCCGT
>JBGOTP010000272.1:0-7242 GCA_041476545.1 Vicinamibacteria bacterium | reverse complement strand
TCGAGACAGCTCGGGGCTGCACCGCGATGAAACTCGCGCGGAAAAACGCATGCTCCGGCGGACCTGTCGATGCCCGCGTCGATTCGGCTAATCCCACGGGTCCGTGCCTGGAACATTCGACCGCTGGGGCGATGTGATGCGATCCGGGCGCCACTCCCGATCGACGCGGCCCGCTGGCCTGCGCACGCGTTTTATCCACTGTCGCCGATCGCGCGACTTCCACGCGTCGCGTCCCCGAGCCGTCCCAGCCGCTCACCTGCCCGTCGGGATCCCGGCGGGCAACAGTGAGCCGCCCAACCCAGCCTGCCCACTTCGGGCGAGGACGACTTCGGGCGGCATGACGATTCACGCATGCCGCAGGCCGGCGATCAGATAGTCGGCGAACCGGTCTCCGATTTCCTGCGAGCTGGCGGGACCGTCGGGGTTGTACCAGCGCGGGATCCAGTTCACCGCGCCGAGGATGGCGAACGAGAGCAGCTTGGCATCCGTCTGCTCGAACAGGCCGCCGCGGATACCTTCCTGCAGGATGAGGCGCATGCCCCGATCGAACTCGTCGCGCCGCGCGATCACCATCTTCAGGTGTCCCGGACCGAGTGCCTCGAGATCCAGAAAGAGCGCCGTGCCGTGCAGTTCGTCGAGGATCGTGTGAACGAAGGTGACGATGAGGCGCCGCAATCGTTCATCCGGCCCCAGGTCGCTTTGTTCAATCTGCTCCAGCAGTTCGAGGAGCCGATCGAGGGAGTACTGGTGACACGCAAAGAGAATCTCTTCCTTGTTCCGGAAGTAGTAATAGAGATTGCCCTTCTTCATGTGGAGCGCGGCGGCAATCTTGGCGACCGTCGCGCCGTGATAGCCCAGCCGGCGGAAGGCGCAGGCGGCACTCTTCAGAATCTCCACGCGCGTGGCGGCGGCGCTGTCCGGCAGGCGTGGACGCCGCTTCCGCCGCTTCCGTCGTGGAGCCTTCGCGCGCGCCGGATCCGAAGAGGTCACCACTCTTAACGTAGTTTGAACGAGCGTTCAGCGCAAGCCATCTTCCAGGGCTGGGAGCTGAAAGCTACCGGCGAATAATGAGCATCGCGATCGTCAGCAGCACGACCACGACGACCGTGGCCCACGCCACCACGTTGAACGCGCGTGAGTTGGTGTGCTCGCCCATCAGTTCCCGGTCGTTGGTCAGCAGCAGCATGAAGATCAGGACGAAGGGCAGCACGATGCCGTTGACGACCTGCGAGAGGACGGAGATGTACACGAGCGGAAGGCGGGGAATCAGCAGAACTCCGGCGCCGGCAATGATGAGCAGCGTGTACAGCCAGTAGAAGACCGGTGCCTCATGGAATTTCTTGTCGAGCCCCGATTCAAATCCCAGGCCTTCGCACACGGCATAGGCGGTTGAAATCGGCAGGATCGAGGCAGCGAAGATCGACGCGTTGAACAGGCCGGCAGCAAACAGCAGGTAAGCGTATTCGCCGGCGAGCGGCCGCAGCGCCTGCGCGGCATCGGCCGCGTCGCGAACCTCATGGCGGCCGGTGGCAAACAACGTCGCCGCGCACGCGACAATGATGAACCAGGCGACGACATCCGTGAACAGGCATCCGAGAATGACGTCCCACCGCGAGGCGCGATACTGTCTCGCGGTCACGCCCTTCTCGACAATCGATGCCTGCAGATAAAACTGCATCCACGGTGCGATGGTCGTGCCGATGAGTCCGATCACCATGTAGAGGTAGCCGTAGTTCCGGATGCCGACGTCCTTCGGCCGGCTCACCGTGGCGATGGCAGCCGCCTTCCAGTCCGGGTGGGCGAGGACGCCCGCGACGATGTAGCACACGTAGAACACGGACGCCGTGAGGAAGATCTTCTCGATGTTCGCGTACGTGCCCTTGACGACAAGCAGCCAGACGACGAGTGCGGCCGCCGGCACGACAATGTACTTCGACAGTCCGAACAGTTCGAGACTGCTCGCCACGCCGGCAAACTCGGCGACCACGTTGCCGAAGTTCGTGATGACGAGCGCCAGCATCACGAAGAACGTCAGACGAAAGCCGAACTCCTCGCGAATGAGATCGCTCAGGCCCTTGCCGGTGACCGCGCCCATCCGCGCGGCCATTTCCTGCACGACCACGAGCGCGATGGTGATCGGAATCATCGTCCAGAGGAGCGAATATCCGAACTGCGCACCCGCCACGGAGTACGTCCAGATGCCGCCCGCATCGTTGTCGACGTTTGCGGTGATGAATCCGGGGCCGACCACAGCCAGAAACAGCAGCAGCCGCGTCTTCCAGCTTTTCCAGTTCAGGCTCAATGACGGTGCCGCAGCATGGTGATCACATCGTCGGCGGTGATGATGCCCGCGAGCCGGCCGTGCTCGTCCACGACGGCCAGCGTGATCAGGTTGTACTTGTCGAACAACGCGGCCACCTCATCGTCTGGGGTGTCACGTTCACACGCGATGTAGGGTTCACTGAGATCCTGGAGGGCCGCGGTCGACGCTGATGTGGCGATGCGGACGAGCGACACCGCCCCCACCAGCTTCTCGCCGGAGCCGATCAGGTAGATCGTGGCGAGCGCTTCCCGGCTGCCTTCGAAGCGCTTCAACGCGTCGATGGCGTCGACGACGACGGCCTGTTCGGGAACGGCGATGTACTCGGTGGTCATCCGGCCGGCCGCGGTCCGCTCGCCGAATTCGAGGAGATGGGTGACCTCCTCGCGCTCGGCGGGCTGCATCTGCTCGAGGATTTCGTCCGACCGCGCCTCCGTCAGATCGTCGAGCAGATCGGCCGCCGCGTCGGGGTCCATCTCGTCGACGATGTCGGCGGCACGGTCGCTGTCGAGGGATCCGACAATCGATGCGCGGACCTTCGGGTCGATTTCCTCGAGCGCCTCGGCGGCGACCTCCTCGTCGATCGTCTCGAAGACGGCCTCGCGTTCCGCCGGCGGCAAGTCCTCGACGATGTCGGCGATGTCTGCCGGATGGAGCCTCGAGAGGCCTTCGTACGCGATCTTCAGCTTGACCCGGCGGGCGGGGTCTGTTTCGAGCAGATCGACGAACTGCCACGGAATGACCCGCGGTGGAATCTTCGCGAGCAGGGCCCGCAGCGGGAAGGACGGCACGATGCCATTCGCCAGCCGGCGGATGGCGCCCCGGGCGCCCACATCGACCGCCGTGACGGTCAACACCACGTGGCTGTTGAGGGGCGTCGAGTCGAACTCGACGTCGTTGACGCGCACGACCTTGCGGCCATGGACGTCGATGATTTGCTGATCCAGGAGGTCGCGTTTGAGGAGCAGTACGCCGTCGGACGGCACGTGCCGAGCCCACCCGGCGGCCTCGCCCGATGTGCGCACCGAGGCTCCACAGGACTTCACGGCGTCGGCCGGCACGACGCGATTGCCGGTCGCCGTGCGGACGATGAGGTACGCCACGCGCGTGGCGTGTTCCTGGGGTGCGATGGCGACTTCGCGCACACGGCCGCGAATCGAGCCGCTGGAGTCGCGGATCGAGGCGCCGAGCAGTTCCGAGAGGGCCACGACAGACATAGGCGGAAAAGTGAGAACTGAAAAGTGAAAAGTGAGAACTGAAAGTGTACGTGCTAAGCTCGATGCTGTCGATGCACTTTATCCCGGAGGTCGTGTCATGACGGTGAACACGCAACGCATGGGTCGCGCCTTCTTGGCCATCAGCATGGCGGCGACGCTCATGACGATGGTGCAGGCGCACGCGAAACTGGAGAAGTCCGAGCCGGCCGACAAGTCGACGCTCGCCGCCCCTCCCGCTCACGTGCAGCTGTGGTTCGACGACGCGCTCGACGTCAAGGCCAGCAAGATTGCGCTCAAAGGAACTGCCGGACCAGTCAAGCTGGGCCCGGTTCACTTGATGGGCGACAAGACGATGATGGCCGACATCACCGGCGCGATGGCGGACGGCAAGTACACGATCGATTGGCAGACCGCCGGAGACGACGGACATGTGTCGAAGGGCGTGATTGCGTTCACCGTGGCGCGTAAGAAGTAGACCAGTCCAGAGCCCTCTGCGCTGTCTTTCTGGCGCTCACGGCCGTGGCCCGTAGGTCGGCAACGGTTGACCAGCCTCTAACGCGCCAAGGTCCGGCGCCCGCCCGGTGAAGCCGTCGTTGATATTCGGCAGCACGACGCCTCGATCGATCGCCGCCGACCCCGGCCGCAGACGGAAGTCGAGATCCTTGAAGTCGTACAAGCGCTGCACTGTCTTCGGATCGCGATCGAGCTTGGGTACCTTGACGAACACGTCGTAGTCCACGAGCACGCTGTTGCGATCCTGGCCGGTGGCTCTCGCGTAATCGGCGAGCGTCGTGAACTGATTGGACTGGAGTGCGGGCGCGGTTCCCGGACCAGCGGCACGGCCTCCGCCGCCAGGTCCCGTGGCGCCCGCCGGCTGCACGTTCCATTGAAACGAATACGCCGCGCCCGGGTTCGGACGGAAGCCGTTGTAGTCCGACGAGCTGTAGCTCGTGCTCGTCGTCACGCTGAAGATCGCCGGCGCGGTGCTCTGGCCGAGCATCAGATTGTTGCGCCAGTGCGTGTTGGCGCCCGACGGCACGCTCGTCTCGGTCGTGACCGTATTGTGATAGAAGAGCACGCCCGGCGACCCCGCCGTGCTCCGCGTCGATCCGCCCGGCGCGTGGTACACGATATTGCGAATCCAGTAGATCGGCCCGCCGACCGACGGTTGGGTGGACATCGGGTGCGACGCGGAATTGATCAGCACGTTCCGCATGATCCGGATGTTGTGCATGCTGCCGTCCATCTCGATCGAGTTGTCGTGCGCGTTGGTGATGTAGTTGTTGTAGATGTCAATCGACACCGGCCGCCGATCCCAGTACTCGCGCGGCGGATAGGTCGGGCCTTCGTTCGCATTCGATCCGTCGGGCATGCCGTACATCTCGGTGTCGATGCCGTCGTGAAAATCCGCCACGTAGTTGTAGGCGACGACGTGACCGGGGCCGTAGAGGCGGACGGCGGTGTAGGACTTCATGACCGGCGGAAACTCCTGGCCATCCACGCCGTTGAACTGCTCCCAGAAGGCGCCGTTCCAGCCGATCAAGTGCTTGCTGTCGTTGCTCCCAAGGAATGTGCTGTCGGCGATGTAGAAGTTGCTCGATCCCGAGTAGTTGGTGAAGACACCAAGGCCGACATGGTCGAACTTGCAGCGCTTCACCGTCAGGCCCTTCGATCCGGCGATGAACTGCGTGCCGGCCCAGATGGCGATGCCGGTGTTCTTGAAGGTGATCCCTTCGAAGTAGTTGTAGTCCGCCGCCTTCACGTTGAACAGGTTGAAATTGCCGCGGCCGTCGAGGACGACTTCGCCGTCGCCCGCCGCCTTGATCACGATGGGTCGCTCCGGCGTGCCGTCAGCCGTCAGGTAGTACGTCCCCTCGAACGTCGTCGTCGCATTGATGGTGGTCTGGTTGGCGTAGTACTCCCACTGGTACGCGTACGTCCCGGCGTGGACGAGGATGATGTCGCCCGGCTTGACGCGCGGCCGTCCGCCCGGCGCGGTGTCGCCGGCGCCGCAGTAGTAGTTGTAGGCGCACATGATGCCGGTGAACGCCGGCTCGGTTTTCGGACCGGTGTAGCCGACCGGATAGACGTGATAGACCTTGCCGCCGGTGGCCGGCTTCGGCTCGGGGCGCGTGCGCACGGTCACCATCTTGGTGGCATTCGCCGCCGGTCCCGTGATGCCATCCGGATCGGTCAGCACGAAGCGCGCCTCGTAGGCCGTGTCGGGTTCGAGGTCGAGGATGCTGCCGGCGAACATGTTCGGCAAGACGAGGTTGAACACGTTGGGCTGCGTAACCCGCTCGTTCTGCAGCCGCAGGAGCGGCATCCCTTTCTTCCACGCCGTTTCTCCGACTTTCCGGTACGAGACGTCAACCGCGGCATTCCGATTGCCGTCGCCGTCGATCACCCACTCGAAGCCCAGGTTGATCAGGGTCGGCGGGTCGACGACGAACTCGCCGGGAGTCACCCGTGGAGCGGTGGCTGTCGGTGACGTCTGCTGCGCGGCACCTGTGCTGCCGAGCAGGATCGCGAGGCACGCGGTGGCAATTCGATGTCTGGTCATCATGGTCTTCACCTGGGTGAACTGATTCTTGTGTGAGGGATTCTATCTAAAACCGATACAACGGGCCTGACGTCTTACTGGCAGTGGGGAGGCCGTGTGATGCCGGATACCGTCGGCCGACAGGAGTCCATCGACACGTCAGCCGGCCATCTCTCTGTCCACCTGGGCGGGCGTCCGGACATCCAGTTTCAGTTTGCGCGCCGGCCCGGACGCATGGGTCTGGCGTTTCTCGGATCCGCGGCGCTCCAGGCCGGCATCCTCACGCTGCTGATTCTCATCGGCCGGATCGGGCTGCAGAAGGCGGGGATCCTTCCGCTGAATCCGCAGGAGAAGATCGACGCCGTGTTCATCCCTGATCCCGGACCGGGTGGTGGCGGCGGTGGTGGCGGCAACCAGATGCCCGACCCGCCGAAGAAGGCCGAGATCCGCAAACCGAAGACAGCCGAAGTCACTCCGGTCATCGAGCCGCCGAAAATCGACCCCCCTCCTGCGCCTCGATTCGACATGCCGGTGGTCACCACGCTTGCGCAGGTCGAAATCCCCGGCGCGTTCCAAGCACCCGCCGGGTTGTCGATGTCTCAGGGCCGTGGGAGGGGTGGTGGGTCTGGAACGGGTGATGGGTCAGGAATCGGCCCGGGCGACGGTCCGGGGCTGGGGCCTGGAAGAGGCGGCAACACCGGCGGCGGGCCGGTCAGGCCCGGCAACGGCGTCACCATCCCGACGCTGGTTGTTGAAACCAAGCCGAAGTACACCCCCGAAGCGATGCGCGCGCGTGTCGAAGGATCCGCGGTCGTGCAATGCACCGTCACGAAGGCGGGCATCTGCACCGACATCCATGTTGTCCAGTCGCTCGATCCGAAGTACGGACTGGACCAGGAAGCGATCGACACCGTCAGGCAATGGCGCTTCAGGCCGGGCACCCGTGAAGGGCTGCCAGTGGACGTGATCGTGGATATCCAGGTCGAGTTCCGGCTCCGCTAAAGGCGAAGGCAGCGTCTTCCGCTGCCTGCTTGGAGGTTCGGCGGTAAAGCACGTACGATCACGGCGTGTCGCCTGACGATCTCGCGTTCTGGTTCGAGGTTGCCGGAAAGATCGCGCTGTACGCATCGCTCCTGCCGGCGGTCGGTGCGTGCGCAGCCCGG
>JBGOTP010000271.1:0-7254 GCA_041476545.1 Vicinamibacteria bacterium | reverse complement strand
CCCTCGAGCGGAGCGGAAACACACGTGACCAGCGCGGGTCGGATTGGCTGGGCCATGCACCGGCAGCTTCGCGTACGGGCATTTCTCTGGGGTTTCTGCGGCGCTGTCGCTCTCGTCGGCGTGTATGTGGGGGTGCTCGCCGTTGCGAACTCACTGGACCACGTGGTTCGCGAACTCCGGCGGCTCTGGTATTGGATGGCGCCTCTTATCGTAGGTTTCGCCATTCAACTTGGTCTGTTTGCCTACGCGCGCGCTGCGGCCGGCGGAAAGAGCACCACGCCGGCCCACGGCATCGTTGCATCCGGTGGTGCCAGCACCCTCTCGATGGTCGCGTGCTGCGCTCACCATCTGACAGACGTGCTTCCTCTGATCGGGTTGGCTGGCGCCGCCCTGTTCCTGGCGAACTACCAGACGCTGTTCCTCCTCCTCGGCCTTCTTTCCAATGTGGTCGGACTCGTCTACATGCTCGGCCTGCTTCGGACACACGGACTCTTCCCCGAGCAGCCCTCGGTGCTCTCGTGGAGTATGCGTTGGCCGGTTGACCGCGCCTTCCTCCCAGTTGTTGTTGTCTCAACTGCCGTCTTCATCATTGCGATCGTTGTTACCATGGCCTGACGCCAGAGCAGGAGCGTGTCATGAGAGACTTCACCTTTGTCACGACCATCGTCGTCGCCGTTGCCCTCCTCTCGTGTCGATCGAGTGAGAGCGGACGCGCCCCTGGAATCTACCCGACGCGCACCAACGAGGGCGTCGTCTCGTTTCAACTGACTCCGCACGCGCCCGCAAATGGCACGTTGGTGGTCGATGTTCAGGCGACCACGCACAGCGGCGACCTCGCAGAGGTAAATCTGGGGACGGCCGTCACCCTCCAGGCGGACGGCAAGACGTACCAGCCCGCCAGCGCCACCGCACTGAGGGGTCATCATTCAACTGGTTCGGTGACGTTCACACTTGCCGGCATGCCGGACCGATTTACCGTCACGATGTCAGGAATCCGCAGCATGGATCCGCTCAGGTTCGAATGGCCCTGACCCTGGGCAGGAGGATCCAATGGACCTGGTCGTCCGCACGCGTGAATCGCTTCCTCCCGGGCTGCAGGAGGTTGAAGTCGTCGAGCGAAAAGGACTTGGTCATCCAGACACCATCTGTGATGCGGTCGCGGAGCATGTCTGCGTGCGCCTGTGCCGCTACTACCTGAAACACTTCGGCCAGATTCTTCACCACAATGTCGACAAAGTACTGTTGATCGGCGGGGCGAGCCGTCCGTCATTCGGCGGCGGAGAGATCGTCGAGCCCATGGAGATCTACCTGGCCGGGCGAGCCACGACAGAGCATCGCGGAGAGCGAATCCCCGTGCACGAGATTGCCGTCGACGCCTGTCGCGAGTGGCTCCGGCGGAATCTCCGAGGATTGAACGTGGATCGCGACGTGCGAATCATGTCCCGTCTGCGACCGGGGTCTGCCGACCTCACTCGGCTGTTCGCGCAGGGTGGCCAAAACCCTCTTGCGAACGACACATCGTGCGGAACCGGATTCGCTCCGTTCACCGACCTCGAACGGGTGATCCTTGAGGTCGAGCGTGCGCTGAACAGCGGGGCGACGAAGCAGGCTCACCCCGAGATCGGTGAGGACGTCAAGGTGATGGGCGTCCGACGGCGAGCCCGGATCGAGTTGACGATCGCGTGCGGGTTCGTGGACCGCTTCGTGCGCGACGTCGACGACTACCGTGACAAGAGGGAAACGACCCGGGAGCTCGCGCTTGCGACCGCGCGCCGCGTGACCGGGCACGACGTCGACGCGACGGTTAACGCCGCCGATGACCTCGAGCACGGGAACGTCTTTCTCACGGTCACGGGTACATCGGCGGAGGCGGGAGACGATGGTGAAGTCGGCCGCGGTAACCGGACCTGCGGCCTGATCACGCCGTATCGCCCGATGACACTCGAAGCCGCGGCGGGCAAGAACCCGGTGAGCCACGTCGGCAAGCTCTATAGCCTCGCCGCCGGCCGGATTGCAGCGGCCGTCGCGACACACGTGCCACACGTGACCGATGTGGAGTGCGTGCTGGTGAGCCAGATCGGCCGTGCGGCCTGCGACCCGCGGGTCGTGGATGTGTGTCTCGCAAGCGAGGAGCACACGAGTGCGGTGACCGCGCGGGAAGCGGTCGCCGACATCGTGGAGGGCCAGCTCCGTAGCTTCTCCGAACTACGTGAGGCGCTGCTCGACGAGCGCGTAGCGGTGTTCTAGATCGAGGCTGGATCACTGAGGGAGCAGAACATGACAGATCAGAGTCTCAACGCATTGCCTCATCACGATGAGAGCAGTGCGTTGGTGTCTGCTTCTCCGGAGCGCGTGTTTGCGCTCATCGACGATCACGAGCGCCTCTCGTCGCACATGAGCCAGTCGTCGTGGCGCATGGGTGGGGGTCGCATGAAGACCATTCTCGATGAGCGCCGCGGCCAGAGCGTGGGATCACACATTGGGATGAGCGGCCGCGTGCTCGGCGTCGAGCTGTCGCTGGACGAGGTGGTGACTGAGAGAGAACCGCCCACTCGGAAGGTTTGGGAAACGGTGGGCGCCCCCAGGCTTCTGGTCATCGGTGCATACCGGATGGGTTGTGTGGTGACGCCCAGCGGGAGCGGATCTCTGCTGCGAGTCTTCATCGACTACGCCCTGCCCGCTTCATGGCCGGCGCGTTGGCTCGGCCGGGTGTTCGGCCGCTCCTACGCGCATTGGTGCACGCAACGCATGGTGGACGACGCCGTGCGACAATTTGCCTCAGGCGCAGAGCCACGCCCGGAATAGCGCCGCATGACGGCCCACCTCAGATTGAACTTAGAGTTTGTCGTGAGCGTCTCGCGTGGGCAACTGAACCGTCACGATCGTGCCGCCGGTCGGCGGGCAATCGACCGTGATGGTGCCGTGATGTGCCTCTACCAGTCTCTTGGCGGTCGAAAGCCCGAGCCCTGTTCCCCGCGCCTTGGTCGTCTGAAAGGGTTTGAACAACTTGTCGCGGACTTCTCTTGCGATCCCCGGGCCGGTGTCGGCCACCTGAATCGTGACGGTCGCGCCGTCTGATACCACCGTTGCGCGGATGGCTCCCTGCCCCTGCATGGCCTGCGCGGCGTTGATGATGAGATTCTGAAACACAATCTTCAGGAGCTCGATGTCGCCCATGATGGCCGGAGCGTCACCCGCGATGTCGAGTTGCACACCGGTGAAGGCCGGATCGCTCGACAGCAGTCCTGCCACGATGCCAAGGAGCTGCGTCATGTCGACCGCCGAGAGCTTCGGGTGCGGCGGCCGGGCAAAGAGCAGCAGATCCTGAAGCAGATCGTTCAGGGTGTCCAATCGCGCGATGATTTCAGTGACGATCGGTCCGTCTTTGCTCTCCGGCGGCAGGCGTCCACCGATCACCTGAATGGCGCCTCGCACGGCGGCAAGGGGATTCCTCACTTCGTGCGCGATGACGGCCGCCATCTCGCCGAGCCGCGCCAGCGATGCCTGCTCGCGGAACTGCTCTTCGAGCGCGACGCGCTTCGTCAGGTCGTGCAGGATGCCGGTGAAGTGCCGCTCGCCGTTGACGACCATTTCCCCGACAGCAAGGTGTACGGGGAACGTCGTGCCGTCGCGCCGGAGCCCGGTCACTTCCCGTCCGACCCCGATGATCTTCTGCTTTCCCGTTTCGAGGTACCTGGAGAGATACGAGTTGTGTTCTTCGTGGTACGGGGCCGGCATCAGAATGTTGATGTTGCGCCCGACGACCTCGCGTTCCGAGTATCCGAATAGCCGCTCCGCCGCCGGGTTGAACGATTCGATGGCGCCCCTGGCGTCGATCACGACGATGCCATCGACGGCCGAATCAATGATGGCGCGCCAGCGCGCTTCCGCCAGTGTACGGGGAGGTTCGTTGGAGAGGGGGAGTCTGGAGTGCTCGGACATGCGGTGACGATTCTATCCGCTCGGACCCCTTGGGGTGGCCGGCGGAGGGCTGCCGGAAACCCGTCAGTGGGATAGTTCGCATTGTCAGTGAAATTTTCAGGCTCCGTGGCCTGGGATCCGCCGCCATCGCGCGTTCCAGTCAGCAAATTCGCCGTGCCGCGCGCGGCATGACGCTTGCCACCGCGTTGGCGCAGGGAAACGCCAGTGAGTGCTGGCGTGAGCAATGGAGGGTGCGATGGCGAACATAGCGCTGTACTTGTACGACCTTGGGCTCGTCCTGCCACCAGCGGCGGTCGGCATTGGCCTGTTGATGCTGATGATTCCTCGTAAGGCCGAGACCGAGCACGCTGGGACAGTGGCTCGCGCCGCCTGATCAGTTGCGAGCCATGGTCGTAGTGCAGGCCTTCAGGCCTGCTCGGTAGTGCAGGGCTAAAGCCCTGCACTACGTACTATGCCGACTACGTGCCCCACTGGTGGAGCGTTCGAATGTAGTTGGCCCGTTCGAACGCGGCGGCATCCGGTGAGTCCTTGAGGCTGACCCGTCCCCTCATCTCGTCGACGGACGCGGTGTGCTGCCATTCCATCCATCTGCTCAATCCATCTCGCATCGTCTTGAGGAAGCCGGGACCATGGCGGAGCAGCGCAGAGACCATCTGCACGGCCTGCGCGCCGGCCAGCAGCGCCTTGATGCCATCGCTCGTCGTTTCGATACCGCCCGTGACGCAGAGGGCCGCCCGGATCCGGCCATGGAGAATCGCGAGCCAGCGCAATCGCAGGAGCAAATCAGCGCTCCGTGAGAGTTCCAGGTTCGATATCGCTCTCATGTGGCGGATGTCGATGTCCGGCTGATAGAACCGGTTGAAGATCACGAGCGCATCGACGCCGGTGGCATCGAGCTGCTGCGCGAAGTTTCCAAATGCGGTGAAGAATGGCGACAGTTTGATGGCGACGGGAATGCGCACACTCCGCTTCAACTCGAGCAACGTGTCGCGAATCTGCGCCTCAACGGAGACACCGGGTACTGAGAGATCGGTCACCACCTCGTAGTAGTTCAGCTCCATCGCATCCGCACCGGCCTCCTGGAACAACTGCGCGTAGTGCAGCCAGGTCTCCTTGGTGGTGCCGTTGAGCGATGCGATGACGGGAATGCTGACGGCCTGCTTCACGATGCGAATGTGCTCCAGGTACTCCTGCGGCGAGAGGGGGTACTCGGCTGTCGGGGGAAATGGTGCGAGGGCCGCGGCAAACTCTCGTTCAAGAGGGTCCCGATGGTGGATGCGGCCCGACTCCTCCAGTGTGATCTGCTCCTCGAAGAGCGAGTGCAGGACGATGGCGGCCGCGCCGGCGTCCTCCAGGCGTTTGACCGTATCGAGATGGGCGCTGAGCGGAGAGGCGCCGGCAATGAACGGATGGGCCAGCTTCAAGCCCAGATATGTCGTGGACGTGTCCATTCGAATTCCTCCCCCCGTGATCGTCTGCGTCCACGACCGGCTCAGCGGTTGGCTAGTCTCGTCAGCAGGCGTTCGACGCGGCTTTGCGCAAGCGCGAGGTATTCCTTGAGGTCGTCGTAGACGAACTTGTGTCCCGCGGCAATGGCGCGAATCAGTGGGACCTGCGCCTGATCGTAGGCGGCTGTCAGATCGTTACGGCGATTCTTGTCGCTGACGCGCTTGATCTGCGACTTTGCGAGCGCGAGTTCCTGGCGCACCACGCCGAGCCCTTCATATTGCTCGCGTACCGCTTGCGCGCGCCCCTCGCGCGGGACGATACCGCGAGGTCCGTGACACTCGTTGCACTGCGACGCGAGTGCCTTTGGCGAGAGCAGCCGTCCGTCCGTTTCACCATGACAGGTTGAGCAGCTCGGTCCGCGTGGGTCTCCGGCCTGCAGGAGCTGGTAGTGCCTGCTGTCCTGGAACGCGACGAACTCGCTGACGTGACAGCCCCCGCATGTCGTCGGCAGGTTCCGGCGATTGACGGGACTCACGCGGTTTGTCGGAGGCAGGATCTCGGCGTGCGCACGAAAGGACTCAAACGACTGCGGATCGCCGCCATGGCACTTTTCACATCCGACGTTCTGACGGCCGTGGGGCGATCGGTCCCATTCCTCGAGGTGGTCCCTGCGCGGCGCCTGCGGGTTCGCATAATGGCAGTCGGCGCAACGGCTCTGGACCGCTTGTGCCCAGGCCGGGCCGGCCATGAGGAGAGACGCGCCAAGAATGACGGCAAGCGAAATGTAGTGTCGACGATTCATATGAGGCTTCCCTTTTTCGTTGCATGTGCTGCTACCGCCGGCCACGGCGTTGCCGGGGCTCAACGAGCGCAAGCACGGGCAGTGCGGCGCTGCAGAGAACCCGATAGGTCACCGTACCCTGCCGTGCTCCAAACAAACGGCCCCTCGGGCGAAGTCTGAGGACGATGATGCCGACGCCCGAATCGACGCTCGCCGCGGCAATCTGTTCCGCGGGGTCGCCCGTGAGCACACGAATGGCGACCGTCTGATGACCAGGTCTGGCGGCCAAGGATCGGAGACGCGTTCTGGCCGCGAGCACCAGGCGTCTCTCGTGAGCGCCTGCGCCGGGCCGCAGCCACGATGGCGTTTGAACCGGCGGAACGACCGTCAGTAGCAGGAGAGGCGTCTTGAACCAACGAGCCACGTCGGCTGCGCGGCGAACATCCGCCGCCGCGTGATTGCCGGGTTCGATCGCCGCCAGCACCCGCGTGGGCCAGGAGCGGAGCGGTCCCGCCCGGCGGTTTGCCGCCCTTGGCACCGCCAGCACCGGAAAGTCGGCGTTCCGCAGTACGCGCTCGGTGGTCGATCCGAAGAACAGCTTGCCCGCTCCGCCCAGGCCGCGAGCGCCGAGCACGACGAGGTCGGACTTCAAACGCCGCGCGGCTTTTCTGATTTCGCGCGCCGGATCGCCCATCGCAACCAGGCTGCTCACCGCGCCGACGCCCGTCGCGCCAACCACACTCGTGACGAACCGTCGCAATTCGACCCCTGTTCTCTCAGCCAGTTTGCGCTCGTCCCACGCGACCGCGGCCGCCGCGGCCAGGAGCGGGTCACTCACGAAGAGCACGGTCACATGCCCCTGGCCCCGCTGCGCAATCGTGGCCGCGTAGCGGAGTGCCGCCCGCGAATCCGCGGAAAAATCGACAGGACATAGAATTGTCCGGAACATCATACTGAACAGCTCGCAAGCAGGGTGCCATGTGCTCTCCCAGCTCCAGAAGCTGGAGACGCGTCCGCGGGCCGTAACCGGACTGAGCAGGACATTTGCAAACAGCCCCAGCATGACACATCAATCGTTAGCT
>JBGOTP010000270.1:0-7263 GCA_041476545.1 Vicinamibacteria bacterium | reverse complement strand
CAGAAACCGTCAAGGCGCTACTTGCCTATGGCGCGAAAGTCGACGCGAAAGAAAAGGCACGCGGCCAGACTGCGCTGATGTGGGCGGCAATCGAAGGCAACACGGCCGCGGTCAAGACCCTTCTCGAAGCGGGTGCGGACATCAACGCGCACTCGAACATGCGCGCCAGGCGCCCGGGAGCGTCCGCGGCGCCTGCGCGGCTGGGCGGCGATGGCAAGCCCGTAGCAACGCCCGCTCCGAAACCATATGTAGACGGTGCCGACGACGATCTGGAGCCTTCGGCGGGCAAGAATGCCCTCGTGCTGAAGAAGGTGTACCCGAAGGGCCGCGACATCTCGGTTCAGTCCTACGGCACGCGCACGATCACTGAGGGGCTTACGCCGCTGCTCTTCGCGACGCGCGCCGGCAATGTGGAGACAGTGCGCGCGCTCCTCGATGCGGGCGCGAAGATCGAGGAGCCGGCCTCTGACGGGACGACGCCGCTTTACCTGGCGATCGTGAACGGGCACTGGGAGCTCGCAGCGTATTTCCTCGAGCGCGGCGCGAATCCGAATGCGAATGGACGCGGCATTACGCCTCTTCAGCAGCTGGTTGTCACACGGCGCCTGCACGAAGGGCATCTGCCGCACCCGCCCCAGTCGGGTCGGATCACCAGCATGGAACTTGCGAAACTGCTGGTGGCGCACGGCGCGGATCTGAATGCGCGCATGACGGTACCGGGGATGGGCGACGGGTATCGTAACCGGATGAACCGGACCGGCTCTACGGCGTTCCTGCTCGCGGCCAAGGGCATCGATCCCGAGATGATGAAAGCGCTCGTCTCGATGGGCGCCGACCCGACGATTCCAAGCGTCGAGAACACTAACGCACTCATGCTCGCGGCTGGCGTCGATCAGTTCAATCCGGGAGAGGACGCCGGAACGGAGCAGGAATCGCTCGAGGCCGTGAAGTACTGCGTGTCGCTTGGCCTCGACGTCAACGCGATTGACGACAACGGCGAAACGGCTCTTCACGGGGTTGCCTACAAGGGCTTCAATCTCGTCGCGCAGTATCTCGTCGACCAGGGCGCGAAGCTTGACGTCCGCAATGTCCTCGGATGGACACCGCTGACCATTGCCAATGGCGTGATGTACACCAACTTCTACAAGTCGCAGCGCCAGACCGCGGCGCTGCTCGTGAAGCTGATGAAGGATCGCGGTATGGACGCGAGCGACGCTCTCGATATCACGGGCGCCGGTTACGTCAAGGATCTGAAGCCGACGCAAGAAATCACGGTGACGGTCAAGAAACCTTAATCACCGCGTTGCGTACCTTTGGCGCTCGCTCCATGCACGAGGCCCCTGTTAGGTTCGTTAGGTTCGTTAGGTTCATCATCGCATCGGCGTCTTTCTGTGCCGGGCTGCTCTGCGGCGCCAGTGCCGCTTCGCCGCAGTCGATAACGCCGTGGAGCGGCGTGTACTCCAGTCGGCAGGCGGCGGAAGGGGAAGCGATCTACCTCGATCGCTGCGCCAGCTGTCATCTGCCGGATCTCAGTGGAAGCGACGATGCGCCGCAGCTGGCCGGCGCACTGTTCGGCGCCGCGTGGAACGATCGGACGCTCGCCGATCTCTTCGAGCGCATGCGGCGGTCGATGCCGAAGGACGAGCCCGGGTCGCTGACCACGGGGAAGTACGCGCAGCTCCTCGCCTACGTGCTTCGTCGCAACGGCTTTCCGGAGGGCGCGTCCGCCCTCTCTGACCGGCCGGACGCGCTGCGGGACATCCGATTCGTCATACGACCTCCCGGTGGATAGCGTCCGCCTCGCGCCGCGGTACTGGCCGTGGCGCTGGCCGATCGCCGCCCACGGAAAGCGGCACGCGCGGCAGATTCGATTCAGGGTTCCTCATTCCTAAATCAGCAAGTCCTTGTCTATGCACCTTATGAGAATCGCCGTGTGTCTGCTCGCCTTCGCGCTGGTTCCCGTCGTCGGTCACGCTGGCCAGGCCAGGCCGCCAGGTGGCGCGGGGCCCGCCGCGTCCCAGGACAACAATCCGCCGCCGCCCGTGGCGCCCGCCGTCATCAACCGTGACGCCGCCGGGCATGCCACGATCCGCGCCGTGCGCATCTCGACGCCGCTGAAGATTGACGGTCACCTCGACGAAACGGTCTACACCGAGGTGTCGCCGATGTCCGACTTCATCCAGAACGACCCGAAGGAGGGCGCGCCGGCCACCGAGAAGACCGAGGTCTGGGTCCTCTTCGACAAGGACAACCTGTATGTCGTGGCGCGCTGTTGGGAATCGCATCCCGAATCACTCGTCGCGAACGAGATGCGCCGCGACAACGTGAACATCGTCACCAACGATCAGTTTGCGTTCGGCATCGACACCTTCCACGACCGGCGGAACATGCTCTTCTTCGAAATCTCTGCCGCCGGCGGACGGATTGACGGACAGGTGACCAACGAGCGCCAGGTCGCCCTCGACTGGAACCCGATCTGGGCGGTGAAGACCTCACGGTTCGACCACGGCTATGTGGTGGAAGCGGCGCTTCCATTCAAGTCCCTGCGCTACAAGCCGGGCCAGACGCAGATCTGGGGCATGCAGATGCGCCGGCACAACATGGTGAAGAACGAGTACTCGTACCTGACGCCGATCCCGGCCTCCGTGGGTAGCCAGGGACACTTCCGCGCCGCCATGGCCGCGACGCTGGTTGGACTGGAAGTGCCCGGCGGAGGAAAGAATCTGGATATCAAGCCGTACATGCGGGCCAACGTCACGACCGACGAGACGGTGCGTCCCGTTGTCACGAACCATCCGGGCGGCGACGTCGGCGGGGATCTGAAGTACGGCGTTACGCAAAGCCTGGCTGCCGACGTCACGGTGAACACGGATTTTGCGCAGGTCGAAGCCGATGAGCAGCAGGTCAACCTCACGCGGTTCAGCCTGTTCTTTCCGGAGAAGCGCGACTTCTTCCTGGAGAACGCCGGCATCTTCGCGTTCGGCGGCAACTCACCCGCAGCCGGCGCGGCGGGCGACGCGCCCTTGCTCTTCTACAGCCGGAACATCGGGCTGTCGCAGGGACTCGAGGTCCCGATCCGCGCGGGCGGCCGGCTGAGCGGCCGCTCCGGTCGATACACGATCGGTGTGCTGAACGTGGAGTCCGGCAATGAGCCCATCACGCTGACGCGACCGACGAACTTCTCGGTCGTGCGCGTGAAGCGCGACATCCTCAAGCGGAGCAGCGTCGGCATGATGTTCACGGACCGGACGGTCGGCGTGACCGGCGTCGGGACCAACCAGGGCTACGGTGTTGACGGCTCCTTCTCGTTTGGACCGGACCTCGCGATCAACACCTACTGGGCGCGCTCGAAGAGCGACGGCATCACAAGCGACGACGCCAGCTACCGCGCGATGGCGGACTACGAGTCGGATCGGTACGGCGCGCAGTTTGATCATCTCGTCGTCGGCGCGGGCTTTCGTCCCGACATCGGCTTCGTCCGCCGCCACGACATGCACAAGGAGCTCGGCTTCCTTCGATTCAGCCCGAGGCCGAAGAAGAGCAAGCTGGTTCGCAAGTACCTGATGTCGGGCACGTTCAACCATATCCAGAATGGATCGGGCCACCTGGAGACGCGCATCGCCCTCGGCCATTTCGAGGCCCAGCTGCAGAACACCGACCTGTTCTTCGTCGAGAACAACAACGAGCATGAGTTCCTGCCGGTGCCCTTCCGCATCGCGACCGGCGTGACGCTGCCGGTGGCCGCGTATGACTTTCACAGCGGCAAGGCCGGCTACACCTTCGGCCGGCAGCGCAACCTGTCGGGCACCGTGACCTTCGAGCAAGGGACGTTCTACGATGGTCACAAGACGACGTTTGGGGCCACGTCCAACCGCCTGAACCTCGGACCGCAGCTCACCATCGAGCCCGGGTACACGATCAACAAAGTCACGGTGGTGGAGGGCGCCTTCACGCAGCGTCTCATCACGACGCGCACGACCTACACGATGACGCCGCTGATGTTCGCCAGCGCGCTCGTCCAGTACAACGAGGCCAGTAACAGCCTCGCCGTGAACGCCCGGTTCCGGTGGGAGTATCAGCCGGGTAGCGAGCTCTTCGTCGTCTACAACGAGACGCGAGACACGCTCGCGCCCTCGTTCCCTGGCCTGCAGAACCGGTCGTTCATCGTCAAGATCAATCACGTGTTTCGGTTCTAACGGCGGGGTACGCGCAGGCTGAAGCCTGCGCGCTACGTTTATTTGGCGCCCTCCACGCTGCCCGGCGCCAGGCCGCTGGAGTCGCTCATGTTGCCTATCGTTCCAGAGGACTGGTCATCCCCGGACGGCCCGGCAGACGCGACCGAGCAGCTGATTGTTGAACGACGAGCGACCACCTTCGGCTCCGACGCCGGCCGCGGGGCCGTGCCGCGCAACCACCAGATCGAGGCTTGGCACGACGTAGATCTTCTTGTCCTGCGCGCCGAGTGCCGCACACGCGTCTGGCGGGCAATCCGGCCAGAGCATGCCTTGCTGCACACTACCTGCGGCGGCGGGCAATCTGTACGACGGCTTACCGTTCAACCACCACAGATAGCCGTACGACTCGTTCAGCGTCTGCGACGTGCTCGTCGCGTCCTTGACGTACGGCGCGCTGACAAGCTGCCGGTTCTCCCATTTCCCGCCACGCAGGACGAGCAGCCCAAAGCGCGACATGTCGCGCAGATTGCTGCGATACCAGGTGCAGTTGGTTCTGCCGCCGGGTGCGGGGCTGCAATCCCATGTCGAACGGCTGATACCAAGCGGGCCGGACAGCTTGCGCGTCGTGAACTGGTCGATGCTCTGGCGCGACGCGATTTCCAGCACGTGAAGCAGCATGCGGTAGATCGCGGTGTTGTACGCCCACACCTCGCCTGGCGGATGCTCGAGTGGCAGCGCCGCGGTTTCCCCGAACGCATCCACGTCGCGTGAGACGGCCGCCGCCGACACTCTGATGCCGGACGTCATTGTCAGCATACGGCGCACGGTGATGGCCGCCTTCGGCGTGTCCTTCCAGGCCGTGACGAAATCCGACGCGCTTTGCGTGACGCCCTTGATCAGGCCTTCCTCAATGGCCATGCCGACGAGGATGGCGGCGATGCTCTTGCTGGACGAGAAGATCGGCTGGACCGTTTCCTCGGTCCAGCCGTTCCAGTACTTCTCGGCGATGATTCGCCCGCCGCGCAGGACGACGACGCCTGTTGAGTTGTGATCGCCGGCGTAGGTGAGCGCGTTGTCAATCGCCGCGGCGTCCATCCCGACATTGCGCGGTACGCGCGTCTCCCACTCGCTGGCGCCCGGCCAGTACGCGTCCGGTTGGGCGAAGGATCTGGCCCCGAGCCCGGTGAGGCTCGCCGCGCCCGCGAGACGAAATATCTCCCTGCGTGTCAGCGCTGGTGCCATTGAGATCCCTTCCTGCACCGGTTCCCTGGGTGAAGAGCCCCGGTACTCTGAACGATATCAAACATGAGGCCAAATCCATCTCTTCAGCACGGACAGTTTGATTGATATGCTGGCACGACTTGGCGTGCGCGTGCGTTTTGTGCTGAAGTCGTCGCGCGGTCGCCTGAAGGTCGCCTACCGTCCGGGACGGGCGTAAGGACTCATCATGACAAGAAACGAGCAAGCACTGCGCGCGCAGCTGGCGGAGTTTCTCGATTGGCGGAACGCGCACGCGGACTTTGACCAGGTCGTGAAGGGCGTCCCGTCGCGGAAGCGCGGCGTCGTGCCGAAGGGTTTCGCGCATTCGGTGTGGCAGCTCGTCGAGCACATGCGCATCGCGCAGGCGGATATCCTCGACTTCTGCGTGAACCCCCGATACGAGCACACGATGAAATGGCCGGACGACTACTGGCCGCGCAGGCCCGCGCCGCCGAGCGACGCGGCCTGGAAGAAGGCGCTCGCTTCGTTCCGGCGCGATCTCAAGACCATGCAACGGCTGGCGAAGAACCGGCGCATCGATCTGTTTGCGAGAATTCCGTGCGGATCGGGGCAGACCGTGCTCCGGGAAATCCTGCTCGTCGCCGATCACAACGCTCATCACCTTGCCCAGATCATCGACGTCCGACGGGCCCTCGGGATCTGGGGTTGATCGTTTGCGAATGTCTGTCGGTCATTTCACCGTTCCTCCACGAGCGCTTCATATGTCGGCAGTCTGAACGAACACTCTTCTAGTTGTTTCCGCCATTCGACGGCTGCAGTCCGACAGCGGAGTTGGGTCGCAGCGCGATTTCGTCCGTTCCGCCCCTTTGGACACCTGTTCCGCGGTCTTGGATACCCGTTCCGTCCATTGGGGACTGACGATCGCGGATTCCTGCCGCCGTTCCGCGGGTTTGGGATCCTCGTTGCACGGCTATGTACGGCGTTCCAGACATCTGGCTTCGCGTTCTATCGCTTCGGCCCACCGTTCCGCCGGCATCGGACGCCGTTCGGCCTGCGTGGACATCCATTCCGCGAGCCGGGCTCTCGCGATCGCGCCATTGGATCGCCCATCCACGCCTCCGTTCACGACGGATGTGACCCTGGCCGGCGCGTCCGGTGTCATTGGCCCAGACGATTCCCGCTATGGACGTGCGATCTTCACTTCAGGATCAGTTTCGTCCATCACTCTCATCCATCACACACGCCACATCGGCTCATCTTGACAATCAAGAGGTACACCCTCTATCGTCTATCGTCGCCTCGACATGGACGAACCGACCACCGACTTGATTCAGGGTACGCTGGACATGCTGATCCTCAAAACGCTCAGCCTCCAGCCCATGCACGGCTTCGGCATCGCCCGCCGTATCGAACAGGTCTCGCGCGACGTCTTCAAGGTCAACCCGGGCTCGCTGCTCACGGCGCTCGAGCGGCTCGAGCGGGCCGGGTGGGTCGACGCTGACTGGCGCCACACCGAAAACTCGCGCCGCGCGCGCTTCTACACGCTCACGCGCAAAGGACGAAAGCAGCTGGACGCCGAGACCGCGGACTGGACGCGCCGCGTCTCGGCTATCGCGCGCCTGCTCAGGGCGGAGGAGTGAATCATGTCTCTTTGGCGCCAGCTCACGCGCGGTCTTCGCATCCTGACCCGCCGCTCGGCAGCTGATCAGGATCTGACCGACGAGATTCAGCATTACCTCAACGAGGCGACGGCGGAGCATGTCGCGCGCGGGCGCTCGCCGGAGGAAGCCTGGCGGGCCGCGCGACTGGAGCTCGGCGGCGCGACGCAGGTCCGCGAGGACGTCCGCGGATCGGGGTGGGAGCGTGT
>JBGOTP010000269.1:0-7270 GCA_041476545.1 Vicinamibacteria bacterium | reverse complement strand
GTGTGGTGGGAGAAGCCGGGACGCACCGCGTTCGGCGCCAAGCTCACCTACTTCGACACCCGTACGCCGCCCAAGGGCGATCACGAGCGCATCAGCGCGCCGCGCCCGCCCGCGCCGGCTGCCCCGGCGGCAGGACGCGGGGGCAATTAGCGAACTCGGTGGTCGGTCGCCGCCTAGAGCCGGTTTCATTTCCGTATAGCGGTGGCGTCCAGGTTTTCACCACCGTTGTGAAAAACGAAATAGTCCAAGTCGTCCTTCGATCGCGTGCCGCCGCGGCTGCCCTCGGCGGCGAGATCCTACATGGACTATCGATTCCGCGATCAGGACGTACATGTGAGTCACACGAGCCGCCGACTGGCGCAACCGCGGTCAGACGATGCCTGCCTGTTCCCCCCAATTTGTCTGGCCGCGTCGTACCATGGTAGTACTACGGTATGAAAGTGGCGCTGTCGATACCGGATGAATTGTTCGAATCAGCTGAGACGCTCACCAAACGGCTCGGTGTGTCCCGCAGCCGTCTGTATGCGACGGCGCTGGCCGAGTTCGTCGCCAAGAGCCGTGGTCGGAAGATCACCGAACGCCTCAATGCCGTCTACGAATCCGAAGACAGTCGGCTGCCGCCGGCCGTGAGGCGTCTGCAAAGCCGGTCACTCACCCGCGAGCCGTGACAGTCGAACGGGGACAGGTGTGGACCGCTGATCTGGGGGAGCCCGAGGGCTCCGAGCCTGGGTACAACCGGCCGGTGTTGATTGTTCAAAGTGACGCCTTCAACCGCAGTCGGCTGCATACGGTGATTGCCGTCGTGTTGAGCACGAACCTTCGTCTCCTCGATGCTCCCGGAAATGTCTTGATCCCTGCCAAAGCGTCGGGATTGCGAAAGGCGTCGGTCGCGAATGTGTCGCAACTTATCACGGTCGACCGTGAATTCTTGATGGAACTCGCGGGGCGTGTGCGAGGCCAGTCTCTCGAGGATGTCGAGAACGGTCTTCGGATCGTCCTGGGTCTGTAGCCCCAATCAAGCCAACGCTAACCGCTCCGGCTCCGCTCGCGCTTCGGAGCCGGTCACGCTGAGCTTCTGTCCGTGGATCAATTCAGCTTGATGGTGGTTACGGTGCTGGTGCCGACGCGGCGACACTCGGCACCGGGAGGGCATGCCAGTCACTGGCCTCGCCGTTGGTGTCTCCCGCCTTGACGTCCTTGATGGACCGATACACCAGTTTGGTCTTATATGCCCATTGAAGGGTCCCATCGGGCCGCTTCACGATCGACCAATCGCCAACCGGCTGCTTCGCAAGGAGCGGAGCCGTCAGCGGTTTCCATGCCTCGAGACATTGCCCCGAGCAGGGCGCTGCCGCGGTCGACGTGTACAGCGTGGAGCCCTTCCAGTCGGCAAACACCGATCCCCCGGCGCCCGGTTGGCCTGTGATGCCGCCCGGCACTCCCGGCGGCAGCACAATCGCCGGCCGCCGTTGCCCTCCCCGCATGGAGGCGAAGGCGGCCGCTCCCTGGGCTCCCTGCGCGGCTGCCGCCCCGGACGCGGCTGCCGCAGCTGTGGGCGTCGCCACCGGCGGCCCACCAAGGCCCCTCTGACCGAACGCATTGCGAGGCGGGAACGGCGAGACCAAGGCGTACCGCCAGAGCTGGTTCTGCCCGTCGGCCCAGCGCGGCTTGGTTTCCTTCGCGTACCGATACAGCGCCCGTCCTTTGTACGCCCACTGCGGCGCCCCGTCGTTCCGCGCCACGAGCGTCCAGTCGCCCAATGGCTTGGCGTCCGCGGCCGCGCGCAGCGGTATCCATTCCGACGCGCAGGCGCCCGTGCAGGAGGACTTTCCAGCGTCGACGTCCCGCTCGCTGACGTACAACGTGTATTCGTTGACATCCGCGAACATCGGCCCCGGCGGCATCGGCTGGATCGTGATCTCTGGCGGTGTCTTCACGTCCGGCGACTGCTGCTGGCCGGCCACCGGCGCGTAGACAATCAGCAGCCCCAACATACCGATCGACAGAATCACAACACCGCGGCGATATCGCTGCCTGTACATGGTCAAGTCCTCCAGATGGCTGTAGGGGCGCGGCACCCGCCTGCGCCTTTGGCTCCGGCGAGGTCTCGCCGAAGCGCTTGCGCGAAGGCGGATACCTCGCCCCTACACAATCACACGAGCAATTCGCCGATCGGCTTCTTCGTCTGCATCGACAACGTGCCGAAGGACTCGACCTGGACGCCCACCGCCTGCATGGCCGTGAGCGCAACGCGCGAGACCGGCTCCCGCTTCGCGGACACGTGCATGCCCGTGCGGATCCGGCCGCCGGCGCTGCCCGCAAGCATGATGGGCAGGTTCGTCACGGTGTGATTCTTGGCGTACTCCGTTTCCGAGTGCGCCACGACCAGCATGTGATCGAGGAGCGTCCCGTCGCCCTCGGGCATGCCATCCAGAATGCCCAGGAACGTGCCCCACGCCCCCATTAACGCCTCGACGAACTTCGTGGCCTCTGGCTGGTAACCGAGCCTCGGATCGACCACCTCGTCGTGCGTCAACTGGTGATGCGTGGTCGAGCTGCCCCGCCTTGTCAACGACGAGGCCCCGTTGCTGAACGCGACGTTGAACACCTTCGTCTGGTTGCAGGCGAGCGCCATGGCGAGCAGATGCGCCATCATTTCATGGTTCAGGAGCACGTCCTCGAGGACGGTCTGGACTTCCATCTCCTTGGGCGGCTGCGGCACCTTGCAGGCGACGAGCGGCTCGGGCTTCTGAAGCTGCATCGTGAGCTGCCCTTCTACCTGGCGCACGGCCGTGAAGTACTGATCGAGACGAGCCCGATCGGCGACACCGAGCGATCGTTCCAGTGCCTTGCGCTCCTCCCCGACGACCGACAGCACGCTCTTGTGCGACATGATCTTCGGATCCGGCGCGAAGGCCGCCGCATTCGGGTCGATGAATCCGTCCCCGAAGATGCGCTGGTAGAACCGGCTGGCCGAGGTCTCGACCGGATTCATCTGCCCGGCGCCCTGGCCGCTCAGGCTGTTGTTCCGGTCGCCGATGGCCGAGATGTCGAGCGTCTTGAACCGCGTACCAGTGCCGATCGCGTCCGCGATGATATTGTCGAACGTCGCACCGGGCAGCGCGCCGCCCGTGCCGGGCGCCGTGCCCGATCGGAAGGTCGTGCTGCCTGTCCCGTGGGGGATGACCGGCTTCCCGTCCGTCAAGCAGTCGAAGCCGCTGAACACGTTAACTTTGTCTCTGTACTTCGCAATCGGACTGAGCTCCGACGGCAGGTCGTAGCCCTTGCCGATCTTCGTTGGGAAAAACCGGGTCGGGTTGACTCCCAATCCCCAGAACCACGTGCCGAAGCGGACCGGGAGCGGTGCGCCCTCGGCGGCCAGAAGCGTTCCGTTGGTGTTGAGGAAGCAATCCAGATACGGCAGCGCAACGGCGACCGCCGCACCCTGAAACATTCCACGAAGGATCGTTCGACGCTGTATGCGATTCATCACTTGACCTCCCGAGGTGAAGTTGCTGTCGGACTCGGTGTCGTCCGAGGTGAAGTTGCCGTAGAACTCGATACCTCAAAGAACTGGTCGCTCGTCGCGACGATGCGCAGCAACTCGCGCAGGCGATAGTTGCTCTCGACAAACCGTGTGCTCAGGGTCTTCACCCACGCGGCCTCTCCCGTGTCGAGCGGGCGCCTCGCCGCGTATTCTGCCAGCCGCTTCGACAGACACACCGGCAGTTGTGGATGATTCCGAACCGCCTGCCCGAGGCTGGCCGGATCGGCGAACTTGCTGCCGTCGAGGTCGCCGCTGGCGTCAATGGCGACTCCGTTCTCGTCCGACCGGTAGGCACCAGCGCCGTCGAAGTTCTCGAGGGACAGGCCGATTGGATCCATGAACCGGTGACACGAGGCGCACGCCGGGTTCGCCCGATGCCCTGTCAGCCGCTCCCGGACGGTGCCCTTCGCCGTGTTTTCCACCTTGCTGAAGTCGACGTTGTTCGGCGGGTCAGGCACCGGCTGACAGAGAATCAGCTCGCGGAGCGCCTTTCCGCGCAACGTCGGCGAACTCCGGCCCGGGGGCGAAAAGGTCGCAACAAAACTCGGCTGCGAGAGGATGCCGGCGCGTGGACTGTCTTCCGGAAACTCGTACGGCATCCAGTCGTGCTCGGACACCGGCACGTGATAGATGGCGCCAAGCGCGCGAGTCATGAACGTGCGCCGCGTCGTGAACAGATCGCGATAGTCGCCGTCATTGGTGATCAGCAGATCCACAATCGTGCGCAGCGTCTGCTCCGGCATATCACGCTTGGCGTTGGGCGTGAACTGCGGATAGATCACGCCATCCTTCGAGAGGTCGACGATCTGGTCGTAGCCCAGCATGTCGGAGAAGAACATCCGCACGCCGCCCTCGAGGCGCGGCGATGCCAGCAGGCGATTCACCTGCTGCGTGAGCCCCGCCGGCGTGTGTAGTGTGCCGTTGGCGGCGGCGGCGAGCAGTCCCCGATCAGGCGTCGTGTTCCAGAGCAAGAAACTCAGCCTCGCGGCTTTCGAGTACGCATCGAGCCGCCGCGCGCCGGGGCGGGCGGGATCGGGCTGCGTGACGTCGACGTCGAACAGGAACCGTGGCGAGGCCAGCATCATGCCGAGCCCGTCGACCAATCCGCCATAGAAATTGTTCGTCACGGCGACCGCTCGGCGCGCAGCGGACACGTACAGCTGCACGTCAGCTGGCTTCAATGGCCGCCGAAACACGAGCTCTCCCGTTCGTTGAAAGAACGTCGCCGCGCACGCGTCGTCGGGCAGCGTGGCTGATTTCGGCGTGCAGCCGACAAGCAGAGTCCGGTGCCGCTCATCGACGACCTGCGCGGCAATGGCCCGGCCCACTTTGTCGTACTGCTCGAAGCCGGCGGGCGACACCGCAATCTGGCTGACACCCTGGATTTGCAGGCCGTGGGTCGGCCGCAATACCGGATCGAACCGGCCCGCGTACTGGATGTCCTCGCCAAAAATATCCGTTATCGCGTTCCGGTACTGCTCGTCGGTGAGACGACGCATGCTGGTCGTACCGGCCGACGGTGATGGGTCCGCCGCCGCGATCACGACGGCAAGCGACGCCGCGACCGCAGCTACACCTACGCCCCATCGGATCCGACGGATGACATCTTTCCGTTTCATCATTGTGGCCATCGCTAATTTCATTTCGCCGCGCTCGACTTGTCCGCCGGAGCATTGGCGGCGGTGGATCCTGTCGGGACCGCCGACCGCATCTCACCTGGCGCGGGCACGAGAAACGCCGGGGTCCCGGTGATGTTCTGGGCCGCCGAGATCGCCGTGCACGCGCCGGTCACGGGATCCGGATGCCCATCCGCGAACTTCGCGAGCATGTTGTACTCGGCGGCGCAGTCGTTGTTCGCCGTGGAAGCGGTGCCCCGGCCGCCCGCGTATTCGCTGAGATAAATGTTGTCGATCGGCCGGTAGTTCGCCATCACGCCTTTGAACGTCCGGTCCGGACGCAGCGTCAGGCGAAAACGGACGTCTCGGAACTCGAACTGGCCGGCGTACGCAAACGCGGTCCCGGGAGCACCGCTCACGTAGTTGCCACGACCGGCGGCGAACCCGCCTGCCCGGCTCAGGTGCAGCACCGGCACCGACTCAGAGGTCAGCACGCCGTCGACAATGCGCCCCGTCGTCTGCGCCCGCCAGCGAGGATTGGCCGTGATGCTGAAGGTCTGATACGCAACATCGGATCCGTCGCCCGCTTTCAACGAGGCCTCGCCATCCGCCATCGAATAAATGCCGATCTCGACGTGGTCGTCGTTCTTGACATCGTCCACACCACGCAACTCGACAAGGAACGCCCGTTCCAGATACTGCGTGCTTTGAAGTTCCGTGCCGCGATTGAGCTTGCTGCAGCCAGAGGCCCGATAGAGCTGATTGTCCGCGAGCGGCTCGCCGTTCAGTCCCTCGAACTTCTGATGCGCGCAGGTCTTTGCCGTCGCACGCCCGTCGGTGGTCCCGTCGAGATTCAGTCCGTAGGCCACCTTGCTGGCGACGCCGTGGTACGGCCGGCGGCGAGGGTCGTTGCTGAACGACTTCGGGTTGCCGCAGACGTTCGCGCCGCCCGGCCCCGCGAGGTAGTCGTTCTTCCACGCGTTGCCGTATTCAAACGAGTTTTCCGGCCGCAGCATCCATTCGCGCTGGGCCGGAGTGAGCGACGCAAGGTAGGACTCTTCGAGCGTCAATTCGAAGCCCTGCGGGCAGTCCTCCTCGAACTTGCCGTAGTGGGTGCCCATATCGGCCGTCCCGATCAGGAACGCCAGCGTCGAGCTTTCCCGACTGGCGCCGAACGTGCGGGTACCCACCACGCCCAGGGCCAGGGCCACTACCACACACATCCCGACGCCGCGCACACTCTTGATCCTCGCCATGCCTGACCTCATTTCGCCGCGCTCGACTTGTCCGCCGGAGCATTGGCGGCGGTGGATCCTGCCGGAATCACCGACCGCGTCTCACCGGGCGAAGACACGATGAACGCCGGGATCCCCGCGACGTTCTGTGCCGTGGAGATTGCCGTGCACTCGCCGGTCCACCCCGCGCAACTCGACGATGAAGTAACCCATGGAATTTCTGGTCTGGCGCTCGGTCCCTCGAGTGAGCTTGCTGCAGCCGGCGACACGATAGAACTGGTTGTCGACGAGCGGCTCGCCGCTCTGTCCCTGGAACTTCTGATGCCCGCACGTCTTTGGCGTCGCGCGACCATCCGTCGTCCCGTCGAGATTCAGGCCGTACGCGATCTTGCTCGCGACGGTGCGGTAATCCTTACGGCGTGGGTCGTTCTTGAACGACTTCGGATTACTGCACACGTTCGTGCCGCCCGGGCCCGAGAGGAAATCGTTCTTTCACGCGTTGCCGTACTCAAACGCGTTTTCCGGCCGCAGCATCCATTCCTTCTGGGCGGGCGTGAGCGACGCGAGGTAGGACTCCTCGAGCGTCATCTCGAACCCCTTGGGACACTCCTCCTCGAACTTACCGTAGAGCAACCCGTTGTCCGACTCCGAGATCAGAAACGCCAGCGTCCTCGAGCCTTCCCGCGCGGCGCCGATCGTACGGGTACCCGCGGCGCACAGGGCCAGCGCCACGACCACACACATCCCGGCGACGCGCACGCTCTTGATCATCGCCATGCCCGACCTTATTTCGCTGCGCTCGACTTGTCCGCCGAAGCATTCGCGACGGTGGATCCTGTCTGGATTGCCGACCGCGTCTCACCCGGCGGCGG
>JBGOTP010000268.1:0-7318 GCA_041476545.1 Vicinamibacteria bacterium | reverse complement strand
GGCAACCTCCGATCCGCCGCCGAAGTTGTTGGCAATGATCGAGAAGACCAGTGGCTCTGACTCGGCGCTCCACACATAGCCCGAGAGAGCGCGCACGTTGGACGTGGATCCGCTCTTCGCGCGCGCATTGCCCGCGGCCGGCGTTCCTTTCATCCGCTGCGCCAGCGTGCCGTCCCGCCCGGCAATCGGCAGCGTGTGTTGAAACGGATCGCGAAGCCGAAGGTCCTGTGCGATGTGGGTGAGGATCGCGACGAGAACATCCGGCGTCACCAGGTCGTACGCGGACAGTCCGGACCCGTCCACCATCTTGAAGTCGGATGCCGACAAACCCCAATCCTGAAGCAGCGACACAACAGACTCTCGCCCGGACTCGACCGATCCGATCGCCCGCTGCGTCCCGATCGCTCTCAACAGCGTTTCCGCATACAAGTTCTGGCTCAACTTCATCATCGTCGTCGCCAGCGTGGAGAGGGGCTCGGACCGATGCGTCAACAGAACCGTCCCCCTGGCGCGCGAAGGGGGATCGGCAATGTCGTCGATGTCCACCGCGTCGCCCATGACCTCGATGCCCGCCTTGATCAGCGCGTCCCGCAGCTCGGTCACGAAATACACGGTCGGGTTGTAGGCCGCCACATTCCGGACGTACGGCCCGCTCCGAAGCGGAAGCGATCCGCGCAGCTCGAGCGTGGGACTGTCGAGCCGCCGGCGCACCTGTATCGACGGTGCCGTGTCGGCCGGCGTTGTGGTCATCAGGTTCCGCAGGACCAACCCAGAGCCCGCCGGCCCGACGGTGACAATCGCGGGCTCGTTGGCCCGGAAGCCCGGCGTTAGCCTTAGTTGCGCGGTGTTCTCGTTGAACTGCAGCGCGCCCACACCGGTCGCAAAACTCCGGTCGAGGTCGTCCCACGCCCATCCGGATCCCCACGGCTCATCGTCGAACGAGTCGTCGTCTCCGATGATCCGGCCTGTGATCGCGTGAATGCCGCTGGCCTTGAGTGTGTCGGCCCACTCCTGAAAAAGGCGCGTGGCCGCGCCGTCCCAATCATCGATGCTCGGGTCGCCGGATCCGACAACGACGAGGTCGCCATGGAGGACATCGGCTTCCGCCGGTCCGGTGCCGACGAGCCGCGTCTCGAAGGTATAGTCCCAGCCCAGACGCTCGGAGGCGGCCGCAAGGGTGAGGATCTTCATGTTCGACGCCGGCAGGAACAACTTCTTCGCGCTCATCGAATACAGCGTGTCGTCGGTAGCCGCCGATCGGACGCCGACGCCCCAGGTGGCGTGCTCGAGATCGGTCGCGCCGAGCAGGGCGTCGATGTCGCGCTGCAGTTGCCGGATCGCCGCGGGAATCTGCGGCGTCTGCGCGACCGCAGTGGGCCGAGGCGTCTGTGTCGTGCGGGGATTCCGCGCAGCAGCGGGCGCGGTCCTTTGCGGAGTCCGCGAACTCTGAGAACTCTGTGAACCTGCCGAACCCCGTGAACCTAGTGAACCTACTGAACCCTGCTGTGCCGAGAGCGAAAGCAGTTGAGAGTAGCAGGCGAGGAGGAGAACGAGCGCGAGCAGGCGAGCGGCGCGACGTTCAGGCCTTGACCCGTTTCCCGCGCCGTCTCGCGGTTCGCGGAGCAGCATGTCTTCGACCGGGCTCCGTTGAAGGGACAAGGTAGTGTCTACTTTGACAGATCGTCGAGCGTCTTGAGCGCATCGTCCAGACGCGATGCCTCGATCTTCGCGGCGCCAGGATCGACCGTTTCGGCGTACACGTCCTTGTCCTTCTTCGAGAAGCTCACGCGCTCTTCCTTCTTGCCGTCCTCGAACTTCGCGTGGACGGTGAGCACCGGCGCATCGAGTCCCGTGTTGGCCTTCGACTCGACGAACGACTGTGCGCGGATGTCGGCCAGCCCGGTGAGGAGCGATTCAATCTTGTCCTTGTCGGCATCGGCCGCCGACGGCGCGGTGCGCTTCCACGTGTCGGGCCCGTTGCCGTCTTTGGCCTTGACGCGCTCGAAGGTGACGGTCTTGCCGCCGCGAATGAACTCGACCTCGGTGGCCGTGAACGCACGGAAGTCGAAGAGATCCTTGCGGCGATAGTCCTCGAGGCCCTTCTTCAGATCGTCCGCAAGCGATTTGTCCACGGTGACAACCGTGGACTTCGACGCGTCGCGCGCGTAGAAGGCATCGTCGCCCGACTTCTCACCAAGGACGAGCGTGGCACGCGCGCTGCCCATGGTGATCGTCACGATCACGGACGGCCTGTCGATCTTGTCGAGGCCGTACTTCTTGAGATCGGCGGGGGTCGCCTCGGTCGTCACGATCGATTTCATCTGCGCCGTCTCGAGGTGACCGATCAGTCCTTCCGCGGCCGAGGCATCCGCGCGGACCGCCAGCGGCTTGGTGACCTTCCACGAGTTGTCGCCGGCGCCAGCGGTCTTCGTCATCTGGAACGCTTTGCCGTCCACGGTGACGTCCAGGCCATCGACCGCGTCGCGCTTGAACGTCAGGATCGCCTTGTCGCGCAGATCGAAGGTCGACTTGTTGAACGAGGCTTCCTGTGTGCCGGGAATCAACAGGACGCGCTTCTCGTCGTTGCGCTTCGCGTAGAGATTGCCGCCGGTGGCGGTTTTGGCGCCGATGAAGAGGTGGCCCGAGGACTTGCTGTCCGACGATTTGAACTCGACGTCGATGCGCGGCGCATCGAGTCCGTACTCCTTGAGATCGGTCGGGTTCTCCTCGAGCACCCGCGCGATGTCCACCTGCTCGAGCGCGCTCGTGACGCTCGACACGTCGCTCTCAGACGCCTTGGCAGTGGTGGGAGAGACAATCTGCCAACCGTCCGTCGCCTTCTTGAGGGTTGTGGTGTCGCCCGCCTCGGACTTGATCTTGATCTCCTCGATTTTGTCCGGCTGTAGGCCGGCAAAGACTTTGTCCTGCTTTGTTGCGGGATGGTCCTCCTGTTTCGACGTGACGAAGTAGATGTAGGCGCCGAGACCCGCCAGGACCACGACGAGCGCGGCCGTCGATCGAAGACCGCGCATCTAGGCTCGCCTCCGCCGCCATGTGAGGATGCCCACGGCGAACACGGCCGCGGGAATCCCGAGCAGCGTGATCCACATGATGTTCGTCTGTTGCGCCGACGTCAGCGTGAGGCGCCTGTCGTCGGCGGATTTCGCGCGAATCGAGATCAGGTTTTCCTGCTGAGAGAGCCAGCCGATCGTGTTCATGAACAGGTCGCGGTTGCCCTGGATGCCAAGGCCGGCGTTGGCCGCGAAATCGGAATCGCCGTAGACAACGACGCGTGTTTCCGGCTTCGGCGCCCCGGCGTCCTCCGGCTTTGACGGATCGGGAGGCGCCGCCCCGGCAGACACAGCCGCGGCCAGCGACACCGGGCCTGCCTTGTCTTTGCCGGCATCCAACTGCACCTTGCCGGTGGTCATCAGCGCCTTGACGTCGGTCTCCGCCCAGCTTCGCGGGCTCGACTCCACAATCGTCTGCGCGGTGTGACCGTTGACGCCACCTTTGACGGGAGTGGCCGATCGGGCCATCGGATAGGCGGTGAACACCGAGAACCGCTCGGTAATCGGGTGCGACGGGTAGCTCGCCGCCACGGGCACTGAGTTGTCGGTGCCGAGCAGCTGTCCCATGCCGCTCACGTCGACGACGACGTCGTTGCCGATGTCGACGCCCCAGTCGTGGGCGAGCGCGATGAGATTGGTGAGCGGCGCGCCGTCGGCCTTGTCGGGCGGGTCGAGTTCCAGAAGCAGCTTGCCCGACTTTCCGAGATACGTCTTGAGGGCCTCGACCTCGCCCGCCAGGAAATCGACCTTCGGTCCGGCCACGATGACGACCGCCGCATCAGGCGGAACAACAGGCGACTGCGCGAGGATCACCTTGTCGGCCGTGTAGTTGTCGCTCGTGAGCGCGGCGGCGATACCACTGTAGCCGCTGCGATCGCTCGCGGTCGTGTCCTTCTCGCCGTGGCCCTGTGTGAAGTAGATCTTCCTCTGCTTCCCGGTGACCACCTTGATGATGCCGTTCGTGATGTCCTGCTCCGTATTCGTCGTTACGCGCTCGGTGCGCCCCTTGAAGTTGAACACGATGGTGCCGTACTGCTGCACCTGGTTCTGCTGGGCGACGGTCGGTTTCTTGTCGGGGTCGATGTACTCGGTCGATACCTGCTTGGACCCGTACTCGTACTCCCGCAGCCGATCCCGAAATTCCTGGAATGCGGTTTCCTGCACGAACACCGAAATTTTCAGCGGTGCGTCGAGTTTCGAGAGGATGTTGCGGGTCTGGTCCGACAGACTGTACTGCTTGGAGGCCGTGAGGTCCCACCGCTTGCTCTGCCGTTTGCCGATGTAGTTGATGGCCACGAGAATGCCGAGCACGACGATCACGCTCACCGTCGTCAGCGTGCCGTAGCGCGCCTGGCGCCGCGTGAACATCTTCGCGAACTCGCGCCACTGGCTGAGCATGTAGGCCAGAATGCACACGAGGCCGCCCCAGGCCAGGTAGAACGCATATTGATCCCTGGCCGGCATCCCGAAGCGGATCCCGAGCGCTGCAATGACCAGCGCCGTTCCAACCCATCCGACGATATTGAGAATCTTGTTCGCCATTATTTATCCGCGCCACCGTTCGCTGTCGACCGACTTGGCGGTCAAGAAAAGACCGAACGTAATGAAGCTGAGGTAGTAGATGAGATGCGTCGTGTCGATGACGCCCTTCCCGAAGTCGTCGTAGTGGTCGACAATCGAGAGGTATTGCACGACCGACGCCGCCGTCGGGCCCACCGACGAGCCAATCCAGTTGATGATCCAGAGGAACAGGAACACCGAGAACGTGACCATGAACGAGACGACCTGATTCTTCGACAGGCTCGAGATGAAGAGTCCGACCGAGATGAAGCACCCGCCAAGCAGCAGCAGTCCAAGGTACGCCACCACGAGCGGCTTCCACTCGGGGCTTCCGTAAATGAAGAGCAGCCCGATGTGGAACCACGTGACCATCAGCATCAGGCTGTACAGCGCCATCGCGCCGAAGAACTTGCCCATGATGATCTGAAAATCCGTGATGGGCGAGGTCAGGAGCAGCTCGATTGTGCCCGACCGCTTTTCCTCGGAATAGGTCCGCATCGTCACGCCCGGCAGCACGAAGAGCACGAGGATGGTGACGTTGTAGAGCAGCGGGCGAAGCATGTCTTGATTGATGTTCGCCGACTGCGGGCCGCCCATAGGGTTGCCCATCTGCATGCTCATCCGGACGAAATAGACCAGGATGTTGATGTAGAACCAACCGAAGAGTAACGCCCAGAAGCCCACCAGGATGTAGCCGATCGGCGACGCGAAGTACGACTTCAGTTCCTTCTGTGCAATCGCGACGATGTTACTCATGCGCGGTCTCTCCTTCGGCGGCGGCCGGCGTGTCGCGCTCTGTCGTGGCCGGCGCGTCCTTTTCTTCGGTGGTGAGCGACAGGAAGACGTCTTCCAGGCTCATGCGCGTCGGCCTCAGCTCCAGCAATCCCCATCCGTTGGTGACCACGGCCCTGGCGAGATCGCGACGGACGTCGTGTCCCTGCTCGCTCTCGACCTCGTAGCCGACTTTGTTCTCGCCGCGATCCGACTCGACGACCCGAGTGACGCCACCGATCTTCGCCAGCGCAATCGCTGCGTCGACGCCGCCCGCGTCCACCTGGATATACATGGTTTCAGACCCGCGGAGCCGCGCCGTGAGGTTGTCGGGCGTGTCGATGGCCACGACCTTCCCCTTGTTGATGATGACGACGCGCTGGCACGTCTGCGAGACTTCGGGAAGAATGTGCGTGCTCAGGATGATGGTGTGATCCCCGGCCAGTTCTTTGACGAGTTCGCGCGTCTCGATGATCTGCTTGGGATCGAGACCCGCGGTCGGCTCGTCCAGAATCAGGACGTCGGGATTGTGGATGAGCGCCTGGGCCAGGCCGACGCGCTGCTTGTACCCTTTCGACAGCTTGCCGCAGAGGCGTCTGGCCATGTCGTCGATGCGCGTCCGTTCCATGACGGTCTTGACGCGCTGCGCGCGCTCCGCGCTCGCCACGCCTTTGATCTTGGCGACAAATTGCAGATACTCGATGACGCTCATGTCGGGATAGAGCGGCGGCGTTTCCGGCAGATAGCCGGTGCGGCGTTTGGCTTCGATCGGCTGGTCGAACACGTCGAACCCGGCGACCATCGCCTTGCCATCGGTGGCCGGCATGTAGCCGGTGAGGATGCGCATGGTGGTGGTCTTGCCGGCGCCGTTCGGTCCGAGAAAGCCGAGAATTTCGCCCCGCTCGACGCGAAAGCTCACATCGTCCACCGCGGTGACGCGTCCGTAGCGCTTGCTGAGGTGCTGGACCTCGATCACGAGACACTCCCCCTAAATGATTGATAAAGATCAGATTGGCGCCCGTCGGCGGTGCGCCAACCGAAAATCCTATCCGAAGCACCGAAAAATAGGTAGCCCTTCGCTCAGCCCTTAGCCCTGATTTCGCAACGCGCTCTGAAGATGATGCTAGGCTGCGCCCCATGACCGTGTTTCCCCGCGAGATGCTCCTCGGCCTCCCGGCGGGTGGTCCGGGCGCGCTCGAAGAGATTGTCCGCATGGCGGCGCGGGGCGACTGGCAGACGCGGGCGCTCTGCCTGTCGGCGGCCGGCCGCATTGCCCGCGACGATCCGTTCGGCCGGCGCGTGCATCCCTTTCGGCACTGGGTTGCGCGGCGCATCCCCCGCCTGCGCCAGCGGTTCCCGAGCGCGGGCTATCGGGGCAAGTACGTTCGCGTGTACCTCTCCGACGCGCTGGTCGATCGATCGTGGATCGTGCGGACGTCGGCCGCACTGGCCCTCGGAGAGTGCGGCGCGCCTTCGATGGCTGGCGCGCTGCGACACTTGCTCGCGGGTCCCTATCGCGCCGAGCGCATCGCGGCGGCGGCCGCTCTCGCCTGCTGCGGGGATCGCTCGGGATTCCCTCCAGCGTCGCTCCTTGATGGCGCCCTCCCGGCACCCGCACGCATTGGCGATGCGACGCGCTCCCTCGATTTCCTGGCGACGCTCGCCTCCTGTCATCTTGGTGTCCTTGCGAGTCTGGGGCGAAACGTTGCCCCGCCCGCTCCAACAACATCCGAGGCGTGGGCGGCATTCCTGGCCGGGCCGATGCCGGAGGACAAGTACGAGGGGCCCGAGGCGGAGATGGAGCGATACGACGCCGGCGGTGAGACGGAGTACCTGCTCACCAAGCCGTTCTCGCGGATCAACCGGACGCAAAACGTCCGTCTCCTGCACTCGTTCCTGGTGGCCGCCGAGCAGTT
>JBGOTP010000267.1:0-7369 GCA_041476545.1 Vicinamibacteria bacterium | reverse complement strand
GCCCATCATGAACGTGATGACGCGCGTCAGATCCGTCTCGAACGCGAGCACCTGCAGGTCGTACATCAGGCGCGCGTGCTCGGGAAACGTCCGTGGCACGCCGAGCGGCCGTTCGACTCCCATGGGATCGCCATGGTCCTGTCGCTCCGCGTTCTGGATACGACGCTCGACGTCCCGGACCGCGTCGAAGTACTCGCTCAGCTTGAGGCGATCGCCCTTGCCGAGCGTTCGACCGAGATCGGCGGCGGTTTCGATGACCGAGTCGAGTAAGCTTCGCTGGCTTCCGAAGCGGGCCTGCTGCGCCGCCCGCCCGGTCGTGTCGTTGTCGCCGAACAGGCGCTCGAACACCGCGCGCGGATTGTGTTCCATCGGCAGCGGTGTCGACAGCCCGCGCCACGCGATCGTATCCGTGTACACGCAGCTCGAACCGACATCGCAGACTCCGCCGAACCCCGCTTCGAGCGTCACTTCGAGAGAGGCCAGTGGCGTGTCGACGCCAAACTGCTCGGCGACGATCTGATCCATCGAGCGGCCGGCCTCGACCACGGAGCCAGTTGAGGGCGCCGGGGGCATCGTCGTCAGGAACCGCGTGCTCGCGGCGCCGTGAACGGCGTAGTGCCGCGGACCGTTCTTCAGGCCGCTCAGGATCGCGATCCGCTGACGGAACGGTTCGAGGGGCCCGAGAATCGGCGGAAGGGCAAACGCGGAGCCCTCCGTGGCCGGCGTCCAGTGCTCCATCCTGATGCCATTGGGCAGATAGACGACGCTCAGTCGCTTCCGCGGCAGTGCCTGGGCTCGCGCGAACGCCGGAACCATGCTGTCCAGCAAGGGGAGGGCAAGACTCGCCGCAAGTCCGCGCAGGACCGTTCGGCGCGGCACATGTTTTCTGGTGAGTATCACGGCTCGGCGTTCCTCATCTGGAACGGTACGCTCATCACCACGCCGTCGATGATGGATGACCATCGATACCGGCCGGGCGCGGCGTCGCGGACGATCCGCCGGACGGCGGGTGCGTCGTACGGCTCGAGGGTGCGTCCCAGGGCGTAGGTCAGCAGCTTGGCCGTCACTGCCCGCGCAAAATCCTCGGAATGTTCCAGCACGAGCGCGCGCAAACCTTCGGAGCCCGACCGACGTGCGCCGTCGGGAAACGACCCGGATGCGTCGATCGACGCACCCGATTCATCCGTGGCGCGCCAGCGGCCAATCGCGTCGAAGTTCTCGAGCAGGAAACCCAGGGGGTCCATCCGCTGATGGCAGCCCGCGCACGCCGGATTCGTCCGGTGCTGCTCGGTCCGTTCACGCACGGTTCGCACCGCGCCGCCACTTCCTATGCTCGGTGGGAACGCCGGTACGTCGGCCGGCGGCGGCAAGGGCGGCGCTCCAAACAGGGTGTCGAGCAGCCATCGCCCGCGAAGCACCGGAGATGTGCGCGTCGGATAGGACGTCAGCGTGAGGATGCTGCCGTGTCCGAGGATCCCCTCGCGCGCGCGGTCGCCCAACCCCACGCGCCGGAAGTGGCTGCCGTAGACATTGGACACTCCGTAGTGATGAGCCAGGCGATCGTTGAGAAACGAGTAGTCCGCCGTGATCAGGTCCAGCAGGCTGTGATCCTCCTGCAACTGGCTGGCAATGAACAGCTTGGTCTCCCGCTCGAATGCCAGGCGCAAGTTGCCGTCGAAGTCGACGAAGCGCTCGGGATCCGGCGCGACCTCGCGCAAGCGGCGCAGAGACAGCCACTCGACCGCGAAGTTGTCGACGAGCGCCGACGCGCGCGCGTCGGCGCGCAGGCGGCTCACTTGCGAGGCCAGCACACGGGGCTCGCGAAGAGTCCCCGCCGCAGCGAGAGCCCGCAGCTCATCGTCGGGAATGCTGCTCCAGAGGAAGAACGACAGCCTCGACGCGAGTTCGAGGTCGCTGATGCGGGCCACGGTCGATGATCCAGTCGGTGCTGGACTGCGTTCCACGCGAAACAGAAAATTGGGATCGACGAGCACGCGTTCGAGCGCGGCGCGAATCCCTTCGTCAAACCCGCTCCGGCTGACACCGCCCCGAAAGAAGCTCAGAAGAGTCTGGAGTTCCGGTTCAGCGACCGGGCGCCTGTACGCGCGCGTGGCGACTGACGACAGGATGGTGCGTGCACACGCCTCGCCGGGTTCGGATGCCGCCGGTCGGCACAGGAAGATGCGCGCGCGGCTCGGAGTCCCGCCGGGGCCGCTCGCCGCGTAGGGGCCGTCGATGGCGACGCTTTCGACCGCCGGCCCCCACGGGCCGGTCGGCGACGTGCTCGACTCGTCGTAGCTGAAACCGAGCCCGGAGAGCGGCGGCTGCTCGACGCCTTCCTCTTCGTACAGCTCTTCGGCGAACGCCACGCCAACGGTCCGGGTGCCGGCCTTGGCCTCGAACCGGACCTGCAGCCTGTCGTCGGCTGACAGCGCGTATGCCTCCCACCGGGGATCGCCTCGAATGACGCCGGAGAAGCTGTGCGGCGCGGGATCGCCTCGCGATTCACCGCCGACCGTGAATCGAGCGATGCGCCGGCCATCGACCCTCATGTCGATCTCGTGCGCCTCGCCCAAGCCACGGATGTACCCCAGGATGTTTCTCCGCAAGCGGATCTGGCAGACGTATTCGCCATCGAGGGGAAAGCGGTGTCGGATGGCGAGGCCGCCCCGCGATCCGAACGGCAGTTCCTCGTCCAATCTCCCGTTCTGCCACACGTCCCGCGGAGCTTCGTACGTGTTCGACGCGAATGCCGGGCCAATCGAGAGATCACCGACCGCCAGACGGCTGATCCGCCGGGCCGACGAGAGATATCGCTCCATCAATGCCGGAGACATCGAGAGCGCACCCCCGATATTGTCAAAGCCCTCGAGCGATGCGTCCCGAGGCAGAATAGCGTCCGGCTCCACTTCGAGGGCGAGCAGGTCCCGGATTGCATTCACATATTCGACTCGGTTGAGCCGATGGAGCACCGGACGGCCGGCGTTGGGGGCGAGTTCGAACGCTCGATCCAGACCGGTCTCGATCGCGCTGACGAACGCGCGTGTGTCCACGGCCTCCGGCCGTGGAAGACCAGGCGGGGGCATCGTCTCGTCACGAAGCCTGCGCACGACGGCTTCCCACGTGGCGGCATCGCGATCGACATGCGCCGGATCCAACGTGGTCAGCACGACCCCGCCCATCCGCTGGCGTTCGTCATGGCAGCCGCGGCAGTACTTGTCGACGAGCGCCCGTTCGGTCGGCGCGACCGTCTGAGCGCGCATCGACGCCGCGAGAAGGAATGCCAGGCTCGCAGTATGGCGCCAGGCCTTCGTCATTCGACGCCAAACGCCAGCAGCACGTTGCCCGCACCGTTTCCGCCGATGGCGGAGTAGCCAGAATTCATGAACAGCATGCCGTTCGCGATCGTCGGCCCCGGGCCGCTGAGCGCCCCGCCCTTCGCGGCGACGCCGTTGACCGTTGTGTACGACTTCGCCGTGCTGTACTCCCAGAGCACGCGGCCATCGGTCGTCGAATAGGCGCGCATGACGCCATCAGACGTTCCCGCGAACACGACGCCAGCGATGAGGGAGATGGCGGCGGAATGAGCCCGGGAACAGGGCTTCACGGCGTCGCTGCAAGGCGGGACCGTTCGCCACACCATCTCGCCACTGGCGAGCTTCAGGGCCGTCAACCCCGCGCCGTCGTCCCGGGGACGTCCGTCCGGTGACGGGAAATATCCGACGACGTCATCGACGGCCTGGCCAAACTGAATGCCACCGGCACCACCCTGGGCCACGCGTTGTTGCCAGATGATCTCGCCGCGCCGGTCGGGATCGAGCGCCCAGATCACGCCGGACTTCTGCGCGACCACCATGATGTTTCTTCCGTCCCGCAGGGTCGCAAGAATGACCGAACTGCCAAAGTCCACGTCGGGGCCAAGCGCATCTGGACAGGTTTCCGATCGTCCCGTGGGATTCGGCGTGCAACCGACGAGCCATACATCGTTCGGCGTGAGCTGGCGCACCCAACGGCGAACGCCGCTCTTGAGATCGAAGGCGACGATCGCATCCGTCCCCTCGTCGGCCGGCAGACTGTACGCGTCGCCCGTGGAGACGTAGACGACGCCGCGCTTTGTATCGATCGTTGGAGCGGACCAGATCGCCGCTCCCGACGGCCCGTACAGTTGCGTGCCGACCGCGGTCCGCTTCGTGGGTTTCGGCGCGTCCCGAATCGCATAGCTCTTCCAGAGTTGTTCGCCGGTCGTTGCGTCGTAGGCAACGAGACTGCCTCGAAACGTGCAGCAGGAATACTTCGGATCGCCACCGGGCATCTCTTCGAGCGAGGAAACGGGAACGTACAGACGGCCGTCGAACAACGCCGGGGTCCCTGTGATCCGCGCGAAGGGATGGGGGTCGGCGCGTTTCGTCCACAGCAGCCGGCCGCTTTCGGCATCCACCGCGTACACGTTGGCCTGAATGTCGCCGAAATAGACGGCGAAGCGCGACGACCCCTTGAGGGGCCCGACACTGATGGCATTGCGGACGCCGGCCCGCGCGGCGAAGGACCAGTAGACGCACCCCGACGCCGCGTCAACCGAGTAGACATACGCACTATCAGAGCCTGCGTAGACGCGCCCGCCGACAACCGTTGGTTGTCCGAACGCCGACGCGGCATACGGAAATCCAAACGCCCATTTCAATGTGAGCTTCGGCACGAGATCGGGTGTCAGACGAGCGGTGCGCGCCGGCTGGAATCTCGTATTACCCGGGTCGCCGCCCCAGCCATTCCACGTCGGTCCCCCAAGCGGGTTGCCGAGCGGCTTCGAGGCGCACCGATTCGACATCGACGAGGCGTCTCCTCCGCCGGATGCCCCCGGCGCACGCCCCGACAGGAAGATGGCCAGCGCCAGGCGCTGTGAATCCGTCAGCGCGCTCGCTTGCGCCGTCATGCGCCCGGTCGTCATCGCGGCAAGAATGAACTCAGGCGTCCGCTGCTGCAGGGCCTCGCGGCTCGGCGCATGCGACTCGTCCGGCTTGTCGTGACACTGCGCGCACTGTTGCGAGTAGTAGAGCGGCGCCTGCACCACGGGCGGCGGCGCCTGGGCGGCCGCGGTCCGGGCGCCGAACAGCACGACGGCGGCAGCCGCAACCCTTACCGTCGTTCGAGAGACCATCTCTGCCTCATGGGATAGACGTGCGAACGAACCTGCCGAACCCTTTGGCACGCCCCTGGCGGGGCGACGAGAACGGCACGATCGCGTAGTCGTTCCATTCCCGCACTTTTCCGTCGACGAGGTGAAACATGCCGATGTACCAGTCTTCGCGCAGCCCTTGATCCTTCACGTTGAAGAGTTGCTGGTGGATGTTGACGACGATCGAGCCTCGAGCGAAGGTGTCGTGCACGACCATCTCGACGGTCGCCGTGGTCAGAAATCTTGAGATGCTGTCGATGAACGCCTGACGGTTCTGCGTCGGCGGAACCTCCATGCGTTCGGCGCTGCCGCGGAACCTGAAGTCCTCTGTGACAAAACCGGCGATGGTTTCCGCGCGGCCCGTCTTCCAGCTCTGGCACATCGCCGTCACAACGCCGATGTTCGTGCGCTCCAGTTCACCCATGGATTGGGCATCGGCGGAGCGTGGCAAGAGGGCGCCCGCGAGCGCCCCGAAGACACCGCCTGCGCCGCTCGCCAGGAAGCGGCGCCTCGTCGCGTCATCGCGTCTGAGACTCATGGCTGGTGTCCTGCAATTATAAGGGGCCTACCGAGGCCGATTCCCTTCAAATCGAGCCGGATGGAACTCATCCGAAGCCTGGGCGGCACCAAGTGGAAGTTCGCTGGATGAATCCCAGTCTCGCGGCACTGGGCCAGTTTCCCAGGCCGGGGCTGCTCCCGGCGGACGAGACGACTCGGGTCCTCGCCGCCACGAATGTCGCGCGGAAAAATGCGCGCGCCGGCCTGAACTGACGATCACCGCGTCGATTCAGCTGGTTTGATGGCCAGGGTTCGGAACAAGTCATGCCAGTGGACATTCGATCTGCGGGGTGACATGCGACGATCGACGCGGCCTGCGCGCCTCTCGCACGCATTTTATCGGCACCTGATCGCGCGAATTCGACGCGGCGTGGCCCCGAGTTGTCTCGTCCGCCGGCGCGAACCGAGGGACCCGGGCGGGTGCGACATCACGCCATAGCAAAGCGACTTCACCACTTCCCCTATCGTGCAGGCGAAGGTGCTGGAGCGTGGGATAGACTATCCAATCGACGTATAGTCCGAAGTCCAGCTCTCGAAAAAGGAAAAATGATGCTGACCTCGCGCTTTCCTCGGATCGGTACGCTCGTGATTGCGGGCGTTGTTCTTTTCTCAGGTCTCGCTCTCGCGCAGCCTCGGCCGCCGGCACCCACCGCCCGCCGGTTTCCATTGCCGACCGAGCCACGGGTGTACGAGACATTCGATCAGAAGATCAAGGTGACCGTGGTGGCCCACGGGATCGGACGGCCCTGGAGCCTGCTCCCGCTTCCCGACGGCGACTTTCTCGTGAGCCTGCGGGCCACGGGGCAGGTGCTCGCCATCCGCAAGGGCGTGCTCGACCCGAAACCGCTCACCGGTTTGCCGGCGATGCGACTGACCCGCACGACCGGCATGCTCGACATGGTGCTGCACCCGAAGTTCGCCGAGAACAAGTGGGTCTACTTCACGTACCACAAGCCACTGCCGGCGCCGCCCGCCGCGGCCGGTGCCACGGCAGCAGCCGCTGCCGCCGCGGCTCCCTTTACCCTCGCCCTCGCGCGAGGGCGGTATGACGGCGCGGGATTCTCGGATGTGAAGGATCTGTATGTCGGCAACGCCGTTCAGACCGGCGGCTCGCGCATGGTGTTCGGGCCCGACGGCCTCATCTACATCACCGTCGGCGGCGCCGGCCGGACCGCGGAAGCGCAGGCGACCAACAGCATCTACGGCAAGACGCTGAGACTCAAAGACGACGGGACCGTGCCGGCCGACAATCCGTTCGCCGGCAAAGCCGGGAGCCGTCCGGAGATCTACACCATCGGCCATCGCGATCACCACGGGATTGCCGTGTATCCGCCGACGGGCCAGATTTGGGAAGGCGAGCTCGGGCCGCTCGGCGGCGACAAGATCAACATCCTCAAGCCGGGAGCCAACTACGGCTGGCCCACCTACGGCTACGGCCGCGACAACGACGGCTCGCCGATGTTGCCTCCGGGCGAGGGAATCGAACCCTCGCTGATTACCTGGAACCCGGGTATCACGCCGTCGGGCATGCTCTTTTACACGGGCGACAAGTTCCCGGAGTGGAAGGGCAACATCTTCGTCGGTAGCATCCAGCGGGGCCGGGTTCCCGGCACCGGCGCCATCGAGCGCGTCGTCTTC
>JBGOTP010000266.1:0-7455 GCA_041476545.1 Vicinamibacteria bacterium | reverse complement strand
TGCGGTCGACACGGGCGCGCTTTCACAATCGCCCACGCTCACGATCGGCGGGACGCGTCAAGGACTGATCGTCGGGACTGTTCAGTACATGAGTCCCGAGCAGGCGCGCGGCAGACCCGTCGACAAGCGCACCGACATCTGGGCGTTCGGCTGCGTGCTGTACGAAGTGCTGACGGGACGACTGGCCTTCGCGGGTGAAACCGTCTCCGACACGATCGTGACGATCCTGGAACGGGAACCGGAGTGGACGGCGTTGCCCGACGCGACACCGACCACCGTGCGACGCCTGCTGCAGCGATGTCTCGAGAAAGACCCCAGGCAGCGCCTGCGCGACATCGGCGACGTGCGGCTGGAGATCGACCATGCGCTCGCGCCGAAGCTCGATCCGTCCGAGACGCCGGTTCCGCGTCAGAGCAGGCTGCGCTTGGCCGTATACGCCGCGATCTGCGTCCTGGCTGGTGCTGCAATTGCCGGGGTCCTCACCTGGAACCTGGGGCGGACGCCGCAGACGCAAATTGCCAGCTTCACCATTAGGCTCGGCGCGAACGAGTTCTTGCCGAGACCCGGTGGCATGGCGTTTTCCCCCGACGGTACGTTGCTCGCGTATCTGGTGGCACGCGGAGAGCAGCGGCAGCTTTATCTCCGCCGCACGGCCGAGCCCGACGCCAAGCCAATCCCCGGCACGGAGGGCGCCACAGGCGTCCCGGTTTTTTCCCCTGACGGACAGTGGCTGGCGTTCTGGCAGAACGCCAAATGGAAGAAGGTCGCCCTTACTGGAGGACCGCCGCTCCCGATGTTCGATGCGCCGCCCGGGGGCGCGGTGATGGCCGCCTGGGGGCCTGACGATAGCCTCGTCTTCGGGATCACTCCAGCCCGGCTGGTACGAGTGTCTGCCTCAGGTGGTGCGCTGCAGAATTTGACCGTCATAGATCCCGGGAAGATGGAGCGGTTCGGTGGGGAGCCGCAGTTCCTTCCAGACGGCAAGACGGTCCTCTTCGGCATGAGAACCTCGGACGTCGACGCCTTCAACGATTACCGCATCGCCGCGTACTCGTTCGAGACCATGCAGCGAAAAATCCTGGTGGAAGGCGGGACGAAGGCGACGTATCTGCCCTCCGGGCACCTGGTGTATATCCGGGCGGGAACCCTGTTGGCTGTCCCGTTCGATCTCGCAACGCTGTCCGTGACGGGACCGGCGGTTCCGGTCCTCGGTGACGTGTACGAGAACGCGGTCGACGGCACCGCGCAATTCGCCATTTCCGCGACGGGATCCCTCGCCTATGCTCCGGGAGGGGAAGTCGCCGGCGCGCGACGAGTGGTGTGGGTTGATCGGCAAGGTAAAGAAGAGCCGCTGCCGCTACCGTCGCGCTCCTATCTACATCCTCGTATTTCGCCTGACGGCCGGCAGGTCGTCATCGAAGTAGAAGGGCCAAACCATGACGTTTTCACCTACGACCTGGCCCGCGGCAGCCTGACCAAAGTCACGTTCGACGGCTCGAGCCATTCACCGCTCTGGACCCAGGACGGGAAGCGAATCACCTTCAGGGCGGGGATGCCCGACCCATTCACCATGTGGTGGATGCCGACCGACCGCAGTGGACCAGCCGAGCGGCTGGCCACAACTGGAGGGCCGCAGATCAGTGCCGTGCCCCCGGGCCCCATGCCGGGGGACGCCAGTTCCATGGCATCGGCCGGTATGCCGCAGAGCACTGGTGCCATGGCATCGGGCAGCATGCCGCAGAGCACTGGTGCCATGGCATCGGGCAGCATGCCGCAGAGTACCGGTGCGATGCCACCGAGTGCGATGAGCGGCGGCGGCATGTCGTCAGGCGCAGTGCAACAGAGCGCCGATTCCTGGTCGCCTGATGGCCGGACGCTGGCGTTCACCCAGGTCAATCCGGAGACTGGCGGAGACATCTACGTACTTCGGATGGGTGAGCGCAAGACGCGGCCCTTCGCTCAAACGAAGTTCGACGAAGGCGCGCCGAGGTTTTCTCCGGACGGCCGTTGGATCTCCTACTCTTCCAACGAGTCCGGCCAAAGCGAGATCTACGTGCAGGAATTTCCGGGCCCCGGGCCGAAGATTCAGATTTCAACCGATGGTGGCACCGACGCCACCTGGAAACGTACCGGCGGTGAGCTCTACTACCGCACCGGCGACAGGATGATGGCGGTCACGGTCGGGGCAACCCCCGCCTTCACCGCCGGCAAGCCGAGAGTGCTGTGGGAGGGACATTACAACCATGGCCAGAACTCCATGTGCGGTCCCCCCAGCCCGAGCTCGTCGAACTACGACGTGACCGCCGACGGCCAGCGTTTCCTGATGGTGAAAGAGGGGGAACGCGATGTGCCACCCACTGAAATCCGCGTTGTGCCGAACTGGTCCGAAGAGGTCAAGCGGCTCGTGGAGTCCAAGAAGAACTGAGCACCTAATCAGAGATATGAATATGCCGCCCGATCGCTGGGCCCAGGTCGAGCAGGAGCGCCGGGGTTGATGGGCCGGCGTGTCGGCGTTTACGAACTGCAGGCGCTGCTGGGTGCGGGCGGCATGGGCGAGGTGTATCGGGCGCGCGACACGAAGCTGGGGCGCGAGGTCGCGATCAAAATTCTGCCCCACGCGTTCACCGCCGATCCGGATCGCCTCGCGCGCTTCGAGCGCGAGGCGCGCGTGCTGGCCACGCTCAATCATCCGAACATTGGGGCCATCTACGGGTTTGAAGACAGTGACGACGTGCGCGCGCTCGTGTTGGAGCTGGTCGAGGGACAGACGCTCGCCGAGCGGATCGCAGCAGGCGGACCTGAAGGTCCGCCTCTACGGGTGGAAGAGGCACTCGCAATCGTGCGGCAGATTGCCGATGCGCTCGATGCGGCGCACGAGAAGGGGATCGTCCATCGGGATCTGAAACCTGCCAACATCAAAATCACGCCCGACGGCGTGGTGAAGGTGCTCGACTTCGGGCTGGCGAAAGCCGCGGCGGGCGATGGGTCAGCCCCCGATCTTTCACAATCGCCGACGGTCACGATCGGCGGCACGCGTGAGGGCATGATTCTGGGCACCGCTGCCTACATGAGCCCCGAGCAGGCGCGTGGCAAACCGGTCGACAAGCGCACCGACATCTGGGCCTTCGGCTGCGTGTTGTACGAAATGCTGACCGGCTGCGTGGCATTTGCGGGCGAAACCATGTCGGACACGATCGCGGCGATTCTCGAACGAGAGCCTGACTGGAAGGCACTCCCGCCGCAGCTTCCGCCCGCTGTCCGCCATCTGCTGCGCGGCTGCCTTGAAAAGGACGCGCGGCAGCGGCTGCGCGACATCGGTGACGCGCGCATCGAGATCCGCCATGCGCTCACCGGTGCGGCCCCAGCCACTGTGGACGAGCCCGCTCACCCGCAGCGCGGCCTTCTCAGCCGCATCGGCTGGTCTGTTGCCGGCGGCATGTTCGTCATCGCCCTCTTGCTGGCCTCGGGAGTGGGGCTGGTGCTGTGGCAAACAGAGTCGGTCTGGAAGAACCCGTTCGAGAACGCGCGGTTCAGCAGGCTGACCGATTTTGCAGGGGCGGAAGTGGGCGCTTCCATCTCGGCTGACGGCAAGTTCGTGGTCTTCCTGTCGGATCGCGACGGGCCGCTCGACGCCTGGGTGACTCAAGTGGGGACGGGGGAATTCAGAAACCTGACAGCAGGCCTGTTTCCCGATCTGGCAAACGAGAACGTCCGCAACGTCGGGTTCTCCGCCGATGCGTCAAAGGTCTGGTTGGCGATTAGCAACGCCGAGGGAGGCTTCGACGATTGGCGCGTACCGATCATCGGCGGGGCCTCCAAGCCATTCATCAATCGCGCGGTGGGCGAGGCGCCCTCTCCCGACGGGAGCAGAATTGCGTATCACGGTTACAGCGCCGGAGATCCCATCTTCGTGGCGGATCGAGACGGGAGCGATGGGAAACAGATTTTCGTCGACAAGCCCGGCTACCATAACCATTTCCTGACGTGGTCCCCCGACGGCCGCTACATTTACTTCGTCAGAGGCGCCATCGCGACACGCCAGATGGACATCTGGAGGATTCCGGCGACAGGCGGTGAGCCCGATCGCATCACGCATCATCTGAGCTGGGTCGTCTCTCCGGCAGCCCTCGACAATCGCACGCTGATCTACTCGTCTCCCGCAGAGGATGGCTCCGGGCCCTGGCTCTACGCGATCGACGTCGAGCGGCGCGTTCCCCATCGCGTCAGCCTGGGAGTGGAGCAGTACACGTCCATCTCCGCGACCGCGGACGGTCGACGGCTCGTGGCGTCGGTGGCCAATCCCATCGGGCACCTCTGGAGCCTGCCGATCCTGGATCGGCCGGCAACGGAAGCCGAAACGTTACAGGTCCAGCTGCCGAACGTCCGCGCAGTCAGCCCACGCTATGGTCGGGACTACTTCCTTTACCTGTCGTCCCAAGGCGGCGGTAACGCGCTCTGGAAGTCCGGCGGCGGAGCAGCCAGCGAGCTATGGAAAGGCGGCGGGAACGGTCAGATCAGCTCGCCCGCCGTCTCGTCCGATGGGCGGAACGTCGCGTTCACCGTTCGCAAAGCGGGCCGGGGAACTCTGTACGCGATGAACGCCGAAGGCACAGGCGTGCGCACGCTGGCCGATTCCCTGGACGTCAGCGGGACGCCTTCCTTTTCTCCCGACGGGAAATGGATCGTGGTGGCCGCAGTCAGTGTCCAGGGCCCGCATATTTTCAAGGTTGCCCTCGAGGGGGGACCACCGGTCCAGCTGGTCAACGAGCCTGGCTCGAATCCTGTCTGGTCCCCTAACGGTGGGCTGATCATCTATTCCGGACCCGGTGTTTCAATACGAATGCCCCTGAAGGCGGTGAGTCCCGAGGGGAAGCCGGTGCCGGTGCCTCTTCAGGACCGCTGGGTACGAAGCGGAGGGGAACGCTACCGGTTCATGCCGGACGGACGAGCGCTGGTGTTCATGCGGGGCGAGTGGAACAAGCAGGACTTCTACCTCCTGGACCTGGCAACTGGCCGGGAGCGGCAGCTCTCGAACATGAATCCCGGGTTCTTGATGTGGAGCTTCGACACTTCACCCGACGGCAAGCGTATTCTGTTCGATCGCGTGCGTGACAATGCCGACGTCGTCCTCATCGATGTGAACACGAAGTGAAACATGACCACTGGCACCGGCCGCGCGATGACACCTGAACGCTGGGCTCAAGTCGATCGGCTCTATCACGCCGCACTGACGCGGCCGGCACATGAGCGCACGGCGTTTCTGGCGGAGGCCTGTGCGGGTGACGACGTGTTGCGCCAGGAGGTGGAATCGCTGCTGGCGCCTGGGGCGTCCGCGTGGGCCGGCCGGCGTATCGGCGTCTATCAGCTGCAGGCGCTGCTCGGCGCGGGCGGGATGGGCGAGGTGTATCGCGCGCGGGACACGAAACTGAATCGCGACGTCGCGATCAAGGTGCTGCTGCCGGCCGTCGCGAACGACGCGGATCGGCTCGCCCGGTTCAGCCGCGAAGCGCAGACGCTTGCCGCGCTGAATCATCCGAACATCGCCCACATCCACGGCCTCGAAGAGAGCGACCCTTCGACCCATTCGGCAAGCTCAGGGCAGGCAGGCTCAGGGCAGGCAGGGGTGCGTGCGTGCGCTCGTGATGGAGCTGGTGGAAGGTGACGACCTCACCGTCCGCATCGCGCGCGGGCCGATGCCGCTGGACGAGGCGCTGCCGATTCCGCGGCAGATCGCGGACGCGCTCGAAGCGGCGCACGAGCAGGGCATCATCCACCGCGACCTGAAGCCCGCCAACATCAAGGTACGGCGCGACGGCACCGTAAAGGTTTTGGATTTTCGGGCTCGCGAAAGCCCCCGGCACCGGCACCGCTGAAGCGGCGCCCTACGCCGGCTCTACGAGATGCTCACGGGAAAACGCGCGTTCGATGCCAGTGCGCCGCTCCCGCCCATGAGATGACCGCGGTGGCGAAGCGATGAGTCGGTCGAAGAAGGACTTTACGTTGCGCGGCGCGATGCCACGAAGGCCGACGGTTGACGATGCGAGCACCTTGGGCACGGCGGCTCGGAAAGTGGCGAACGTTCCCGGTGACGAGCGCATCGGCCTCGCCTGCGATCGCCACTTCCAGGAACGGCTCGTCGTCTTCGTCGGAGAGCCGATCGGCGAGCGGCGTTCCGAGAATGTGCACCGCCGTCGAGTGGATGAACGCCACAAGCGCGTCGACGTCTTTCGCCTCGAAACCGAACCGTCCTCGGCGGAGCACGTCGTGGTACTCGGCGAGGATGCGGTCATCGACGAGCAGCGAGACGTGGCCGGCGAGGATGAGGTCGACGATGCGGCCCGGCGCGCCGCGTTTGGGTTGAGCAGGCCGGAGACGAGGACGTTCGTGTCGAGGACGATCCTCACGCGGGCCGGCGGAGGCGGCCGCGCACGCGGGCGATTTCGGCATCGATCTGCCGAGGCGTCCACCGGTCGGCGTCGTGCGCTCTCGCCGAGGCTCGCAGGCGCGACACCGCTATCGCCGCGCGCGCGCGTCGCAGCGCGAGGATCGACGTCTCGAGCTCCGCGTCAGGCACGCCGATGAGCAGGCCCACCGGTTTACCGTTGGCCGTGACGACGAAGTCATCGTCTTTCAGCGCTTTCCAGACTTTGCCTGGCCGGTTCCGAAAATCGCGCACGCTGAGGAATTTCATGATGTGGATCGTCGCACGAGATGCGTCGCGTTGTTCACGACCCACATTGGCGGCGCTGTCCAAGGCTTTCGACAGCCATACGTCGTTTCCGCCGACAGCCAGCTGTTTCTGATGCTCACCGTCGTCGAAGAAGCGAGCACGGCACCGATCAACGTCATTTTGAACTGGAAGCCCAAGTCGTGAAGTGAATCGCGCCGCAGGACAAAAACGGCTGGACCGCGCGACGCCTCAGGCGCGGTCAGTTCCTCAAATAGATCCTCAGATCCTCAAATCCTCAGATCCTCAAATCCTCAGATCCTCAAATCCTCACATCCTAAGATTCGGAAGGCGGGATCGCGAGCGGCAGCGGGCGCGACGGGAGCGGCTCCGGTTCCGCGTGTTTGAAGAACCGCTGGAGGAAGGTCGGCGTGGTCGCGCGCGGGTTCCATCCCAGACGCAGCACGGTCAGGTGAATCGGCCGCCGGCCGAACTGCAGCGCTTCGTTGCAGCTCCACATGTAGACATCGACCTCACGACCCTGCACCGACGGCCCCGTGTCCATGACGGTGTAGATGCCGTTGTAGCGCTCGGGGAGCGACTCGATGTCCACGACGGAGCCGACCGGCAGCAGCTCGGGATCCGCGGCCACGACGCCGCGCTGCACCGCCACGCCGGACGCCGTGACGATGCCTTTGCAGTAGGCCGTGGCGCTGAACGCGAGGCGCGCGCCCGGCACGGGCAGCGCGGACGCCTCCCGCAGCGTCGCGAGGCGGGCGACGTACTTC
>JBGOTP010000265.1:0-7462 GCA_041476545.1 Vicinamibacteria bacterium | reverse complement strand
GTTCTCAGGTACTGGCTCAGGTGGCCCTCGCTCGAAGTCTTCATGGCCTTGCCCTGGACATGGCCGTTGAGCGAAACCTTTCACTTCATCGGCCTGTGTCTCCTCATCGGCATCGTGGGTCTGTACGACCTGCGGGTGCTGGGACTGGGGAAGGGCGTGCCGCTCGTCGCGTTGAAACGCCTCCTGCCCTGGGGAGTGTTTGGATTCGCGTTGTGTCTGGTCACAGGCGCTCTGTTTGTCGGCGGCATGGGGGCCAATCTGGTTGGGGACAATGCCTACGATGTCATCGCGAGGGACGTCTACCTTCAGCTGAAACTCCTGTTCATCCTGCTCGCGGGAATCAACGTGCTGGCCTTCTACCTGACCGGCGCCGCTCGCGCGGTCGACGCGCTGGGACCCGACGACGACGCTCCGCTCCGAGCCAAGATCATCGCGGCGACGTCGCTATTCCTCTGGTTTGGCGTCGTGGTGTTCGGGCGCTTGATACCCGAGGGGCTCTAACGATTCAGGGGGGGCGGCGAGTGCTTCTTCGTAGTACGTCTCGTAGAGCGGAACGATCTTGTCGTCGCAGAAGCGACGCTTGGCCGAGGCCCGTCCCGCTTCGGCCGTACGCCGATGCAGCGCAGCGTCGGTGAGGAGGCGCACGGTCGACTGCGCCATCGCATCGAGATCGCCGGGAGGATGAAGAAAACCGCTGACGCCGTTCTCAATCACTTCCGGCAGACCACCGACATTCGAGGCGACCACCGGTACTTCGCACGCCATGGCCTCGAGCGCGGCCAGTCCAAAACTCTCCTGCACCGACGGCAAGAGAAAGACGTCCGCGAGCGACAGCAGCGGCACGACCTGCTCCTGCTCTCCTAGAAAATCCACGTCGTCTGCCACGCCCAGCGTGCGCGCAAGCTGAGACGCTTCGGCCAGATCGGGGCCGTCGCCAACCATCAGGAGCCGCGCCGGCACCTTCGACCGGACCCGCGCGAATATCTCGATCACCGCGGGAATCCGCTTGACGGGCCGGAAGTTCGAGACGTGTATCACCAGCTTCTGTCCCTTGGGCGCCAGCCGAGCCCTGAGGTTCTCCACCTCCCGCCGGTAGTAGACGGAACAATCCACAAAGTTGGGAATGACGCGGATATCGCGCGTCACGCGGAGTTCGCGAAACGTGTCGGCCTTGAGACTTTCGGAGACGGCCGTCACCCCGTCGGATTGCTCGATCGAGAACGCGACGATCTCGGAGTAGGACCGATCGCTGCCGAGCAACGTGATGTCGGTGCCATGAAGCGTGGTAATCACCCGCGGGACGCAGGTGCCTGGCGACGACGCAAGAATCTGCCGCGCGAGATACCCGGCCGTCGCGTGGGGAATCGCATAGTGCGCGTGAATGATGTCCAGCCGCTCGTCCCGAGCCACCTGGACGATCTTGTTGGCGAGCGACAGCAGATACTGCGGCTCACGAAAGAGCGGATAGCTCGGCGTCTCGACACGATGAAACGACAGGCCCGGCTGGTAGTCGCCGAGGCGAACCGGCATTTCGCTGCTGAGCACGTGCACGCAGTGCCCCCGCGAGACGAGCCGTTTGCCGAGCTCGGTCGCAATGATCCCGCTGCCCCCGACCGAGGCGTAACAGACGATACCGATGTTCATGGTGTTGATTCAGCTCTCAGCTTTCGGCTCTCAGCTGTCAGCTGTCGGCTGTCAACTGCTTCATGAGATTGGCCCTCAGCACGGGCTCGCGGACAACGACGCCTTCGGCCCAGCGCACACCGGCGAGGGCGCCAAACTGCGCGTCACGGCTCTCGATACGCTGACGGAACACCGGCGAGTTCAATCGCGTGTCCGCCGTCCACTGGCCGGGCTGAAACTGGCTCGCATGACAGTCGAGCGCCTGGCGCTTGCGCTCGTAGTAGTCGGAGACATCGACGACGAAAGACGGCGTTCCGCTGTCGTTGAGAAAGTAGTAGCAAATCCAATCCACCTTCCACCGATCGCCCACGGCCGGATAACGAGGCAGCCCGGCATTGAACGCCGCCTCGGTCAGTAACTCGCTCGCGGCGATGTGGTCCGGATGACGATCCGACCAGTACGGCACCGCAATCGTGCGCGGGCGCTGACGACGGATGAAGGCGACCGCCTGGTCCAGATGCGCGGGATCCTTGCCGATGCGACGATCGGGCAAACGTAGATTTTCCCGCCAGAGCGCGCCGAGCACTTCGCGCGCGGCCTCCGCCTCGGCGAGCCGTCCCTCGACAGTACCGTTGGTGCCCATCTCGCCCGCCGTCAGGTCGCACAGACCGACGCGAAGGCCTTCGGCCACATGGCGCGCAATCGTCCCGCCGAGGCCGATCTCGAGGTCGTCTGGATGCGGACCGAAGACCAGCAGGTCAACGGACATGGCCGTACCGGTTGAATCCCAACGCTTCGTCCGCCAGGTCGCTCTCGTCCAGAATCTGGCGCAGGAGCATGCGCGCTGCCAGATAGGCACTGGTGACGCTCGGGCTCGAGTCGCCAAACGCAAAGAGATGCCGGGGATAGTTTCGATGCGGACCGATGTACGGCAAGCCATCCGCCGTTCGCGCGTACGCCGCCTCCCATCCATGCGAGGGCAGAATGCCAGAGATGTCGGGGTACATGGTCGAGAGCTCGTACATCAGCTGACCGGTGCGCTGGACGACCAGCTTCTCGAGCAGCTTCTCCCGCACGCGTTCCGGAGGCGTTTCGCCGTCGGCACCGGACACGAGCAATCGCTCGTCGTCCAGCCAGCGAATCACGTGAGCCGGCACGGCCGAATCGCGCACGACGACCGATCGCGCGCCAAGCTGATGGCGGACCTTCGCGGGAACCGGCGCGGTCAGCGCGAGGAAGGCGCTCCTGAGCCAGAAGTGGCGCACGAGCGCCTTGAAGAGCGGCGTCGGAATGCCGGTCGCGACGATGACGTGATCGGCGCGAATCACGCCACCCGCCGTGTGCACATCCACCCACTTGCGACTGAACGTGATGCGTCGCGCGGCGGATCGCTCGAAGACCATCGCGCCGCGCTTCACGGCTTCGGCGGCCAGCCCGAGCGTGGCGCGGTAGGGATCCAGTGTGAATCCGTCCCGGCTCTTGATGGCGCCGGCGGGGGTCATGGCCACCTCTCCGGCAATGACACGTGCAGGAAGGATCGCAGCGTTGAGACCGCCATCGCGCCGCGCCTTGTGTTCGCGTTTCAGGGCGGCCATCTCCTCGGGCGTAGATGCGAGGAACAGGCTGCCGTGCGGCTCCAAGTCGCACTTCAGCTTCAACCGGCGCAGCAGCGACCCGAAGTCGAGCGCCGCGCGATGCCACGACTTCCAGACGTGGCGCGCCGCGCGCCGCCCGACGGCCTTTTCGATGTTCAGGAAGCCCACGCCGGGATCGTCGGCGATCCAGCCAAGTGACGACCCACTGCTACCCTGTCCAACCTGACCCGCTTCGACAAGCGCCACTTTCACACCTGCGACCGCGCACAGGTAGGCGGTCGTACAACCCGTCAGTCCGCCACCGACGATGACAACGTCGGTCTTCAGCGGTCCTCGATGTCTGGGATACGAAGGCCGGCGCGATTGCGGAAACGCGTCGACCCACGGCGACTGGCCGTACTTTGTCGACTGGGTCGACTTTGCGCGGCGGGCGGGTGTTGGCGACTTCGTCGACTTCGTCATTGAGTGCGATTCTACCTGTCCTCGGCGTTGTCTCAAATCCGGGTCTCAAAGCTGCGTAGGGAGTGAGTCTGGGTCGGGCGGCTCACTGTTGCCCGCCGGGATCCCTCGTCGCGGCCAACCGGTCGGCAGCCCGGACACCGCGTCTTCCGCCTCGTCCCCTTCCGATCTCGCGACGGTCAACGGGTTCCTCGCGGGGCCCGTCATCTGCGCGGGATCGCAACCGGACAACGCCAGCGGTCATCGCACGTCCGACCGTGACCGTCGCGGGAGGAGGCTGCAGACGCGGTGTCGTGCGATGGCGACGGGCTGCCTCCAACGGTTGGCCGCGACGAGCGATTCCGACGGGCAGGTGAGCGGCCGGGACGGCTCGGGGACGCGACGCGTGGAAGTCGTGCGATCGGCGACAGGGGATAAAACGCGTGCGCAGGCCACCGGGCCGCGTCGATCGTGAGTGGCGCCCGGATCGCATCATATAGCCCGAGCGGTCGAATGTTCTGGCACAGACCGTGGCATGACCCGAATCGACGCGGGCATCGACAGGCCCGCCGGAGCACGCGTTTTTCCGCGCGAGTTCATCGCGACGCGGCCCCGAGTTGTCCCGACCGCTCGCCTCATCCACGGGATCAGCAATTTGACTCAATACCCAAATCTGGCCGTCAAATTGTACGTGCTAACATCGCGCCCGGAGCGAACTGGCCTTGCGGATCGCGATTCTCGGCAGCGGCGGCGTTGGCGGCTACTTCGGCGGGCGGCTCGCGGCTGCCGGCGTCGACGTCACGTTCCTCGCGCGCGGCGCGCACCTGGCGGCGCTCCAGCAACGGGGACTGCGCATCGACAGCCCGCTCGGGAATCTTCACCTGCCGCTCGTCAGCGCGACCGACGATCCCGCGGCCGTTGGGCCGGTCGACATCGTCTTTTTCACGGTGAAGCTCTACGACACGGAGTCGGCGCTTCGGCTCCTGCCGCCGCTCATCGGACCGACGACACTCGTCGTGCCGTTTCAGAACGGCGTTGATAGCGTGAGCGTGCTGACGCGTAGCGTGGGCCCCGCGCATGTCGCCGGCGGCACGACGTACGTGTCCGCGGTCGTCTCCGAGCCAGGCCTCATCCGGCATACGGCGATGAATCGGCTCGTCTTCGGCACGCTCGACGCCGAGTCGTCGCCGCTCCTCGAGTCTCTGCTCGAAGCGGCGCAATCCGCCGGCATCGATGCCGTGCTGAGCGATCGCATCATGACCGACATCTGGGCCAAGTTCTGCCGGCTCACGGTCTTCAGCGGCATGACGGCGATGACCCGCTGCCCGATAGGGCCGGTCATGGCCGATCCGGATCTGTTCGCGATGCTGCAGGCGGCCCTCCGCGAATCGATTGCCGTGGCGCGCGGCAAGCAGATTACCCTGAAGGACACGGTGTTTGATGACATCATTGCCGCACAGCAGGCGCTGCCGCCCGGCACCAAGTCGTCCATGCTCGAGGATCTCGAACGCGGCCGTCCGCTCGAGCTGCCGTGGCTGAGCGGCGCGGTCGTCAGAATTGGCGGCGAAGTGGGCGTCGACACGCCGACGCACCGCCTCATCGTGACGCTCCTGCGGCCTCATGCGCACGGACGGTAACGTCTCCCGAGAGGGCCTGGTCATGAAGCGTGTGTGTGCTGGCGGTCCTGCTCTAGCCGCCGTCGCCGTCTCGATCGCCGCAATGGCCCTCCACTCCCCGACCGTGCGCGCCCAGGCCGGGGCCGCCACTCAGGCTCAAACTCCGACGTTCCGGACAGGGGTCGAGTACGTCGAAGTGGATGCGCGCGTCGTAGACGGCAAAGGCAAACCGGTCCGCGATCTGAAGAAGGAAGATTTCCACCTCTTCGAAGATCGCCAGGAACAGACGATCGAAAGCTTTTCCGCCATCGACATCCCCCTGGAATCGACAAGTTCGACGACCTCGACAAGCTCGATGCGCACGACAACCACCGCGCCGCGTGTCGAACCCGACGTCTCGCCGAATCACTTTACCGCCGAGGAGAGTCGTGTCTACGTCATCGTGCTCGACGATCGCCAGATCGATGCCCAGCGTACTCAGCAGACAGTCAACATCGTCAAGACGTTCATTCAGCGCGATCTCGGATCCCACGACCTCGCGGCCATCGTCGCGACGAGCGGTCGAACCGATATCAGCCAGACGCTCACGGGCAACAAGACGTTGCTTGTGAAGGCCCTCGACGGCTTCGTGGGACGGAAGCTCGAGTCAGAGGCCATCCAAAGATTCAATGGCACGCATCCACAGGATAGTCAGGAATGGTACTTCGAAGCCACTTCCTCGCTTCGTGCCGTTCGGGAGGTCCTGACGTGGATGGGCGGGATGCGAGGGCGCAGCAAGGTGCTGCTGCTCCTGAGCGAAGGGACCGACTACAACACCGACTCGACCAGCGATGTCAATGTGACGGTGGTCCTCGATGAAGAGAAGCAGACCATCGCGGCCGCCACCCGTGCGAATGTCACTATCTATGGCATCGATCCCCGGGGGCTCTATGCATTCGACGAGCTGACAGCGCTCGGCGGCTCCAACGCGGCGGCTACTGGAGCCGCAGTTGCTGCAGCCCAAGCACGCGAGCGCGGCGCGGGTCCCTCTCCTGCCGCGGAAGGCAGAAGCAGCGTGGGCCCCGGCGCGGCCGCATGGCGCGCGCTCAACACAGGCTTTCGCGCCGAAGTCGATCGCGCGCGCATGAGCCTGCGGTCGATCGCGGACGAGACTGGTGGCGCGGTCTCGTTCCAGAACGATTTCCAAGCCGTCCTCAATCGCATCGTCAGTCAGCACAGTACGTACTATCTCCTCGGCTACTACCCGACGAACACGCGACGCGACGGCAAGAGCCGCAGCATCAGTGTCAAAGTCAACGGGCGCGGCCTGAAAGTGCTAGCGCGCAGCGGCTATCGCGAAGCCAAAGGCAGCGCGCCGCCTGTGCCACTCTCTCTGCCGGGCCCGCGAGGCACGTCATCTGAACTGCGCGAAGCGCTCAACAGCCCCTTACCCATGGACGGCCTGGCTCTCACGGCCACCGCCGCCGCGTTCCGCGGTGAAAGCGGAAAAGCATCGATTGCCGTCATCGTCGAAACGCCGGCTGGCAATATCGACGTCACGGAACAGGACGGCAAGTTCACCGGAGCCCTGGAGATTGCCACCGTCGCGGTCGATCGGCGGAACGTCGTGGCGGCCGCCGAAACTACCCGGATTGACCTCCAACTCACCCGCGAGACGTCCGATCAACTGAAGCGGCAGGGCTTTCGCGTGCTCTCGAAACTGAACGACGTGAGCGCCGGGCGGTATCAGGTTCGCGCGGCCGTCGTGCTTGCCGGATCCGCTAAGGGCGGCAGCGTGTGGTACGACATCGACGTACCGGACTTCTCAAAGGGAGAACTCGTCATGAGCGGGCTCGTGATTGCGTCCGCTCGACAAGGCGCGACGCCCACCGGAAATGACAGCAAGCTATTCGCCGGGGTTCTCTCGATTCTGCCCACCGCCGTGCGGCAGTTCAAGGCCGGCGACGAGTTGCTCGCGTTCGCGGAGGTGTACGCCAATCGCACACCGGCGCTCGAAGTGAACCTGTCCGTGATCGTCAAGGACGATCACGCCGCCACCGTCATTCGGCACACGGACTCCATCTCTGCCTCGGATTTCGCTGCAGCGGACGGCGTCTACCGGTCCGTCACGCGTCTGCCTCTCGCGGACCTGGCGCCTGGCGACTACGTGCTCAGCATCGAAGCGACACGCAAGGCCGACGACGTCCGGAT
>JBGOTP010000264.1:0-7485 GCA_041476545.1 Vicinamibacteria bacterium | reverse complement strand
GCGGTCCGGCGCGCCCGCATCAATGATGTGCAGGACGAGATCGGCGTCGGCGACCTCCTCGAGCGTTGCGCGGAACGCGGCCACGAGGGCGTGCGGCAGGCGGTCGATGAAGCCCACGGTATCCGACACCAGCAGTTCGCGGTTGTCCGGCAGCCGCACCTGCCGAACCAGCGGATCCAGCGTCACAAACAGCGCGTCGGACGTCTCGGCGTGGGCGCCCGACAGCACGTTGAAGAGCGTCGTCTTGCCAGCATTCGTGTAGCCGACGAGCGCGACGGTTGGAACCGACGCCTTGTGGCGCCGCTCGCGAAGCTGCCCCCGGCGCTGACGGACGTGCTCGATGTCGTCGGCCACCGCCCGGATGCGGGTTCGGATGCGACGGCGATCGGTCTCGAGCTTCGTTTCGCCGGGCCCCCTGGTGCCGATGCCGCCGCCAAGCCGCGACAGGGCGTCACCGGACCCGGCAAGGCGCGGCAGCAGGTACTTGAGCTGGGCAAGTTCCACCTGCAGCCTGCCCTCCCGCGTGCGGGCGCGCCGCGCGAAGATGTCGAGAATGAGCTGGGTACGATCGACGACCTTCCGTCCGACAGTCCGCTCGATCTCGCGGAGCTGGGCCGGAGTGAGTTCGTTGTCGAAGATCACGACATCGGCGCCCGTCTCCTCGCAGGACACGGCGAGCGTAGCGAGTTTGCCGGAACCGAGATAGGTCGACGGATCGGGCCTGGGGCGCTCTTGCAGCACGCGAAGCACCTCGTCGGCACCCGCGGCACTGGCGAGGCCGGCCAGTTCGTCGAGCGATCGTTCCGCCTCCAGCCGCCGCGCGCGCCCGGCTACGAGCCCGACGAGCGCCGCACGCTCGCGCCCCCCTCGCGCGGGTCCAGGGCCGCGACGCGCGCCGGATGTGTGTGTTCGGTCGCCCGGCCTGAACGTCGGACCTACTGGCGGAGGCATGCCTGGATATCCTCCCACGAGATTGCCCCAGCCCGCACGAGCCGGACGCCGCGGACACTAGCGTCGGTCGGATCCTCAGTCACATCCACGATCGTTGATGGCGGCCCGCCGGCGGTCTTGCCGGCGTCGAGGAGGACGGCAATCTGCGTCTCCCTCACACCAAGCGATTCCACCACCCTGTCTGGATCCTCCGACGCGGGCTGTCCGCTGACATTGGCGCTGGTCGCCGTCAGGGGATGACCGCACGCCCGGCAGAGTCCCCGCGCCACGGCATGGTTGGGCACCCGCACGCCGACGCGTCCGGTCCCACCGGTGACGTCCACGACCATCGTGGCGGGCGCGGCCAGGAGCAGCGTGAGTGGCCCGGGCCAGAAGCGTTCCGCCAACTGTTGACCTGCCGGAGGGAGTGGGCCGATGGCCGAGACGACCTGATCGGTGTCGGCGGCAACGAGCGGCAGCGCCTGCCCGGGGCGGCGACCTTTGACCGTGAAGATGCGCCGAACCGCCTCGTCATCGAAGGGATCAGCCGCAAGGCCATAGAGCGTATCGGTGGGCAGCACGATCAGCCCCCCCGCTCGAATCGTGGCCGCGGCGGATTCGAGCACGGCGGGATCGGGAGCGGTCGCGTCCACGCGCACCCTGATCATGTCGGGCGGCGTCAGAAGTGAATCTTGACGATTTTCGAGGGCGCCACGTGAATGCTGTCGATGAACCGGATCCGGTGGGGATTGTTCTGCATGATCACGGAGCTCGTACGGATGCCATCTCCGAAGAACCGCACACCGCGCATCAGCGTCCCGTCGGTCACGCCGGTTGCGGCAAAGATAATGTCGTCGCCGCACGCCAAGTCCCTGGAGCGATAGATCTTCTTGAAATCGGTGATCCCCATGGCGCGGCAGCGCTCCTCGTGCTCGGGCTTGGTCACGACGAGTCGCGCGAAGATCTCCCCGTTCAGACACCGCATGGCCGCGGCCGTGAGCACGCCTTCCGGCGCGCCTCCGGTCCCCATCACCGCGTGCACGCCCGATCCCACGACGGCGGCGGCAATACCGGCCGACAGATCGCCGTCGCCGATGAGGCGGATGCGCGCACCGGCCGCGCGGATGTCGCCAATCAGCTTCTCGTGTCGCTCCCGTTCCAGCACGACGACGACGAGATCCTCGATGGTGCGGCCGAGGCAGCCGGCGATCGCCTTGAGATTCTTGTGCACGGGCGCGTCGAGACTCACGTGGTCCTTCGAGCTCGGACCGACCACGAGCTTCTCCATGTAGAGGTCCGGCGCGTGCAGCAGGCCGCCGCTGTTGGATGCGGCGAGCACCGCGATCGCATTGGCGGCTCCGGTCGCGCACAGATTGGTGCCCTCGAGCGGATCGACCGCGATATCCACTTGATCGTATTTGGTGGACCCGTCGGGATCCTTGTGGGCCATGCCGACCCTTTCGCCGATGTAGAGCATGGGCGCCTCGTCCCGCTCGCCCTCGCCAATGACGATCGTGCCGTCGATCGGCACCGTGTCCATGACGCGCCGCATGGCCTCGACCGCGACGTGATCGGACAGATGCCGGTCGCCCTGGCCCATCGTGTGGGCGCAGGCGATGGCCGCCTCTTCAACGACTCTCAGGAATTCAAGCGACAGATCAGAATGCATGCGGAGACTCTAAAATGGAAAGGGATTATCGGTTGTAGGCCGGCAGCTCGCATCGCGTCGGGCGGTCGGTCCGGTAGCCGAGCAGGTAGTCCGCCTGCATCAGTTTGTGGATCTCTCTTGTCCCCTCGTAGATGACCGCGCCTTTACAGTTGCGATAGAAGCGGCCAACCGGATACTCGTCGGAGTAACCATTCGCCCCGTGAATCTGCACGGCGTCTCCGGCCGCGCGTTCGGAGGCGACCGTGGCAAACCACTTGGCGAGCCCGGTCTCCCTCGTATTGCGCTGCCCGGCATTCTTCATCCAGCCCGATCGCAGCCACAGCAGCCGGGCCGACTGATAGTCGGACTCCATCTGGGCGATCATTTCCTTCACCAGCTGATGCTGGCCAATCTCGACGCCGAACGTGTGCCGCTCCTTGGAGTACTTCACGCTGGCATCACGACAGGCCCGGATCAGTCCCGTCGCGCCGGCGGCCACCGTAAAGCGGCCCTGATCGAGCGCGAACATCGCAATCTTGAATCCTTCACCCGGCCTGCCGACGAGGTTCGCCTCCGGCACCTCGACGCCGTCCATCTTGAACCAGCCGGTGTTGCCGGCCAGGATGCCCCACTTCTCTTTCATCGGTCCGCTCGAGAACCCCTTGAACGTGCGTTCGACGATGAACGCGCTGAGGCCGTTGGGGTCGCGCTGCTTCTTTTTCTCGGCGTCGGTCCAGGCGATGACGATGAAGTTGTCGGCGACATCCGCGAGCGAAATCCACGACTTTTCACCGTTGAGCACGTACCGATCGCCCGTCTTGACGGCCATCGTCTGGATGGCGCGGGCATCGCTGCCGGCGCCCGGCTCGGTCAAGGCATAGCCTGCAATCTTCCGGCCCTGGGCCTGCGGGACCAAGTACCGCTGTTTCTGATCCTCGGTGCCCCACGTGAGCAACGATAAACAGTTCAGCCCGGCGTGGACCGACATGATGACGCGCAGGGATGTGTCGACGTACTCGAGTTCCTCGCTGGCGATCCCCAGGCAGATGTAGTCCATGCCGGCCCCGCCGTATTCCTGCGGCACGGAGATGCCGAGCAGGCCGAGCGAGGCCATGCCGCCGAGCACGCGATCGCGATCGAACCGGTGCTGCCGATCCGCGTCCCGAATGTGCGGCGCGATCTCCCGCGCCCCCCACTGCCGCACCGACTGTTCGAGCAGCTGCTGTTCGTTCGAGAGATCGAAGCTGATCATAGGCCGGGGATGGTATCACGGCTGACAGCTATCAGCTGTCGGCTATCAGCTCTCGACGAATGATCTGAACCCGCGTGCCGCGACCGACCTGAAGTGCGGCCGCTGCATCCGCGCCGTTGGCGGCAATCTCCAGATGATCCCAACTGCCAAAGAGAGCGCAGATCTCGCCGGGCTGCACGTCGGCATAAGTCGAGACAACCTTCGTCAACACGCGGCCGCCGACGCGAATCGACAATCCCGCGGGATCCCCGATGGCGGCCCACGTCGCGCGATCGATGTTCGTCGTCAGGTTGCCGAAGCGATCGACGCGAAGCACTTCGGCGTCAATCCCTCGATCCGTCAACGTCGGCGCCGGCAGATGCAGACGGTGCAGGGATGCCGCGGGACGGCCGAGGCTCGAAAGCGCCACGCCCGACGCCAGCCACGCCGCGGCCGGCGCGAATCGATCGCGCCCCTCGAACGTCCGGCTGACGGTCGGCCGCGTATATCTCGACTCGCTCATCTCGACCATCTCAACGCGCTCAACGTCTCCCGCGGCGATCGGGGCGCGTTCATGTATCCCGGATGCGACGGCGTCGAGGGCGATCGACAAAACGCCGTTGTCCGGCGCGACGAACCGATATCCCCCGGCCTGGACGGCGAGGCCTCGCCGCAACGTGCCGACGCCGGGGTCGATCACGACCAGAAACACGGTGCCTGGTGGAAAGTATCGATACGCCGCCGCGAGCTCGATCGCGCCGTCCAGGACGTCGTGGGGCGGTATGTCGTGGGAGATGTCCACCAGAGTGGCGTCCGGGCAGATCCCGAGCGCCACCCCTTTCATCGTGCCCGCATAGTGATCGCGAAGACCGAAATCCGTGAGGAGCGCGATGACAGGACGCGACACGGCGACTAGGTGGACGGCGTGGACCGACGAAAGAGGATTTCTCTGAGGTTGTTCTGCAGCAGAAACGAATCCGACACCCGCTGGCCGGCGAACAGTCGGATGATGTCGCCGTTGAGGAGAATCGCCTGCCGGCCCCGCGCCGCGGGATACGGCCGGCACTTCAAGGTCGCCTCGTCCACGACAATGTATTTCGTGTAGTGCGTGTCGCGCGGTGGCGCCGTGCCGAAGAACCCGAGGAGCGCGCCGTCGGGACGCAAGACACGCGTGACCTGCTCGGCCAGCGCCTGCGCCGCTGGACGGTCGAGGTAGTCGATGACGTCCCAGCACAACACGCCATCGACCGAGCCGTCGGCGTGTGGAAAGCGCTTCTTCAGGAACTCCGGCAGCGCGTCGATCGTCCCCTCGCGGAGATGCCGGTCGACATCCGCACAAATATCTTCCACGAAAATCTTGCAGCCGAGTTGCTCGCCGAAAAAGCTCACGTTGCTGCCCACGACAGGGCCGAGATCGAGCAGCACGGGAGACTCCCGTGTTGTCAGAGCCGTGAGGAATTTGCGAAGGGCCTTGGTGGCAAAGATCAGATCGCCGCCGGCGGGCGTCGCTGCCGGCTCCGACTCGCTTCGGCGTGGCGCGATGCGATCCAGCAGACCCATAAGGCAAGGAGGCCGCAAAGAAGCCGGAAGGCAGAACACCTCTGCCCTCCACCCTCTGGCGTTGTTACACGCGCTGGGCCGCGGCGGCGTGAGGCATGGGCGCGGCCGGACTCGACGAAGCGGCCGGCTTGGCCGTCACCGGAACGCCGCTCTTCCGCTGCATGTCGACGCTGCCCCGGAAGTGCGCCCCCTCCGCGATGGCCACGCGCGGCGAGACGATGTCGCCGTCGACTGACCCGGCATCGCGAATATCCACCTTTTCGCTCGCCGTCACGTTGCCGGTCACCTCGCCGAGCACAATCACGGACTTCGCGAACACCTGGGCCTTGATCTTGCCGTTTGGCCCGATCGTCAGCACGTGATCGCGAAGCTGAATCGTGCCTTCGACATGCCCTTCGATGGTCAGATCTTCACTGCCGTTCAGCTCGCCCTTGATCACAACCGATTTTCCGATGTTCACGACATCCCTTTCCATGACTTTGCTCGCCTCGAGACGAGGACCTGGCACGCCCGCCATGCCCGACACGGGTGGCTGCGGCGCAGCCGGTTGTTGTCCGCTCGCGGGTCGGACCGCTTCATCGCGTTTCCACATGTAATCCTCCGACTGTCCGCCTTCTCGATCCGCGGGGGTATCCACCGGTGTGAGGCCTGGGACCCCTAAATCCTGTCAGTATATGGAACACCCTAATGCTTGTCTAGTCCTTCTGTTACCTATGGTTAGCGGCGGTGCTACAATGACTGGTTCACGTATGCGCGTCTACTTCGACTATAACGCGACGAGCCCCCTCGCCCCCGACGTGGCCGACAGCGTTGCCCGGACCTCTTGTGATGTTTTCGGCAATGCATCGAGTGTTCATTACTTTGGTCAGCAGGCCAAGGCCGTTGTGGACGTCGCGCGGTCGGCCGTGGCGGCCCTGATCGGCGCCGATCCGTCGGAGATCGTCTTCACGAGCGGCGGAACGGAGTCGGACAACTTTGCCATTCGTGGTGTGGCCGAGGCGCTCGAACCCACCGGCCGCCGGCATCTGGTCGCCAGCGCGATCGAGCACGAAGCGGTCCTCAACACGTTCAAGGCCCTGGCTCGACGCGGATGGCAGACCACGATCGTTCCCCTGGACGAGTCCGGGGTGGTCTCGCCGGACCGCATCCGGGAGGCGCTGACCGACCAGACCGCGATCGTCTCGGTCATGCACGCCAACAACGAGATTGGCACCATTCAGCCAATCGCCGCCATTGCCGCCCTGACGCACGAACGCGGCGCGCTCATGCACACCGACGCCGTCCAGTCGGCTGGCAAGATTCCTGTCGATGTCCGGGCCTTGGGCATCGACCTGCTGGCGCTGTCGGCACACAAGTTCGGCGGGCCGAAGGGCGCGGGCGTGCTCTGGATCAAGCGCGGCACGCGCATGCAGCCGATCCTGACGGGCGGCAAACACGAGCGAAACCGCCGCGCCGGAACCGAGAATGTCCCCGCGATTGCCGGTTTCGGAGTCGCGGCACGTCTGGCCGGGGAGAAGATGCCCACCGAGGCGATCCGTCTGAGCGCGTTGCGCGACCGCCTCGAAGAAGAGATTCTGCGGCAGGTGCCCGGCACCGCCATCAACGGCGCGCGCGGACAGCGTGTCACGAACACGACGAACATCAGCTTCGATCGCGTCGAGGCCGAGAGTCTGCTGATTGCCCTGGACCTTGAAGGCGTGGCTGTCTCAACCGGGTCCGCGTGCTCCTCGGGCACGCTCGAACCCTCCCACGTCCTGCGCGCCATGGGGCTACCCACGCACAGAACGCAGAACTCCCTGCGCTTCAGCCTCGGGATGTTCTCGACGGGGGAAGAAGTCGATCGCGTGGTGGCCGTGCTGCCGCACCTCGTGGAAAAGCTGCGAAGCCTCAGAAGAAAGACCGTGTCGGCCTAATGCGAATCGTCGTCGCCATGTCGGGCGGTGTGGACTCGTCGGTTGCCGCGGCTCTGCTTGCCGAGCAGGGCCACGACGTCATCGGTCTGTCCATGCAGCTGTATGATGCGACGGGCGATCGCGCGTTCGGCAGCTGCTGCTCGATCGAGGATCTGCACGATGCGAGGCGGGTGGCGGCCGCCATCAACATCCCGCACTACATT
>JBGOTP010000263.1:0-7666 GCA_041476545.1 Vicinamibacteria bacterium | reverse complement strand
TCGGCGTCATCGCGCTGGCCGTGGCATGTCTGGGCGTGGTGGGTCTCGTGTCGTACTCGGTCGCGCAGCGCACGAAGGAAATTGGGATTCGGCTGGCCTTGGGTGCCCAATCGCGTCACATCGTCGGGAGCCTCTCCCGGCAATTCCGAGTCACGCTCATGGGAGGTCTGGTCGCGGGCGTGCTGGGCGCCGCCGGACTGGCCCAACTACTACGGCGGGAGCTGTACGGGCTGAGCACGATCGATCCGATCGCGTACGTCAGCGCAATCGTCATCTTTCTCTTCGCGGTCGGGTTTGCCGCGCTGTGGCCGGCCAGACGCGCCCTGCGCGTGGATCCGCTGGTGGCGTTGAGGTGCGATTGAGCCGTTCGTTAGGCAGCAGTCTGGTCACCTGGTATCTTCGGCAGACTCGCCGAGCGCCTCAAGAGCCGCGACGACTTCGTCGGCCTCAAGAGCCTGACCAAAAGGGAGATGGTACCGCACCTCTTCAACGAGGGACTCGCCGTCAGTTACCGTCAGAATCTGCGCTGGCAGCAGGTGGCGCTGCACATTTGCCACGAGCATCCCTGCGACGTAGAACCGCGGAGGGACAATGACAGGCGCACCACTCGCTCCCCCGAGCGCCGGAAACGACGTATCGAAGCAGCGCCTTCCGCGCGTCATGCCGAAGTCGCTGACGTAATGGCGTACGATGTTGCCTTTCAACGTGCCCGGAGAGAATCGGACGACCCGCCGCCCTTGGTTCTCGACGATCTGAGTCGAGCTGTGATCGACAGTGAGCACGTCCACATTGGTGGGCGCTTCGCCGCGATTCAGGCTGAGCATTCGTAGCCCATCAGTACTTCGGAGGTCGGCGATTGCAACATCAGCGACGCCTGACAACCTGATATTGCGAAGCTCGCGAAACTCCCGGTAGACCTCGTCGTAAGCCTCGATCGCGACAACGACCCGATTCCCGGAACCATTCGATCGGCCGTTAAGCACATGGCGGGCCGTGACGAACACACCGCCAGGCGCCACTAAGAAGCCTGTCCCCAAGAACGCTTCTGGCGTTCCATCGGCTCGAACCTCCAGGATCGGGAGAACAGATTCGTCTGGGTGCCGGTTCATTGCTGCACTCTGCTGCCTAACTTTCAGAATGAGCCGCGCGCTGCGGCGGCATGATGGCACGACGCGATCGGCACCCAGGCTCAATTCGTCTCTTATGGCTCATCCATCACCATCGGAGTCGGCAACCGGATCTTCAGCCGTCGGATCGCATTCCTGTGCCGGTCCTCTAGCCGAAATCGGTGGATTCCTGATGTGCGCGATTCTGGGGTGAGGACCATCGCAATCATCTCGCCCTCCGCTACACCAGCGGCAATCGCAGCCCCAGTGTGGACCTCTCGCTGCCCGTTGGTTGGAGCGCCTGCTCCAACTGAGCACTGGAAAACTGGTACGTACCGCTCCCGCGAGGCCTAACCAAGTGGACGATCGACAGGCCTCGACCCAACAGATTGGCCGTTCGAATACTCTCTCTCACGTCGACGAACAAGACGTCGGTCCGCACCTTCAACCACAAGTCTCCGCTCTCATCCCTCGATTGGACTAGATGTCCGGTGCGATTCGGCGTGCGGTCGAGGAACAACCCATGTTCGGCGCCTGTCAATTCCACCTGGAAGTCCATGCCGTCACTTAGCCTGACGCGGATCTGTTGGTACTGGTGCGCCTGTCCGTTACGGATCAGGTCAAACAACGCCGCCAACAATTCAGCGGACGGATTCGGACCTGAACACGGGAGGGTGAACTCGTGAGACCCGCCGGCGCAAGCGCCTGGCAAGGCTGTGAAGTATCGAGGATCGCGCGCGCTTAGCTGCGTCGAGAAGGCGCCGAGCGCCGCCCCGGTCAGATCAGAAGCGCAAAGCCGACTGGCGACCTCGAGCAGCACCATGGCTTGAAGTGCGAACAGGAAGTTGCCTCGATTGCCAGCGACGGGCTCAGCAGCGAGCGCGTTCCAGGCGGCTTCGAAGTCGCCGATGATGAAATCAACGATCTTGGATGCTGGAAGATCCGAACCCATGATTGCCTCTGCGAGACGTTGCGCTTCAACCGCGGCGCGCTCGCTCCAGAGATCCCTCAGAGGATGACATGCGCGCCGACGCCCGAGAGCGCGTTGGCTACGCCATGCGTTTCGATGACTTGCCTTCACTCACAAACCCATGAAAGGTGTCGAGCAGAGCAAGGAAGGTCTCATTCCATACCTCACGAATCCGGGCATTTGCGATACCCGGTCGCAGTGGAGGAACCTCGCGGAATGCCGCTAGCGCTTTCACGCGGTAGCGCGCGTTGTTTAGGTAGTAGCCGCTGGACCAAGTCGCACACGACCGATCGTCGCCGAAGGTCACAGCGTTCGTTTGGATGACCTTCTCAAGGAATGCCGTCGCATTCTCTTGAAGATCGCTTGTCTGTCGGTCCACGTCCTTCGGGTCCACAAGAAAGACCGCGCGCCAAAGAGAGAATCCCGCTCCCACAAATAGGAGCCACTGCCTGAGTTCCGGGCTGGCCTCAGTAGTCGTCCCAGCCTCGGAGGACGGTGGCGCGCTCTCGTGCACCTTCAACATGAACAACTGGACCTGATTCCTGGCGCTAACCAACCAACTCAGGCCTTGTGAGTCAACCAGCTCGCGACGACGTTCCTCATCCATATTCTTAGAAATGATACTTGGAACGGCCGATACTGTCGGGCTTAACGGCGTATGACCGGACGGCGCCAACGTGAGTCACCGATCCGCGGGAATCGCCATACCCTCGACGTTCTCTCGCAGGCCGTGCTCATTCTCCGCGCGCCCCTGGGCAGAGTCAAACCGTCGGCGGACTGCGCGCGTGAACTCGGTCCAGACCGAGCCGCGCCGTGCGAAATAGCGCTTGACACGTTTCGCGATGCGCCCGCCGCCAATGCGGCAGCTCCGACGACGATGGCCGCACCTGCGAGCTGTACGCCCATCCACGGCGCGATCGCGGTCCGGATCTCACGCGACCAGATCGAATCGTCAATCGCCGACGACGCGGACGACGGCGGCGCCGAAAATCACCGTGATATACGAAAGGAATGTCACACGATCCTCTCCGTTGCCTGTCGGACCGCGAGCTCATTGCCGAAGTGAAGAATGCCGCCGCCGGCGAACGACGCGCGACCGCGGCACTCGTCGCGTTGCTTGCCGAGCTGGATGATCGCAAGCTCTTTCTTGATGAGGGTTGCTCGTCGCTGTTTGCCTATTGCACCCAGGTGCTGCGACTCTCCGAGCACGCGGCCTACGGGCGGATTGCGGCCGCGCGTGCGTCCCGAAGATTCCCGGCGGTCATGGAACTGCTGGTGAGCGGAGCCATCACGCTGACCACCGTCGTGTTGCTGAAACCACATCTTACGGACGAGAATCACGAGGCGCTGCTCGAGGGCGCGCGCCACAAGACCAAGCCGGAGGTCGAGCGCATGATTGCGTGCCTCCATCCACAACCGGACATCGAAGCCAGAATCCGGAGAGTGTCGACGTCGACGCTCTCGTCAGGGACCGGGACACTGTCCGAGGCTCCGATGCCGCCTGCTGCACCGCCGTGTGCGGCTGATTCACGGCCCGCCAACCCCGGGCCGATCTCCGCGGGCAACGGGGATGGACCGCAGGCTCTGGGCGTGATCGCGTCGGCGCGAGCGACGGTCGCACCGCTCTCACCTGAGCGGTACCTGATCAAAGTCACCGTCAGTCGTGAAGGGCACGGCAAGCTGCGCCGCGCGCAGGACCTCCTGCGTCACGTGATTCCCACGGGAGACCCGGCAGCGATCATCGAGCGCGCGTTGACCGTGCTCGTCGACCAACTGGAGCGGACTAGGCTCGCGCAGGTCAAGAAACCCGGCGCCGCACGGGTGAGCAACGAGACGTCCAGGCACGTGTCCGCGTCAGTCAGGCGGGCGGTCTGGCATCGCGACGGTGGGCGCTGCGCGTTCGTCGGCACGGAGGGTCGCTGCACGGAAACGGGGTTCCTCGAGTTTCATCACGTCGAGCCGTACGCCGACGGCGGACCGACCACCGTCGAGAATCTCTCGCTGCGGTGCCGGGCGCACAACGCGCACGAGGCGACCCTGCACTTCGGGGAACGGCATGCGAATGTCGGCGATTCATCCGGAGCCGGATCCTGATGGGTCCGCGGGGACTCGGTCCAGACCGAGTTCGTGCCGCAACCACCGTAGATCACTCAGTTCCGCGCGTGCGCGTCAGCGGCGGCGCACACACCGGGTTGAGTCCTCGCGCGAATCATCACGCTGCGTTCGCTCACTTCTTGCGCATCCAGATGCGCCACGTGATCGGCCGGGTCCCGCTCGACCGCCCACTCCTCCTCGGGCGGATGTCTGGCGAACTCGGGAGCGTCCTCGAAGACAAACACCAGCCGTTCATAGTGGATGTGTGTGAACAGCTGAGCGATGGAGGGGCTGCCCTCCATCGCCGTGATCTCGAGCCCGCCCTCCGGCAGGGCACGGAGCAGGTTGACCAGAATCGTGTTGTTCCGGTCCCAGGAATCCAGCAGGGGCTCGCGTCCCGCCCGCGCCTGGTCCGACATCGCCCGAGTCACCACACCCGTGCTGGCCGTCCTGTCGGTCTCGGTGTTGTCCATGAAGTGTGCCTGCTTCAGGGCGATCGTGCTCAGCGTCGCTGACGTGGCGTGTCGGGCGACGCGAAGTCGCAGAATACCGCGTCAAGGTTCTCGACCTCGGTCTGCCCGTCAGGCGGAGGGAATGGTGTCCTGAAGCTGAACGCGTGCGGTGTCGGCCCGTGCGTCTTCAGATGCGCAAGCCGCTCCACGGCTTCCTGCACGGTCGGGGTGTGACCGCCCGGGATCCACCACAACGCGAGAATTGGGCCCTCGATTGGCTCGAACCACTGGTCCCTGCCGCGCAGGGTGTGCACATGGTGGCTCTTGTAGACGAACTGTTGCAGCGCCTCCAACGAATCCCAGACGGACATGTTGATCGCCATGAGATCGTCGCCCGCGTAGGGCCGCACCGCCGTGGCGTCGCCATCCTCGGTCTGCAGGCGCCAGATGAAGCCGGGGCTCTGATCTGCGAGCGCATTGATCGGCTCCAGTTGTGCCCGGAAGCCCGCCATGATGGGCGAGTCGATCGGCGCCCGAAACCGCCCGATGTTCACCTGCGCCAAATGGAAACGCTTCATCGTCCACCTCCGAGGCGGGCGCGCAGCCACCGCATCTGCCCGCGGTGGTTGATCTCGTCCTCGGCGACATGGAACCACGCCCAGTGCGCATTCATCGCGGGGGCAGCGCTGAGCGTTCGCTCCAGCCAGGCATCATCGCGCGCGGCAAGCCCTTCGGCCGTGACGCGCCGCACCTCGGCGAGCTCGTGAAGGTAGTGCTCGAGAGGCTGACCGCGAAGGAGACGACGGCCCTCGGCTCCGAGTGTGAGAGCGGGCTCCCACGCCGCCTGCTCTTGTGCCGTCGGACGTCGCTCCTCGAACGTGAGAACCTGATACCCACGCTCCACCACGGCGATGTGAGCCAGAAGAGCGCCAATCGAGTTGCTGGAGTCATCGTGCAGATGATCCAGTTCTGCCGTACTCAGTCCTTCGACAGCGGCCAACGTGGTCTTGCGCGCGTAAAGGAGCATGCCCACCAGCCTCCCGATCGTGGGCGTGTAACCCGGCAAGGGCTCGATACGAAATGAGGGTGACGGCATTGGGCAGTGCTCCAGAGGACTCAGCTCTCAGTTCTTCGGCCGCGCGGCTCAGAATGCCACCGGCCGGCGTCGGCTGCAAGCCGATGTCAGCAGATCCGCTTTCCTGTTGACACGCGATAGGAGTCGGGTTATTCCTATCGTCACGCGATAGGAGAAGCCATCATGGCCGAACGCCGCGAGCGTGCCGAAAGAGCCGAACGACCCGAACGAAAGGACGTGCCGCAAGGCACGCTGGATCTGCTCGTGCTGCGCGTCATCGCCCGGGAACCCATCCATGGGTGGGGCCTGATGAAGCGGTTGAGCAGCCTGACCGACGACGTCTTCCAGGTGACGCCCGGGGGGCTGTTCCCCTCGCTGCAGCGCATCGAGGAAAACGGCTGGGTGTCGGGCGAGTGGGGCGTCTCCGAGAACAATCGGAGGGCCCGGTTCTACACCATCACCAAGGCCGGCCGCCGCCAGTTGCAGAAAGAACAAGCGCACTGGAACGCGATCACCCTGGCCGTGGCCCGGGTCATGGAGGGCGCGTGAACCGCCAACTCTCGCGCATGCGCGCGGCGCTGCGCCGATGGATCGGTCGCGAGTCACGTCACCGGCTTCCGGATGCCGAGTTCGAGTCGTTTCTCCAGCACGACATCGACGCGCGGCTCGAAGCCGGCATGTCAACCGCCGAAGCGAGGCGCACGGCGCTGGCCGCGTTCGGCGGCGTGACGCAGGTACGAGAACAAGTGCTGGAAGCGCGGGCCGGGGCGTGGCTCGAGCAGTTCCTCCGGGACGTGCGGTATTCGGGTCGAGCGGCCCGACGCTCGGCAGGATTGTCGGCCGCCGTCGTCGGAAGTCTGGCGCTTGGGATCGCCGCGATGGTGGCCGCTGTGGCCTTCATCAACGGCGTGGCTTTCCAGGACGTTCCGGGAGTCGGTGCGCAGGACAAACTCGTCGAACTGGAGCTTCGTCGTCTGCCGGCCGGCAGGCCGCCGGGGAATCTCCTGTGGTCGCCGACGGACTACGAGGCCTTGCGCCGAGGACTGTCCGGGATGATGGACCTGACCGCCATGTCGTCGGCAAGCGTCACGGCGGCGCTGCCGGACCCCCGGCAGATGAGCGGGCTGCTCGTGTCGGCCAACTACTTCGACGTGCTTGGCGCGCGACCTGCGCTCGGGCGTGCCTTTCGTCCTGACGAGGACCAGCCTGCCAATGCTTCGGTTGCCGTGATCTCCTACAAAGTCTGGCGGCGCGACTTCGCGGCCGACCCGTCCGTCATCGGTCGCGCGATTCGTGTCGCGGAGTCGCCGGTGCAGATCATCGGCGTGGCGGCGCCGCAGTTCGGCGGCACACAGATTCGCCTCGGTGTCGAAGGTCCTGATATCTGGCTGCCCCTGGCCCTCGCCGATCGTGTGGCCCCGGGTTCCAGTGCCATGCCTGGCAGGGAACGCGCCCTGCGTTTTGTCGGCCAGTTGCGCGGCGGGGTCGGGCTCGAACAGATCGAGGCGGCCGCCCGGGCGGTCGGGACGGGACGCATCGAGGCGCTGGGGTTCGCCTCGACGCATCAGGCCGGCGTCGACGTCCACCGAGTCTCGATGCTCGACCCCTCGTTCCGGGCGCAAGCGCTCGCCCTCATCATCCCGCTTCCGATGATCGTGCTCCTCATCGCCTGCGTGAACGCGGCGAACTTGATGCTGGCGCGCGGCTCCCGGCAGCGGCGCGAGGTGGCGATTCGACTGGCCATCGGCGCAGGGCGATCGCGAGTCGTTCGTCAACTGCTGCTCGAGAGTCTCGTGTTGTCGCTGGCGGCCGCCGCTCTCGCGCTGCCATTGGCGTGGTGGGTGTTGGAGCTGGCGAGCAGCCGGCTGGTCGTGCCGATGCCGATCGATGGGACCGTGCTGGCCTGGACATTGGTCGTGACCGTGGTCAGCACCGCATTGTTCGGGCTGGTGCCGGCGCTGCGCGTCAC
>JBGOTP010000262.1:0-7683 GCA_041476545.1 Vicinamibacteria bacterium | reverse complement strand
CCGCGCGATGGCATCGCGCTCGGCCCGCTCCCAGGCCAGGCCGGCACTCACATAGATCGGATGAACGGCGACATCACGGGCGCGTCCGGTGCCCGCCGCCTCTTCAGCGACAAGCACCGCGCTGTCGAGGCCTCCAGAAAGTAGGACGGCTGTAGCCATGGCCCTTGCGTGATTGGATAATTGGATAATCTGGTAATCTGGCAATTGTTCAATTCAATTGCAATCCCAATCACCCAATCACCCAATTACCAGATTACCAAATTCACCCAATGTACTCCGTTACCAAACGCATCGAATTCTGTTACGGTCACCGGCTGCTCGACTACGACGGCATCTGCAAGCACCCGCATGGCCACAATGCGGTTGCCGAGATCGAGGTTCGCACCGACGAGCTGGACGATCGCAACATGGTCTGCGACTTCAGCGACATCAAACGCATCGTCAAGGGATGGATCGACCGCGAACTCGATCACAAGATGGTGTTGCGGAAGGACGATCCCCTGGTCACCCCTCTGCGGCAGCTCGGCGAGCCCATGTATCTGCTCGACAGCAATCCGACGGTCGAGCGAATCGCCCGGCTGATCTACGACTACGCGAGCGAACAGAAGCTGCCGGTCGTCCGTGTGAAGGTGTGGGAAACGCCAACCTCATTCGCGGAGTATGGGGCCTGACATCCTTACATCCCGACATCCTCACATCCTCACATTCCAGGTTCCGTCTGATTGTCTTTGACCTCGACGGAACGCTCGTCGATTCCCTGCGCGACCTGGCGGAGTCGGCCAACGCCCTGCTCGACGAGTCCGCGTGCGAGCCGCTTTCGCGCGAGGCGATCGGCCGGATGGTCGGCGACGGTGCGGCGACATTGGTCGCGCGGGCGTTTGCCGCGGCTGGCCGGGTGCAGCCGCCGGGAGCGCTGGCGCGGTTTCTGACCCTCTACAACGCGCGCCTGCTGAAGTTCACCAGACCGTATCCAGGGATGCTCGAGGCGCTCGCCGCACTCTCGGCGCGCGCAACACTCGCCGTGCTCACCAACAAGCCGCTTGGTCCGACGCGGGAGATTCTCGACGGACTCGGCCTGGCGTACTACTTTCGACCCGAGTGCGTGGTTGGAGGGGACGGTCCGTTTGCGCGTAAGCCGGATCCCGCCGGGCTATTCCATCTGGTGAAAAGCACCGGAGCCGCGGCCGTCGAGACGATCCTCGTTGGTGATTCGATTGTCGACTGGCGCACAGCCCGCGCGGCGCGGACAGCCGTATGTCTCGCGCGATACGGATTTGGTTTCCAGGGGTTCCCGCTGTCGGAGCTTGGCAGTGCGGATCTGGTTGCCGACCAGCCCGGTGATCTGCTCGACTTCCTGTAAACTTCCTGTACAAAGACAGGGACGAAGGCAGTGGAAAATTTCGGAGGACGGTCGAGGGTACTCGTGGTTGACGACTACTCCGATGCTCGGGAGATGTACAGTGAGTACCTCCAGTTCTCGGGATTTGATGTGGTCCGGGTCGCCAACGGGGTCGAGGCGCTGCAGCGGGCGATGGAAGATCTCGTGAAGGAGATTCACAGAGTGCTCGGTTCGCGCTGACGTCAGCCGCGATCGACTTCGACCAGTAACTTCGAGGCGGCGCGCGCCCCGATGGTGAGCGGCGGGCGCCCTCGACCTCGCAATTGCACTGAATCCGCCGCGGTATCCCGCAGCTCGACCTCGATCGCCTGGCCCGGCTTCAGGCCATGGCTTTCGATGAACCGCAGGAACGCCGGGTCCTGGTCCGTGATGCGCGTCACTTTCAGCGGCGTGTCGAGCGGGCAGGTGAGCAGGCTCTCGAGCGGCAGCGGCGCCATCCGGCCCTCCGCCGTTGGAATCGGGTCGCCATGCGGATCGTGCGTTGGCCGTCCGAGCATTTCATCGATCAGTTCAATCAATCGTTCGGAGACCGCGTGCTCGAGCTGCTCGGCTTCCTCATGCACCTCGGTCCAGCTCATGCCCATGACCTGTACGAGAAACAACTCGACAAGGCGATGCCGTCGCAGCACACGTCCTGCGAGCGTTTCGCCGGCGCGGGTCAGCCTCACGCCGCTGTAAGGCTCGTATTCCGCCAGTCCCGACTCGGCCAGCGCCTTCACCATCGTCGTGGCCGTGCCGGGTGTGACACCTAACGCCGTCGCCACCTGTCCCATCGGCACCAGCCGTACGCCGGCAGGCAATTGCAGCTGCCCCTGGTAAATCGCCTTCAGATAGTTTTCGACGGTGCTCGATGGAAGCATGCCGCGCTATTATCGCCAGTCTGATCCACACATGTCGATTCATGACCGCATCGCCACCCCCGACGGCAAGCGCCGCTACGTGCGTGCCCTGTTTGCGACGATCGCGGATCGTTACGACCTCATCACGGTGGTGCTGTCCTACGGCCGGGATCGCGCCTGGAAACGCCGGCTGGTCCAGCTGGCGGCGCCGGTGCCGGGAATGAGGGCGTTGGACCTCGCCACGGGAACTGGAGATATTGCCTTCGCCGTGCACGAACGAGGCGCCCAGGTCACCGGCCTCGATATCACCCGACGGATGATCGAGCTTGCCAGGGGCAAGACTTCACTCAAGGGGCCCGCCTTCCTGGTTGCGGACATGCAGGCGCTCCCGTTCCCGTCCTCGGCGTTCCACCTGCTCACGACGGGCTACGGTCTTCGAAATGTTCCCGATCTGCCGGCCGCCCTCGATGAGATGCTACGTGTGCTCAAGCCTGGCGGGCAGGCGCTGTCACTCGATTTCAACCGGCCGGCCAATGGTGTCGTCCGCGAGGCGTATCTGCTGTATCTCACGGTGGTTGGCGGCGCGCTTGGTTGGCTGCTGCACCGGGATCCCGACACCTACCGGTACATTCCGGCATCGATTCGGCGTTACCCCGGCGCTGAAGCGGTGGCGCGGCTGATGGAGACGCGAGGATTCGTGGGGGTCAAGTACCATCGCCTCCTCGGCGGACTCATGGCGATTCACCAGGCGTCGAAGCCCTGAGATTGCAGATTGATGGCAGAGGCCGAGAGCCGAGAGCTGAAAGCCGAGAGCTGACAGCTGAGAGCCGAGAGCTGCGTTTATGGATCTAGATACCTCGAAATGGTCGGGGGAGGGGACGTTTACGCAGACGCTGATCGATCGTCTCCAGGAACTGGAAACGATCCAGTTCGTCCGCGTCGAGGATGCGCCCGCGACCCGATCAGAAGCGGACTACAATTTCATCAGCAACGAGATCTTCGTGGCGTTCACAACCCGGGCTCGCGAAGAGCGCACCCGGCGTTGGCTCGTCGTTCCGGTCGCGCGCGTCATGCTCGACAAGATGATGACCATCCCGAGTCTCGAAGAACGGCTGACGGCCATTCCCGACATCGGCGCGCCTGACTATTCAGACGCTGCCATGCTGCAGTACCTGAGAGCCGAGCGGATTGTGCCGCCATATCAGACGCGCGGGTACAAGCTCGTCGAGCTGGTCAGAATCTATGAAGCCGGCGCCCAGACGCCGACTGGAAGATAGTGGGTCTTCGAATCTCGGCACTGGGTCAGTTTCGCGGGGCGGGCCAGCTGCCGGCGAACGAGGCAACTCGGGGTCTCGCCGCCACGAATGTCGCGCGGAAAAAATGCGCGCGCCGGCCTGAGCTGACGATCGCCGCGTCGATTCAGCTGGTCCGACGGCCAGTGTTCGGAACTAGTTACGCTGGTGGTCATTCGAGCGGTGGGGTGACATATCACGATCGACGCAGCCTGCGCGCCTCTCGCGCTCATTTTATTCGCACCTGATCGCGCGAATTCGACGCGACGCGGCCCCGAGTTGTCTCGTCCACCGGCGCGAACCGAGCGCCCGTCGAGGTCCCTCGCCGCGGCCAACCGTCGGAGGCTGGCCGTCGCCAGCGCACGACACCACGGCCGCAGCCTCCCCGCGCGGCGGTCACAGTCGAACGCGCGATGATCGCCGGGATCATCCGGATGCCATCACGCGAATATGACTGTCCGTCGAGTGACCCGTTGACCGCCGCGAGAGCGGAAGGGTACGAGGCGCAGGCCGTGGTGTCCGGCCAGCCGACCGGTTGGCCTGGGTGAGGGATCTCGACGGGCGACACGGATCACCACGCTCAACTCAGCACCGACTGGAACGAATCTCAGACCACGCCGAAATTAGTGATAACGTTTCTCGTGACCCATAGGCATGACTCTGGTTCCGTCCCTGCTTCAAGCGATTATCCGCCTCAAGGGCGAGGCGGTTGTGATGCACGTCGGCGACCGGCCGTACGTCGTGACGCCCTCTGGTCAGGTGGATCTTGCTACTCGTGTCTTGACGTTCGAAGCCGTCAGGGGCGTCGTGAACCAGCTGTTGCCGGTTGAGTTGCAGCGGGCCCTCGACGAGGGTGGGGCGGCGCAGTACGAGCTTCCGGCGGCGCGCGAGTTTCCCGGCGAGCGCTTTACGATTGTCGCGGCCCGTGGTGGAGACGACGTGTGGGCCGAGATTCGGCGTCGTCATGTCGCGGTCGATGACCGAGTGCCGGTTGGCGAGGCATCGGCGCGACTGGGGCCGTCCTCCGCTGTTCCAGTTCGCGAGACGTTCGCAGCGGCACCCGGCCCCGCGCGGATCCCAATCCCGCCCGGCGCACCAACACCGGCGGTCGGGCAAACACCTCCGGCGGCGCGCGGCCCACGTGAGATGCCGCCGGCCCCGGAGGCGCCGGCCGCAGTCCTGTCCTTGATGAAAAGTCCGATTCGACCGCACGCACCGCCGCCCGTCCCGGAACAAGCCCTTTCGAGTCTCGATCAACTGCTGCGCCTCGCCTCGGCCCGCGGCGCGTCCGTGCTCTACTTGTCGTCGGCGTCGCGCCCGTCGGTCCGTGTCGACGGCGAGATCTACACGCTCGATGGCGCGCCCGTTCTCGAACCGAACGACGTCGAGTCGCTGCTCCTGACCCTCATGCCGGAGCGCCATGCGGAAACACTCCGTACCGGCGTCTCCAGTGAGTGGATGTGCGATCTTCCGGAAGTCGGCCGCGTTCGATGCTTGAGCTTCCGCGATCATCGCGGACCCGGCGGCGTCTTCCGCATGATGCCGGTACACGCCGTCACGGCGGAGCAGCTGGGGCTCTCGCGCGAGATCCAGGGGCTCGCGATGGAACCCGAGGGCCTCGTGCTGGTGGCGGGACCGCGCGCGAGCGGCAAGCGGACGCTGATGTCGGCGTTCGTGGATCTGATCAACCGTACGCGGCGTGACCACGTCATTTCCATTGAAACAGAAATCGACGTGGTTCACGAGCGCCTCGCGTCGTTCATCAGCCAGCGCGAAGTGCGTGGCGGGGGTGAGGGGATGCTGGCCGCGGCGCGTAGCGCCCTCCGGGAAGATCCCGACGTGCTCGTGCTCGAGGAACTGCGGACGGCCGCGCTCATGAACGTCGCGCTCGAGGCCGCCTCGTCGGGGCAACTGGTTATTGGCGGCGTTCCCGCCCACGACGCGACGGGTGCCATCGATCGCATCATCGACCTGTATCCACCGGAGCACTGTCGCCAGGTACAGCTTTCCCTGGCGCAGCATCTTCGCGGGGTCGTCTCGCAGGTCCTGCTCCGAAAGCGGGGTGGAGGCCGTCTCGCGGCCAGGGAAGTGCTGCTGAACACGCCGGCGGTCAGCAGCGTGCTCGCGGAGGGACGGACATCACAGCTGCTCCTCGCGATCGAGGGTGGCCGGAAGGTCGGCATGGTGCCCCTCAACGACGCGCTCGTCGGCTACGTGCAGTCCGGACGCGTCGATATCCAGGACGCCTATCGCGGATCGGCCGATCGCGCCGGATTCCTCGCGCTGCTGGAACGGCAAGGCGTCGATACTTCGACGATCGAGCGACCCGCCTAGCGGTCCACGAACGGTTCGAGCTCCTTCAGCAGGAAACCCAGCACGTCGTCCTCGCTCAGATCCCGAATCGCTCGTGATCCGATCGGACGCCCTGATTCCACCACCCGCCGGCCGCGCGCCAGGCTCGTGGAGCCCAGCACGATCGGCTGGTCGCCGCTCGTGTCGAGCGAGACGTCGATGTAGTCCTCCGCGCGTGCCTCCGACATGAGCCGCACGCTGCCGCTCGGAGTGAACACCCGGAACGCATAGCCTTCGGTCTTGAGGACGTTGGCGACCTGCCGGAAGACAGGGACCGCGATCCGCTCAAGGAACACGCCGTATTCTCGCGCCGCTTCATCATGACGCGTCCGCCGTTCTGCGGCTCCACGCCTGGCCTGCTCGATGGTTGCGGTGAGCCGTCGTCGCACGTCCGAGATTTCCATCAGACAACGCCTTTCGCGCGGAGTTCGTCGACCTCGCTCGACGACAGACCAAGATCGCCGGTCAGCACGGACTGCGTGTGCTGGCCGAGCGTGGGGGGCGCGGTGCGCACGGCCACAGCCGTGCGCGACAGTTTCAGGGGCGTGCCGAGGACCCGCGTGAGCCCAATCGTAGGGTGCTCGACGTCGGCGACCATGGCCCGCGCGGCCACCTGCGGGTCCGCGAACAGCTCCCCCAAATCGCGAACCGATCCACACGGCACTCCCGCAGCTGTCAGCCGCTCAATCCAGTAGCTGCGCGTGTGCCTGCGCAGACAGCCGTCGAGGAGCGGTCTGAGTTCCTCGTATTTCGCTACGCGCTGCTGGTTGGCGGCAAATCGCTCGTCCTCGCCAAATTCCGCGACGCGGCAGAAACGACGCCACTGGTCGTCGTTCCCCACGGCAAGCACGAACTCGCCGTCCGACGCGTCGAACGTTTCGTACGGGACGATGGTTGGATGACGATTGCCCATGCGCGTGGGAGGCAATCCCGTGGCGAAATAGATGCCGGCCTGATAGGTCAGAAGGGCGGCGACCGAATCCAGCATGCCGATATCCACGGCCTGTCCCAGCCCTGTCCGCTCCCGCGCCAGAAGCGCCGCCGTGATGCCTTGTGCGGCGAACATTCCCGAGACGATGTCCGCGATCGCCACGCCCAAACGGAGGGGTGGCCCTCCCGCCGCGCCCGTGATGCTCATCAGTCCGCCCTCCGCCTGCATCACCGCGTCGTATCCGGCTTCCCGGCTTCGCGGCCCGGTGTGGCCGAATCCGGAAATCGACGCGTACACGAGTCGAGGATGCCGCGGCGCGAGCGACTCGTAGTCGAGGCCGAGCTTGTCGAGTGTCCCCGGCCGGAAATTTTCGACCAGCACATCGGCCCTCGCGATCAGCTGATCCAGAACCGCGCGCCCTTCGGGCCGCTTGAAGTTCAGCGTCACGCTCTCTTTGTTGCGGTTGATGCTCAGGAAGTAGGCGCTTTCTCCTTCGAGAAATGGCGGTCCCCACGCACGGGTGTCGTCGCCTTTGCCGGGCTGTTCAATCTTGATGACCCGCGCGCCCATGTCGGCCAGCATCATCGTGCAGTACGGACCTGAGAGGACCCGGGTGAGGTCGACGACGGTGACATCGTGAAGGGGCGTCATATGCGGAGGATGAAGAGTGCCGCGCTGCGAATCTACTATACTCAGCGTCTGGCGACGAATGTCGGCGAATGTCGCGAAGGTCGGTGAAGGTCGATACACGACGGCCCGACGGGCGTGAACCGATGACCCCAGAAGACTACGCGCGGGCGCGCCGTCTGCTCATGCGCCGCGACCCGGTTCTCGGCGCCGCCGTCAAACGGATCGGACCCTGCGGCATGG
>JBGOTP010000261.1:0-7707 GCA_041476545.1 Vicinamibacteria bacterium | reverse complement strand
GCATCGCCGGCCAGCTGATGCATTACGGGTTCCTCGGAGGGGCCTTCGGCGGACGGTCGGGGTCCCATAACTGGTCCGGCCTCGGCCACCGGTCGATCGACAACATGAACATCATGATCATGCAGGGCGTGACACTCACCGCCCCCAGGCCCCCCAGGCGGCGTCTGCGCCAGGGCAGTGACGGCCACGGCGAAGGCGACGACGCCGATCGTCCACCGGGGAACCGTGTTCACTGGAATGCCCTCCATCTACTTCCGCTTCGCCAGCACCATCGCGATCGCTTTTTCGATCCGTCGGGCTCGCGTTTCGCGTTCGCCGACTGTATTCTTGATCATCAGACGGTTCAGACGCCGATGATCGTCGTCCTTCCCTTCCTACGGCGATACTCGAGTTACGCTTTGTGCCGGAGGCGTTGACGTATGAGGCCCGTTTTCGGTTCAGCCATGGATGTGACACTCGCGGCGTTGTCGGTGCTGCTTGCCGTCCCGCTTGCGGCGCAACGCGCCGATCGACTGGAAGCCCTGGAAGCCCTGGAAGCAAAGAACGTCTCGATCGCGGAGACCAGCTTCAAGGGCCGGAGTGCGATTCGAGTCGTCGCCGCGCCGGATGCGACAAATGCTGCTTCGTATGCTGTCGTCAAGGACGTGTCATTCCGGGACGGCACCATCGAAGTGGACCTGGCCGGCCAGCCGGCGGCCGGTGCGGGCACTGGCGCGCGCGGGTTCATTGGCATCGCCTTTCGGCTCCAGAGTAACGGGGCCTACGAGTACATCTATCTCAGACCCACCAACGGCCGGGCCGACGATCAGGTCAGGCGCAATCATTCCACGCAATACAGCTCGTACCCGGATTTCGACTTCGCCCGATCGCGGCAGGAGGCTCCTGAAAAGTACGAGTCGTATGTGGATTTGGAGCCTGGTGTCTGGACCAAATTCAAAATTTCCGTGGAAGGCCGCAAAGCGCGGCTCTACGTACACGGAGCGGAGCAGCCCTGCCTCATCGTCGACGATCTAAAGCTCGAGCCGCGAAGCGGCGGCGTCGCTCTGTGGGTTGGACCTGGCACCGAGGGTTACTTTTCCAATCTGAAGATCACGGCCAGGTAAAGGCACAATGAGTCTCAAAGCGGCGGCGGAGATGGCGATCAGCAGTCCCGCCTTCGAGCAGAACGGCGCCATTCCTCGCGTGTACACCTGCAACGGCGCAGGCGTCAGCCCGCCGCTCGTCTTCACGAATGTCCCACCAGGCACGCGCACGCTGGCGGTGGTCGTGGACGACCCCGACGTCCCGTGGCTGCTGCAGTCGGACCGGCTCTTCGTGCATTGGGTGAAGTGGGATCTGCCCCCTGGCACAGCGGGCATTCCCGAGGGCAAGGCCGAGGGCGGCATCAACGAGGACGGCTCCGGCTACGTGCCACCGTGTCCGCCGGACAGCGAGCATCGCTACGTGTTCAAGCTGTTCGCGCTCGACACCACGCTCGGCGCGACCGTGTCCACGCCGGCCGACTGGACGAGCGCGTCGCAGGGGCACGTGCTCGCGCAGGCGGAACTCGTCGGCCGTTATGGCCCGCCGTTCGCCTCACGAATCGGCATGCTGGGTATTCCTGCTGTCCTCCTATTTGCCTTGCTGTTCGTGATCTATCGCCTGTTTCGCCGCTTTCGCGCGGCCTGAGCACCGCCAGGTCCAGTCTCACCATCACCTTTCGGAATCGGGTGAAGAGACGCCGCTTGGAATCTCGGCGTATAGTCGAGCTTGCAGCAGAACATGCGGTACTGGTGGGTCAATCAGAACCAGACGTACAAGGCCGAACTTCGTGGGAGCTTCATGTGGTCGCCGAAGCAGAACGCGAACGGGGCCCGCAATCAGTTCTACGAGAACATGCGAGAGGTGTCGCCCGGCGATGTCGTGTTCTCGTTCTGCGACACCCGTATCAAGGCGATCGGAGTCGTGACCGGAGGCGTGCAGACCGGCCCGAAGCCAGACTTCGGCGCGGCTGGCGCGAACTGGTCGCGCGAAGGCTGGTTCGTCCCCGTCGACTACTGCGTGCTCAACCATCAGATTCGCCCGAAGGATCACACTGCGATTCTGCGCCCGTTCCTCCCGGCGAAGTACTCTCCGCTTCAAGAGAGCGGCGATGGCCTCCAGTCGGTCTATCTCGCAGAGGTGCCGCAGTCCATGGCTGATGCGCTCATTGGCCTGATCGGCCAAGCGTACTGGGACGCGTACTCGACGATCGCGGTCCTTCAGAGCCCGCCTGAGCCCGACGTCGAGACTGCGACTGTCGACGCGGGGATCGTCGGACCGACGTTCAGGGAACAGCTCGTCAGAGCGCGGCGCGGTCAGGGCGTATTCAGGTCCAATGTTCTGCTGAGGGAAGAATTCTGTCGCGTCACGCATGTGAACGAGCCGAGGCATCTGAAGGCGAGCCACATCAAGCCGTGGCGGCACGCGACCGACGCCGAGCGCCTCGACGGCGCCAACGGGCTGCTCCTCTCGCCGCATATTGATCACCTGTTCGACGACGGATACATCACGTTCTCAAGCCGGCAGGAGTTGGTCATCGTTCCCGAAGTGCGAGACAAGCTGCTCGATGCATGGGGCATAGATGCCGGCGTGCTCGTCGGCGAGTTTTCGAGGGAGCAGAACGCGTACCTGGACTACCACCGGGTCAATGTGTTCAAGCATTCGCTCCTTGAGCGCTAGAATCCAGCACGCGCGTACGGCGTCGATCTGCCTTCATGCCGCGAGCGATGCACGTTGGCTCGTCAGGCTGGTTCGAATACCAGCCTTCCGTTCATGTGCATCTCTTTCCGTCACCCAGGAACCTGCCCTGAATTCCGGTGTCTAACAGCCTCATGAGAATCGCTTCCGCGCTGCGACATCGGTGAGCTCTGCGCGTGCAGAAGTTCAAGATCAGGGAATCCGAAATCGAGGCGCTCGTAGGCTCGTGAACCAGATCACACAGACAGCGTAGGGAAAGAGCAAGACGCGCGCTCAGGATCAATCCAATCTGATCGCTCATCCCTTGCGCTATTGCCTGCGTGCGGCCGTGCGAAGGCTCGCGACTCTAACCATTGACATCAGTCTTACATTGTGTAAGATCGCAGCATGCCAAGACGTCTGCGGACTCTTTCTGCCAAGGAGATGCTGATCCTCCAGATGCTGATCCGCGAGTCCGAGCTGTACGGCCTTCAGATGGTGGCGCAATCCAGGGGGCGGCTGAAACGCGGCACCGTATATGTGACGCTCGGCCGGATGGAAGACAAGGGCTACGTCACTTCACGAGCCGAAAAGGACACTCCGCCAGGCGGCGGACTTCCGAGGCGAATCTATCGCCCGACGGCCTCGGGGCGGCAGGTCTACGACGCGTGGTCACTGGCCGTCGAACGCCTGATGCCGGAGTTCGTACGATGACGATGCCGGGCGAATCGCTCCGCGCGATCGCGGCGCTCCTGTGCGAGCCCGAGACGATGAACCGGCTCATCGATCCGCTCATCGCCGATATGCAGTTTGAAAGTCTTGAAGCGCAGGAGCGTGGACATGTGTGGCGCAACCGCTGGATTCGCCTCAGCGGCTGCGTCACCTGCTGCAGGCTCATCAGCCTGCACGTCAGCTACAGACGTGGGCTGGTCTGGATACCGGCTACGACTCTGTTCCTGGTCGCGGCGATCTGGGTGTTCGCATCGTCGCGACAAGGCGAACTGCCGCCGCTTCCTCCTTCGCTCCGGGTCGAGAAGGGGCCGCGCGGCTATCCGCCGCCCCCGCCACCACCACCGCCGCCATGTCAGCCGCCGGCGTTCATGGGTGGCTGTGAGAAGCAGTCCCTGTCGGCCACTGCCAGGGAGGCACGGTGATGCGACCCGAGCGCCTGCTGTCGTGTCTTGCCATCATCGGGATCATGTCCTCCGGTGCCACCGGCGCGCAGCGACAAGCCGCGCCGGCACCAGAGCGGCTGTCGTTCGAGGCCGCCTCGATCAAATCGAATCGAACCGGGCCGCTGTTCGATGCGCGAGATAACCCTCCGTATCAGCCTGGACGATTCATCGTCACCTATCAGCCGCTGCGCTCGCTGATTTCCAATGCGTACCGCCTGGATGTGATCGGCGGGCCGGCATGGCTGGACACGGAGCACTACGACATCACGGCGAAGGCGGCCGGCGATCCGTCGGTTGACCAGTTGCGCGCGATGGTGCGGACCCTCCTGGCCGACCGCTTCCAGCTGCGCGCCCACATCGAGCCGCGGCAGAACGACGTCATGCTGCTGACGCTGGCGCGTTCCGACGGACGACCGGGGCCAAAGCTCGAACCGAACCGCAACTGCTCGACGCTCGCTCGGGAGACGGCGACACCTCTTTCGAGTCTCAACTCCGCCCGCGGTGCCGCTTCAAGTGCCGCGGCGAATACCGAGCCCTGCGGCCGCATCAGCGTTGCGATCGGGCACATGATCGCCCATGGCGTGGAGTTGTCTGGCATCGCGAAGCTCGGACTACGCACGCCTGCCGGACGCCCCGTCGTCGATCGGACAGGATTGACGGGGACCTTCAACGCGGACCTGGAGTGGGCGCCGGACTCGAGCGATCCCGCGGCAACTCCCGACGGCCCCGGGTTCGTGACAGCCCTTGAAGAACAACTGGGGCTGAAGCTGACGAGGGGTCGCGCGCCACAGGACGTGCTCATCATCGACTCAGTGAAGCGTCCCGCTGAAGACTGACAGCACAGCAAGGCGCAGTAAGGCGCAGTAAGGAATGACGAGATGTGGCGGAGATATATCGCCTGTGCGGGTCTGGTGATTGCTTCACTTGTTGGTGGTCAGCTCATGAGCGCTGCTCAGTCCGCCGCGGCTAACGGAAAGAGGCCAGTCTTCGAGGTGGCATCCGTCAAGATCAATAGGACCGAAATCTTCGGAGGCGGTCCATATTTTATTCCTGGCGGGCGCTTCAGAATCATCGGCGGCGACCTGCGGCGGCTGGTCGCGGTTGCCTACTCCTACGATTGGGGCGGCCCGCTCGCGCCGTATGAAATCCTGGGCGGTCCCAAATGGATCGACTCGGGGAGATTTGACATCGAAGCGACAGCAGATGTGGGCAACGGCGCTGATTCCCAGGCGCTCTTGCGCCTGCAACGGCTCCTGGAGGATCGATTCAAACTCCGGGTCCATCGCGACACGCGTGAGAGGCCGGTACTAAATCTCGTCAGGACTCAGGCAGGTGGCAAGCTGGGGGCGCAGCTTCTGCCGTCGACGCTCGATTGCAGCAAGCAGGACGCGGCAGGACTCCCTCCGGCGCCGCCCAGCCCGAACGATCAGAGCCGATGCGGCTTGACCGGACCGGCCGGCCATCTCGTCGGCCGAGGCGTGGCATTGTCGCAATTGGCCACGAGGCTGTCCTCGTATCCGACCATTGCACGCTGGGTATTCGACCGTACTGGTTTGTCCGGGCGGTATGACTTTGACCTGACCTGGACGCCGACGGTACTGTCGGCGGCACCCGCTCCGGACGGCGCCGACTCGAGGGACACGGCTCCGGCCGATGGAGCGGCCGCGCTCGCGACGGCGCTGCAGGAGCAGCTTGGACTAAAGCTTCAGTCCGGGAAAGGCAAGGTTACGGTCCTGGTGATCGACGCCGCAGAATTGCCGAGTGAAAACTGAGCGTCGCGGCGACCGGGCGCGGGGAGTGCTCGTCCGAGCGCCCGATTCGGCCGCCGTCTATTGGACGAGGTCAGCCCCGCCGCGCTGCCTCGATGGTGGCGATGTCGATTTTCTTCATCGGCATCATCGCCTCGAACGCGCGCTTTGCCTCGGCACCACCCGCCGCAAGCGCATCGGTGAGCACGCGCGGGGTAATCTGCCAGGAGAGGCCCCAGCGGTCCTTGCACCAGCCGCACGCGCTTTCCTGGCCGCCATTACCGACAATCGCGTTCCAGTAACGGTCCGTCTCTTCCTGACTGTCCGTCGCGATCTGGAAGGAAAAAGCCTCGCTGTGCCCGAACTGCGGGCCGCCGTTGAGACCGAGACAGGGAACGCCCAGAACGGTGAACTCCACCATGAGCACGTCGCCCACCTTGCCGTTCGGGTAGTCGCCTGGCGCCTCGTGAACGGCGGTCACTTCACTATTGGGAAACGTGGCGGCGTAGAAGCGCGCCGCCTCATGCGCGTCCTTGTTGAACCAGAGGCAGATCGTGTTCCTGGGCTTCATGTTCATGTGCTCCTTTGACCCTGCCATCGTTGCACGGATGGTGCACGACCGAGGAAGCGCGCCGGTCAAGTTCGTCGCGTTCATCGCTCTGTCGGCGACGGCGCTCGGCGTCGTCGCTCTCCGCGCCCAGGTTCAGCCAAGCGTTGCGAACATCACACCGGTGTACGAGGGCTGGGTGCCGAATTCGGACGGCTCCAGGTCCACGTGCCGAAGGACTTCGGCTTGCGGAATTGGCGTCCTGAACTTAGGATTGGCCACCATGCGAACTGACACCCTCTTCATCGTTGCCGCCCTTCTTGCCGCGCCGCCGCTCTGGGCGCAAACTGCCACGCCGGAGGAGGTCCAGAACCCGCTCCTGGTGCTGCAACATCTCCCGAAGACGCCGACGCACGACAAGATTCAAGTGCGCCACTACGACTTCAAGGAATTCGGCGGGCCGATGGAGTACGAGCTGTTCCGTCGAAGTACGACGCGGCGAAACCCACGCCGCTCATCGTCGCGCTTCACTGTCTGCAGTGCCCACCGAGCGACTTCATCCGCTATACGGATCTGACTGAACTGGCGGAACAGCGCGGCTATATCGTCGTGGCGCCGATGGGGGTGAACCTCCACGGCTGGTACGGCGCGCGCGGCAACACGATCGCGCAGACGCCGCGTCCAGGGCGAGCGGGGCAACCGCCGGCGCCACCGGACCCGGCCAATCTTGGCGAGCTGAGTGAGCTCGACGTGATGAACGTGTTCGGGATCATCAAGAAGGAATTCAATATCGACCCGAAGCGCACGTACCTCATGGGTCACTCCATGGGCGGCGGCGGGACGTTCTATCTCGGCATCAAGCACGCCGACATCTGGGCCGCGCTCGCCGCGGCCGATCCGGCGTCCACGGGCAGTCCCGATCAGCTCAGCGCGATCCCGAGGATGCCGGTGATCGTCGTGCAGGGCGACGCGGATCGCCTGGTGCCCATCGCCACGACGCGCGCCTGGGTAGATAAAATGAAGTCCCTCGGGATGGACTACCAGTACGTGGAAGTGCCCGGCGGTGATCACATGACGCCGCTTGGACGCATGCCCGAGAACATGAAAAAGGTGTTCGACTTCTTCGACGCGCACCAGAAGAAGTAGGGCTCCAGATGCGCGAGTCGATCAGTGTCCGCGACCCTTGTCCGCGCGCGCCGGACAACCGACCGAGGCGTCTCTCCTCGACAATCGTGTCGCTGCCAGGCCAGGCCTTACGCGAGCTCATCGAGATCGGTGTACCGGGGGCTGGGGGCTATACGCCGTTCCACCGCCGGCCACCGCGCGGATCGCAGTTTCTGCGACGCGCGAAGTGGCGCGATCGAATTCACACCGGAATTCGCGTGGCGCGGCGCGGCACGACTCGTGCTCCCGTCATGCGGCGACGATGGTAAACTCGACGAAAGGTGACGTGATGGAGAGGAACGTGGATTCGCTGTCGGCGAACATCGAGGTCCTTGCAACGACGATCGTCACGCTCGTGACCGCGGTGGACGGCCTG
>JBGOTP010000260.1:0-7741 GCA_041476545.1 Vicinamibacteria bacterium | reverse complement strand
CTCGTCGCGGTGTATCAGGGCTTCGTGGATCCGACGTTTCTCGATGTTGGCATCTGGGCGGCGATCGGCCGGACAAGCGGGTCGCTGGCCGATGCGAATGCCTCCGGCGCGCTCACGGCGTTGTGGGCGCCGATGGCGTTCTACTTTGCGATGCGCGGTCGATCCAGCGTGGCCACGGTTGTATGCGCGCTCAGTGGTGTCGCCCTCATTGTCAGTACATGGGTGACCGGGTCTCGAACCGATCTGCTGTGTGCGCTCGTGGGATTGGGCGCGTTCGCACACATGGCCCTCAGCGGACGAGCCAACGTGCGGAAGCTGCTCGTCGCGGCGATCGTGACGCTCGCGCTGCTGTTGGCCGCGGGGACGGCGCTGTCGCCGTCGGTGGGAGGCCCGCTCCGACGCCTCTCGGAGGTTCTGCCGGGGCATTCATTGGCAGACATCCGGTATGCCGCCCAGAAGCTGTGGGCTCGCGAAGGGTATGGCACGGCGGCGATGGCCATGATCGCCGACGAACCCCTTCAAGGCGTTGGTGTTGGCGCGTACGACCTCCTATCCTCCGACTATGTCTTTGCCCTGCGGAAATTTCGAATCCCGCCCGACAACGCTCAGAACTGGTTCCGGCACCAGTTCGCGGAACTCGGTGTCCTCGGAAGCGTTGGCTGGATCTGGTGGTGCGTGCTGCTCGTGGCGGCCCTCGTCACCAGATGCCCACGGCCGGAGTCGCACGCGCCCTCGCTCGTCGCCAGATACACGATTACCGGCTTCGGCCTGGCGTCGCTCCTGGGCATGCCCAGCCAGAACCTGTTCGTGGCGCTGACCGTCTGGACGTTGGCCTTCTGGCTGTTGCTGATGAACGATGGTGCGCGTGGGGGACAGAACGCGCAAGTCGAATACGACGCGCGCCGGCCGCTGAAGGCCGCACTGATACTCGCCCTGGTGTTTACGGCGGCGACCGCGTACGCGGCCTGGAGAGAGCTTCGGCCGCCGTACGTGGCAATGCGACTGGACGCCGCCTACGAGTACGGCCTCTATCAATCGATGCAGGGAAGTTCAGGCGGCACGCAAACGAGCCGGCACGCATTGACGGTGCTACCGGCGTTGACATCCACGTTGCGGCTGACCCTCTGGGTGGAACATCCAGACGCCGACACACATCCCGTCAGTGTCGACGTGTGGGTCGACGGTCGCCGGCTCACTCACAGGCAGTTTCCACGAAACGCACCGTTGACCCATCTGATACCGGTCCCAAAGGACCACAAGCGCTTCATTCTCGAGACACGCGTCGATCGAACGTTCGCCTCACCGGAGACGAAACGGCCGAAGGTGGGACTGACCATGCAGTGGGAATTTCTGGAGTCGCAATAGGTGCAGGAGCCGGGCTCCGTCTATCGGTTGCGGGAGACGTACACCGCCGCACCGGTCAGCGAGAACATCATCATCAGCACCGTCGCGACGAGCGACATGAGCACGGCCGACTGGATGGGCAGATGAAGCCGCGTGAAATAGAGCGAGAAGGTGGCCTCGCGCACGCCGAAGCCATTCACGGAAATGGGCACGAGCTGGACGACGAAGGAGACGGGCACGATGACCGCCAGATCCCACACCGTGACGGGCATGTGGAGGGCGCGCACGACGGCCAGATAGTACACGACTAGAAGTCCCTGGACCGCGATCGCCCCGGTAAAACATCCGGCCATCGCCCCGGGATGCTCGCCAAACCGCGCCAATGCGCCGGTGAGTGTTTCAATTCTTTCACCGACCCACGTCGGATGCAGCTTCGTCAGGGGACCAAGCAGCCGCGCGACGGCGGCCGGAGCCAGCAGCGCCGGCACGATCGCCGCGGCGCCGATGGCAAAGCCTGCCCAGAGCCACGACGGCCAGATGGGCGACGGTGCCCGTCCCCACGTGGTCGCGGCCATCGTCGCGCCAAACGCCGCCACGAGCACGAGCGCCATCAGGCCCATGACGCGATCGACGAGCACCACCGTCGTCGCCAGCGTCTTCGAACCCGCGGACCCCGCGGTGTCGCGAATGCGGACGACGTCACCCCCGATGTTGCTCGGCAGAAAATTGTTGAAGAACGCGGCGACCAGGTACGAGCCGAGCAGCGCGCGACGCGGCATCTGGACGTCTTGAACCCCGAGCAGCAAGTGCCACCGCCAGGTCGCGCAGGCAAACGAGATCGCATACAACGCCAGGGCGACAAGGAGCCAGGACACCGACGCACTCCTGGTGCTCACCCAGAGTCCCCCCACGTCCACTCTCGACAGAAGGAGCGCGAGCAGGACGCCGCTGACCACGAGTTTCGCGGTGATCATGAGCGCGCGACGTCCGGACGACTGGCGGCCGTCGCCGTGTTCGATGGGCATATCCGGAAAGTGTTGTCACTGTACTACACTACAGTTTCGTGAGAAACTCACGCCCGTTGGTGGCGCCGAGGATGTAGCGTGACAAAGATCAGGACAAAGGGCAGCAGGAAGGACGATCGACGATTCAGCGGCCCTGTCAATGTTCTGGTGGCCGACATCCAGGGCCAGGTGCTCATCAACTGCGTCGGCCGCATCAAGGATCGTACGATCCTGGATGTCGGGACCGGCACGGGTCGGGCCGCGCTGCTCATGGCGCGCGGCGGCGCGAAGGTGACCGCGGTCGATACGTTTGAACCGCTGCTGGCCGTCGCGCGCCGGCGCGCCGAGGATCAGCACCTCGCGGTCAAAGTCTGCGCCGGCGACCCCCATGCCCTCGAGTTCCCGGACCGATCCTTTGAAGTGGCGATCTGCCTGCGTGTCATCATGCACACGCCTCGATGGCGGGAGTGCATCGCCGAGATCTGCCGGGTCGCCGACCAGCTCGTGATTCTCGCCTATCCGTCGTCCCGCAGCCTGGCCGCGATCGACTCGGCTCTACGCCGCGTCCTGCACGTGCTCGGCTTGCGAATAGAACCGTATCGCGTGTTTTCGGCCGCCGAAATCGCCGACGCCCTCACGAGTGGCGGATTCAGCGTGCGATCCTCGCACCGGCTCTTCGTGCTGCCGATTGCCTTTCACGGGATGGTTGGATCCCCCCGTTTCACGATCGTGATCGAGGACCTGCTCGATCGCATCGGCCTGAAGAAGCTCCTCGGTTCGCCCGTGACGGTCGTTGCCGAACGGAGTGCTGTCGGGCTGAGTGGCAGAGAACGTTCGGCAAAGAAGCCGTCGTGGGATTGATGTGGCCAGGCTTGCCATCGTCACCTCGAGCCCGCCGTTCACCGAAGGGGGACATCTCGTGATCGGTCGCGCGCTCGTTCGCGCGGCCAAGGACGCCGGGCACGAAGCCTCACTCGTCGTCACGCCGGATTTCGGTTTCGGCCGGACGCTGGCCACGTATCGAGCCAACTGGAACGCGACGGTCGGGTCGTGCGATCAGGTCATCAGCCTTCGCTATCCCAGCTACGCCGTGAGACATCCCGCGCACGTGTGCTGGCTGAACCACACGATGCGCGAGTACTACGACCTGTGGCCCGGCTTCGACGCCTCGCTGTCGCCGCTCAACCGCATCAAGGAGAACCTGCGCCGGGCACTGATTCGGACGGCGGACCGCTGGCTGCTGACGAGGAACGTCACGCGGGTGGTCGCGCAGTCCGACACGGTGCGACGCCGGCTCGCGAACGATTTCGGTTTGGTGAGCAAGGTACTGCACCCGCCCCCGCCGCAGCGGCCGTATCGATGCGACGGGTACGGCGCGTACATTTTCTCGTTGTCGCGTCTCGTGCCCCTCAAGCGCGTTGAGCTGCTGATTCGGGCGCTCGCGGAACCCGAGGCGCGCCATGTGATCGCATCCGTGGCGGGTGAGGGCGACAGCCGCGGCGAACTCGAGGCGTTGGCGTCGGCCATTGGTGTGGCCGGCCGCATCGCGTTTCTCGGTCGCATCGACGAACCGACCATGCTCGACCATCTGGCCCGATGCCGGGCGGTGTGCTTCACGCCGCTCGACGAGGACTACGGGTTCGTGACAGTGGAGGCGTTTGCGTCGCACAAGGCGGTGATTACCTGTCACGACAGTGGCGGGCCAACCGAGCTCGTCAGGCACGACGAAAGCGGGTTGGTGACGGAGGCGACGCCGTCGGCCCTCGCCACGGCGCTGGCGCGCGTGACCGACGACCTGACGCTGGCGGAGCGGATGGGCGCGCGGGCCGCGGCCCAGGCGGCAGCCATGACGTGGGACGCGGCGGTCGGGCAGCTGGTGATCTAGTCTAGAATCTGACCATGCCGTATCGCACGGAACTCGAGGCACGCCTGGCGAAGAAGACGACCAAGGCGATTGTCGATTACCACATGATCGAGGACGGCGATCGCGTGATGGTCGGCCTGTCCGGCGGCAAGGACAGCTGGGCGCTGCTGCAGATCCTGGACGTCTTGCGCCAGCGCGCGCCGATCCGCTTCTCGCTTGTGGCCGTCAACGTGGACTCGGGCTACAAGGACTACAAGCACGATCTGCTTGCGAAGACCTGCGAAGCCCGAGGCTGGGAATACCGGATCGAGCACACCGGCATCGGCGAGCTCATCGAGGACATTCTCGATGCGGACCAGACACCGTGCTCGCTGTGCGCCCGGTTGCGCCGCGGCGTCCTCTATCGCATCGCGAGCGACGTCGGCGCCACCAAGATTGCGCTCGGCCACCATGCCGACGACTTCATCGAGACGCTCCTTCTCAATCTGTTCTTCGCCGGCGCCCTCAAGGCCATGCCTGCGAAACTCGTGTCGGACGATGGGGCGCATGTGGTGATTCGGCCGCTGGTGCTCGTCGGCGAAGACGAAGCGCGCGCGTACTGCAAGGAGTCGGAACTCCCGATCATCGGCTGCTGCTGTCCCGCCTGCGGCGACATGGCGCTGCAGCGCCAGCGCGTGAAGCGGCTACTGATGGATCTCGAAGTCGAGCACCCGAACGTGAAACAGTCCATGCTGAAGGCGCTCGCCAATGTGGCGCCGCGCCATCTGCTGGACACGCGCTTGAATCCACCCGCGGATCTGCGCGCGATCGTGGCGCCAGTCGACCCGCTGACGCGTGGGGCAGCCGGCCCGAGGGCGCACTCCGGCTCGCCGCGCCGCGCGCCTCGCACGGCGATCACGCTTCATCCAACCGCATGAGGAGCTTCGTGGGCATCCATCGACTCGGGCTGGCCGCCCTCGCCGCGACCGCGGCCCTCGGACTGGCGACTCCGGCCGCCGCGCAACAGCGACCGCTCGTCACTGAGGATCCGGAGCCGATTGGCGCCGGACGCATCCTCATCGAGGCCGGCCTGGACGTCTCGCACGATCAGCAGTATCCGGTGTCGGGGCTGAGGGGGAACCTTCTGCGGGCGCCGACCATTGGCCTCAGCTTCGGGATCAGTTCCATCGCGGAGTTTCAGCTCGACGGTGGCGGGTTCAATCGACTCTCGATTCACGAACGCAACGCCGCGCCGCTCTCCAACATGGTGACGGTCACGAGCAACATCACGCACGACGTCGAAGACGTCGTCGTCGGTACCAAGATCCGGTTGAGGGCTGAGGGTCCGGGTCATCCCGCGCTGGCGGTCCGCTTCGCCACCAGGCTTCCGAACGCCCAGAACGAGACCGGGTTAGGACTCGACACCACCGACTTTTCGATGGCGCTGCTCGGCGCCAAGACCGTTCAGTCGCTCCGGGTGGTCGGCAACATCGGGTTTGCCATCCTCGGCGACGCGACCGATGGCAACCGTCAGAATGACGTCCTGATTTACGGTGCCTCGCTCGCGCGCGCGGTGACGGATCACGCGGAGGTCGTCGGTGAGGTCAACGGTCGTGTGTCCACACGGGCCGGCGATGCATTTCCGGGCACCGAGTCGAGGGGGGTGTTGAACATGGGCGCGCGCTACACCCGCGGTTTGGTGCGCGTCGACGCCGCGCTGTTCTTCGGTCTCACGCCCACCAGCCCGACCGTCGGGTTCGCAACGGGCGTGACGTACGTGTTTCACGCCTTCAACGTGCCCTGACAAGAGGGATCTTCCGTTCGCCGGGCCGCAGGGGTCGTTCGCCGGAAAGACGGGGCGATCGCGATCGGTCGTGCGACGATTCGTCCCAGGACCCTCACGATCACGATGCTCGAGAACAAACACCTGGATGCAGATGCCCCTGCTGACTACCGCGAGATCAGGTTGCGCGATGGCCGAGTGCTGGCCTATGCGGAGTATGGAACCCCGAGCGGCCAGCCGATCATCCACTGCCACGGCACGCCGAGTTCGCGCGTCGAAGGTAACCTCACGTTCAACGGAAACGTGGCTGCCCAACTCGGTCTGCGGATCATTGTGCCGGACAGGCCGGGCATGGGTCGCTCGGATTTTCAGCCTGGCCGACGGATCGTGGACTGGCCCGACGACGTGCTGGAATTGGCCACGGCCCTGAAGCTCGACACGTTCGCGGTACTCGGTTCGTCTGGCGGCGCACCGTACGCGGTTGCCTGCGGCGTACGGATTCCCAACCGGGTTCGAGTGATCGGTCTGCTCGGCGGTGTGGCGCCCATGGACGGTCCGGGCGTCTTCGCAGCGATGAGCGGGCCACTCCGGGTGATGGTCCGGCTGGCCCGGTTTGCGCCGGCGGTACTGCGCGGTTTGTTCCGCCTGAACCTCCGAGCCATGCGCAGTGGTGGCCAACGCGGGGGCGGACGAATGGCCGCGTCATTTCCCGAGCCGGATCGGAGCCTCCTGCAGCGTCCGGACATACGCGACGGCTTCATGGCGTGCTTTGAGGAATCCTGCCGACAGGGACCGCGGGGCCCGGTCTGCGACATGGCGCTCATGGCGCGACCGTGGGGGTTGGACCTCGCCGCCATCAGCGTCCCGGTCCTGCTGTGGCAGGGAGAGCGAGACCGCAACGTGCCCGCGGCGCACGGCCGGTATCTCGCCAGTGCCATCCCGGCCTGCCGCGCGACGTTCTATCCGGACGAGGCCCATCTCTCTCTGCCTCGGAATCATCAACGGGAGATTCTCAGTGCGCTGGTCGGCTGAACTCGAGTCGTCGTGGGGACCTCGATGAAATTCGTCAAAGCGCACGCCTACGGCAACGACTTCCTCTACGTGCGGCAGGCTGATGCCGAGGGTGCGCAACTCGTGACCCTGGCACGGGCCATGTGCGACCGTCACACCGGCGTTGGCGCCGACGGCCTCATCATCTATGACGCTGTCCACGACAGCCGCGGCGTGTCGATCGGTCGTGACGGCACGATCACCGTCGCCACTGGAGGGTCTGCCATTCCGGGAACCCCGAGCGTATCGATGCGACTGTTCAACGCCGACGGCAGCCGTGCCGAAGTGTCGGGCAACGGAGTCCGGGCGCTTGCAGCGCTCCTGCTGCAGCACGACAATTCTCCGGAGGCGGACGTGGTCATTCGCACAGAGGCGGGCGCCAAGCGGCTCACGCGCACCGAACGGTCCGCCTTCCGCCAGACCTTTCGCGCGGACATGGGTGCGCCAGTCGACGTACGCCAGGTCACCATGTCGGCGGCGGGCGAGTCCCTCCAGGCGGTGACCCTCAACATGGGAAATCCCCAATGTGTCGTCCTCGGCGACCTGCCGGACCAACCGCGCTTTCTCACGCTCGGACGCGCGCTCGAGCGGCACGACCTGTTCCCCGAGGGGACCAATGTTGAATTCACACACGTCGAGGCACCGGACAGACTCCGCATGCTGATCTGGGAACGCGGCGTGGGTCCCACGGCATCCTCCGGCACGGGTTCCTGCGCG
>JBGOTP010000259.1:0-7751 GCA_041476545.1 Vicinamibacteria bacterium | reverse complement strand
GTCTTGAACAGAATCAACGGCACCTTGCCGGGCAGTTCGTGGCGCAGATCGGCGCTGACCTGCTGATAGGCGCTTTCGGCATAGCCGGCCACGCGCTCGATTTGCCGCTTGATGTCCGGGTAGTAGTAGATGATGAAATGATCGGTCTCGTAGTGCTGCCAGTCGAACGTGTCGTAGTGGATGTTGTTCTTGTTGAAGTACGGCACAAAGGCCGTCTGCCTCAGAATCGTGGGGCTCCCCACCGTGAACGGCGTCTTGCCGTCTGGCACGCGGCCGTTCAGTGAGGCGTTGACGACCGCGCAGTAGTAGGGGTCGAACCGTGTCTGTGCCCCCGACGGACCCGCCGGCAGCGCGAAGACGAGCGTCAGGACCAGGGCCAGGGGGGAGATCAGGCCGGCGGTGGACCGACGCCGCGGAGCGATGCGCATGCGCATAAGGAGTTCCCTTCGGAGATCGTGATGACGAACGTACGATCTTACTGTGCCGGTCGCATGCGTGCAAAGGTTGGACCTCTTCCCGTGCCAACGAAGTCAGGCCCATTGTCCCCGGTTCGTCCCCTTCAGGGCGGCATCTGACCCCTGGGGGCGACACGCTATACTGTCCGTCTTCCTGGTTGCGGGCGCTCCAGTGCGTGGGTGGTGCAGTGTCTGGGCCGACCGACGCGGACCACTGGAATGTCGCGGCTTGGAATAAAGAGGAGTGCGCCGGGGTTTTCGTTGTCTGGCGCGCGGGCCACATGCGGATACGAGGGGCAAAAAACGCGCCCGAACAGGGTTTCCAGGGCCCCGCCGCCCGGGCGGCAACGTTCGACGTCGAGGCCCTCGCTCACGTCGATAGTCTGTATCGAACGGCGCGGCGGCTGACACGGTCGGCGGCCGATGCCGAGGATCTCGTGCAGGACACGTATCTCAAAGCGTTTCGCGCGGCCGACAGCTTCGAGTCCGGGACAAACCTGAGGGCCTGGTTGTTCACCATTCTTCATAACACGGCGAGGAACCGGTTCCGCGATCGAGCCCGCGATGCCGTGACTGTGGATAGTGAGGCGGTCGAACGAGCAGCCGATGCATCCGTCGCCGGCGGGACCGGTGGACGCGTGACGCCTGAAACCCTGTTGTTGCGCGAGACGCTCGGACCGGAACTGCAGGCGGCCGTCGACGGGTTGCCCGAGATTTTCCGTCAGGCCGTCTGGCTGCGCGATGTCGAAGAATTTTCCTACGCGGAAATTGCGAACATGCTCGGTGTGCCCGCCGGGACGGTGATGTCGCGGATCTCGCGGGCCCGCCGCCTGCTGTTCGCCCAGCTCCAGCATCTGAAGCCTGCCCATGTCTGATTGCGCGTCCATCGACCCGCTCGTGACTCCCTACGTCGACGGCGAGCTGACCGCGGCCGAACGCGAAGCGGTGCAGCGTCATCTGCGCGCCTGCGCTCCATGCCACGCCCGCGTGACCGCCGAACAGGCGGTTCACGGCCTTCTCGCCGCGCGCAAGGACGCGCTCCATGTCGAGCGGGCGCCGGAGGCCTTGCGCGCGAAGTGCGGGACATTGTTACTGCCGGGGTCGCAGCCGGGCGTCCGTGGCGCGAGGCGCTTGCGCGGGCCGTGGTTCGCGGGATCCGGGCGCACACGCCTGGCGCCGCTGGCGCTCGCCGCGACACTCGTGCTGATCGTGGCCGGCGCGTTTCTCTATCAGCTGACCGCGCGATCGTCCCGGCTGATGGCCGCTGAACTGACGGCCGATCACGTGAAATGCTTCGCGCTGAACGGCCTCCTCGGCACGCACCAGGAATCCGCGGCGGTTGAGAGCGCTCTGGCCTCGGGGTTCGGCTGGCAGGCCCACTTGCCCGAGAGTCCCGGTCGCGAGGGGCTCGAACTCGTGGGATCGCGTCCCTGTCTCTATGGAGCAGGGCGCGTCGCCCACATCATGTACCGGCACAATGGCCGGCCGGTCTCGCTGTTCATGCTGCCGCGGAGCGCGGGCACCGACAGGGTCGTCAGCGTGTTGGGGCATGAAGCGACGATCTGGTCGGTCGGCGATCGCACGTTCGTCCTCGTCGCTCGCGAAGAGAAATCGGCGGTCGCTCGGCTGGCCTCGTTTGTCCGGACCTCTGTGTGGTGATTGTGTGACTGTGGTGGAGCGTTCCATGCGCGTTCGATGGGCCGTCGCGGCCGTGGGGGTCGTCGCACTTGCGGCGGTCGCCGTCAATTTCTACATGCCGTGGCGCGCGCTGGACAAGCCCATGCCACTCGCGTCCAATTCAGGCAGATCCGGGGCTGCGAACACGGATGTCGCCGATGCGGTCGCCTGTCCCGCGGACGCCAAGCCGGCCAGGTTCGATTTCACCCTGAAGGACGTGGACGGCCGATCCGTCGCGCTGTCGCAGTACAAGGGCAAGGTCATCCTGCTCGACTTCTGGGCGACATGGTGCGGACCCTGCAAGATCGAGATTCCCGGCTTTATCGAGTTCCAGGCCAAGTACGGGAAGGACGGGCTTCAGGTGATCGGTGTCTCGGTGGACGACACGCCCGAGCAGCTGGCGCCTTATGTGAAACAACTGAAGATGAACTACCTGGTGCTGCAGGGACTCGGCCACGACGACGTGCAGGACGCGTACGGCCCGCTTGTGGGCATTCCGACGACCGTGCTGATCTCTCGTGACGGCAAGGTGTGCGCGACCCACGCGGGTTTTGCCGCCAAGGAGACGTTCGAGCGCGAGATCAAGGCGCTCTTATAGCGCACGCCGCCGACCCCCGTGATATATTGGACCGAATGCTGAAGGGATTCACGCACGCTCGGCTCGCCTGCGGTTGCCGCATCGCGTTTCGTGAGGGGGTCGAGGGCAGTCCCGTCACAGTCGTCGTTGACGAAAAGTCGTCGGCCTGTGCGCTGACGCTGCACGTGCGGAACCTGCCAATCTTCGACTACCGGGAAGCGTTGCGCCCGTCAACGAGGCTGGGCCCGCCTGAAGAAGAAGAGTACGAAGAAGAAGGCTAGGCCTCGGTAGATCGCAGACAGTCGATCGCCAGGTCGTCGGTTGATTTCCCACGTGTCAATTCCCTCGAACGAACGCCCGGTGGCCGCCGGCGATCTGGCGAGACTGCGCATCGATCGCGCGGCCGCGCCCCATCGTCGCTGGCTGAAGTGGGCGGCGGTTGTCGTGCTGGCCGCCGTCGCGGCTGCCGTCTATCCGTCCGCGCGCGACTCGCTGGCCGAACGGCGAGCGCCTGAGGTCGAGACGGTACGGGCGACCCGGGTCGTCTCGGCAGACGGCTCGTCCGCGGCGCTGCCCGTCCTCGTCGCCACCGGGTACATCGTCGCGCGCCACAGCAGCGATGTCGGCGTGAAGACCGGAGGCCGGATTCAGACGCTTCTGTTCGAAGAGGGGACGCGGGTGCGCGCGGGTGAAGTAATGGCGACGATCGAGCACGCCGATCTCGACGCGCAACTTGCCGCGGCGCGCGCGACCATTGCCGAAACCGAGACGCAGCTCGCGCAGGCCGTGGCTGCGCGGGACGAGGACGCGCGGAACCTCGATCGTCAGCGGGCGCTCGCGCGCGACGGTATCGCGCCCGCCGCGGTGCTGTCGGCGGCCGAGGCGACCGCGCTGGTCTCCGCGGCGCGGGTGAGATCGGCCGAGGCGGCGATCGTGTCGGCCCGGGCGCGGATGCGCGTGGCTGAAGAGACGATCGAGAATACCAACGTGCGCGCACCGTTCGACGGCGTGGTCATCAGGAAGCGCGCCGAGATTGGCGAGACGGTGTCGCCGTTCGGCGTCGCGGGGCAGGCGGCGCGGGAGGGCGGTGCGATTGCGACGATCGCGGACCTGCGCGAGCTCGAAGTACAGACCGAAGTGAACGAGAACAACGTCGCCAAGCTGCGGCGCGGAATGCCGGCGGCGGTCAAGGTCCAGGCCTATCAGGACCGTGAATACCGCGGCCGCGTTCGGGAGATCTTTCCGTCTGCCGATCGCGCGAAGGCGATCGTCGAGGTGCGGGTCAGCATCCTCAATGCTGACGCCGACGTGAAACCCGAGATGAGCGCGAGCGTGACCTTCCAGGAGCCGCGATCGGAAGAGGACACCAGGCGCCGGCGATCGCGAGGGGCAGGGCAGCCGGCGGACACGGGGTCCGGCGCGCCTGCCGAGACCGTTGTGCTCATCCCGAAGCGCGCGCTCGTGGAACTCGGTGGACAGCCAGCCGTCTGGGTCGCCGCGTCTGGCACAGCGGCTCATCGCGGTGTCACGCTTGGGCCGGAGCGGATCGATCAGGTCGAGGTGCGAAGTGGACTGGCGCCGGGAGAAGCGGTTGTTGTCAATCCCCCGGGCGGACTGGCCGACGGGACGCGCGTGCGTCTCAAGACAAAGTAATCAGGCAGGGCTGGACTCGCGCATGGCGCTCATTGAACTTCGAGATGTGACCAAGACGTATCGCCGCGACACCATCGAGATACCGGTGCTCGATTCCGTGTCGCTGTCGGTCGCCGAGGGCGATTTCCTCGGGCTGATGGGGCCGTCCGGATCCGGCAAGTCGACGCTCCTGAATCTGCTGGCCGGCATCGATCGCCCGACACGCGGATCGATTCGCGTCGGCGACACGGAAACGAGCAGCCTGTCCGAGCACGCGCTGGCCGGCTGGCGCGCCCGCCATATCGGATTCATCTTTCAGCTCTACAACCTGATTCCGGTGCTGACGGCGTTCGAGAACGTCGAGCTGCCGCTGCTGCTGACCAGCCTCTCACGCAAGCAGCGCCGGGATCACGTCATGACCGCGCTCGACATCGTCGGGCTCGGCGATCGGACGAAGCACTACCCGCGGCAGCTCTCGGGCGGGCAGGAGCAGCGGGTTGCCATCGCGCGCGCGGTCGTCACGGATCCGACGCTGTTGCTCGCCGACGAGCCGACCGGGGATCTCGACGCGAAATCGGCCGCGGAAGTCCTCCTGCTGCTGCAGCGGCTCAACACGGAGTTCAAGAAAACGATCGTGATGGTGACGCACGACCCGCACGCCGCCGAGCGCGCCTCTCACGTGGTGCTGCTGGAGAAGGGGACGCTCGTCGAAAGTGAGAAGTTGGAAGTGCAAAGTTAGAAGTCATGAAACTGGTTGGACTGATTCTGAAGAGCGCGCGGCGGAGCAAGCGGCGTACGGCGCTGACGGTGTTGAGCGTCGCCATCGCCGTGTTTCTGTTCGCGTCGCTTCGCGCCATTCTCGACGGCTTCAACGCCGCCGCCGAGGCCAGCTCCTCGACGCGCATCGTGACGATTCGTTCGACCTCGCTCATCTTCTCGATGCCGTCGAGTCACGTCCAGACGATTCGCAGCATCCCGGGCGTTCGCGATCTCTCGTGGGCGAACTGGTTCGGAGGCATCTACAAGGATCCCAATAACTTCTTCGGGCAGTTTGCCGTCGATGCCGAGAGCTACCTGCGGCTGTATCCCGAGGTCGAGCTCCCGCCGGACACGCGGCGCGCGTTCCTCGAGGATCGCACGGGGGCCATCGTTGGCGACGGCCTCGCCGATCGCTTCGGCTGGCACGTCGCCGACCGGATTGTCCTGCAGGTCGGCATCCCGGTGTATGGCACCGAGGACTTCACGTTCACCATCCGCGGCATCTACAGGTCAACCGGCGCGGCCGTGGACAATCAGTCCATGTTCTTCCACTGGAAGTACGCGGATGAGCGTTCGCTCGAGAAGGGCATGATGGGATGGTTCGTCTCGGAGATCAGTAACCCGGACCAGGCGGCGCAGGTGTCGACGGCCATCGATCAGAAGTTCGCCAACACACCGTACGAAACGAAAACCGACACCGAGAAACAGTTTCAGAGCTCGTTCGTGTCCATGTTCGGCAATCTGAATCTGCTGCTCGGCAGCGTGGGGCTGGCGGTCGTGCTCACAACGCTGTTTGTGGCCGGCAACACGATGGCGATGTCGGTGCGCGAGCGCACGACCGAGATCGCCGTGATGCGCACGTTGGGCTTCCAGGCCCGGACGATCTTTCTGCTGGTGGCGGGTGAGGGACTGCTCATGTCGGTATTGGGAGGCGTGATCGGCGCGGGAGTCGCCTGGGCGATCGTTGACGCTCGCAATTTTCCCGTGAGCGGCGGTTTCATCCCTCCCTTCGGGGTCAGCGCGCGGAACGCGGTCATTGGCGTCGCCTTGAGCGCGATGATCGGGGTGCTGGCCGGCATGGTGCCTGCGACGACGGCCTCGCGGCTCAGAATCGTGGATGCGCTGCGGCGGGTGGCATGATCTGACATGATGTGGTCATGGGCCTGATCCGTAACTACAACCTGCGCTCCATGGTCGTCCGCAAGGGCACCGCCGCGATGACCGCGATGGGCATCGCCATGGTCGTCGCCGTGTTCGTGATGACGCTGGCGATCGCGCAGGGCTTTCAGAAGACGCTCGTCGCGAGCGGGTCGCGGCAGAACGCGATCGTGCTGCGAAAAGGCGCGACCGCCGAAAACGTCAGCAACGTCGCCCGCTCGCAGTTACAGCTCATCGAAAGCCTGCCGCAGGTGGCGCGCGGCGCCGACGGTCAGCCGCTGGCCTCGCCGGAACTCGTCGTGATCATTTCGCTGCCACGCATATCCAACAACGACCCGGCGAACGTGCCGGTGCGCGGCGTGGGGCCGCGCGCCTTTCAGGTGCGGGAGTCCCTCAAGTTCGTGGAGGGGCGACCGCTGACGCCCGGGACCCGCGAGATCAACGTCGGGCGGCTCGCCGTCGGCCGATTCCAGGGCGTGACCCTTGGCAGCGACGTCCGTTTCGCCAGCCAGATCTGGAAGGTCGTCGGCATCTTCACGGCCGACGACGCGGCGTTTGAATCGGAGGTCTGGGGCGATGTCGAGCTGATGATTCCGGCGTTTCAGCGCAACAGTTACCAGTCCGTGACGGTCAAGCTCACGGACCCTTCAGCGTTCGAATCCTTCGAAGCCACCATCGCGGGCGATCCGCGTCTGGATCTTCGGCCGCAGCGCGAAATAGACTTCTACGCGGAGCAGTCGCGTGTCATGACCACCGTCATCCGGGTGTTTGGCACCTTCGTGACCATCATCCTGGCGGTCGGCGCCGTGTTCGGGGCCATGAACACCATGTACGCCGCGGTCGCGTACCGTACCCGGGAGATCGGGACACTGCGGGCGCTCGGCTTCTCACGGGTGAAGATCGTCGTGGCGTTTCTCGTGGAGTCGGTCACGCTCGCGCTTGTCGGCGGCGTCGTGGGGTGTCTGCTGGCGCTGCCTGTTCATGGTCTGTCGACGGGGACCACGAACATGACCAGTTTCAGTGAAGTCGCATTCAAGTTCCGCATCACTCCGGCGCTCCTCGGGGCCGGACTTCTGTTTGCCGCGCTGATGGGCGCAGCCGGTGGCCTCCTGCCCGCTATCGGGGCAGCGCGGATTCCCATTGCTCGTGCCCTGAGAGAGATCTGACCGTTGACTATCAAGACTCTGGCGGCATCGATCTTCTGGACGGTCCAGGTATCCGCGCTGCTCGTTTTCGTCGTCCCGTTCGACTGGCGCTTCGTGGCCCTGTGGGCCACGGCTCACTTCATTCGCGCGGTCGGACTGACGCTCGCCTATCATCGCTACTTTGCCCATCGGGCGTTTCAGATGAATCGCGCCGCGCGGTTCGTCTGGACGTTCATCGCGGCGTCGGCGATGCAGAAGGGGCCGCTCTGGTGGGCCGGACATCACGTGAATCACCACCGCTTCGCCGATCGCGAAGGGGATCCGCACAGCCCGGCCGTCAGCGGGTTT
>JBGOTP010000258.1:0-7757 GCA_041476545.1 Vicinamibacteria bacterium | reverse complement strand
TGCCCAGGGACGTCCGTGGCGACGTCAGATCCGGAATGGTGATCTCGCGCGCCTCGGAATCGAGAATCTCTCCCCGTGCGCCCTCAATCGACAGACGCAGCACGATCGTTCCAGGCGGCGCGGTGAAACTGACCATCGCGGCATTTCCCGCGTCAGGCACTCGCCCGCGGAAGTACGGTGAGCCGTCGGCTCCGGATGCCGTCAGCGCGACGCGGACCGGTCCGGCCTCCTGTCCTCGATTTCCGCTGGGCTGCAGCGCCGGCTCCCACACGAACGTCACCCGCATATCCCCGTTCGTCCCGCGCGCTATCCCAATCCAGGTGCGGATCACGCGGTTCCTCGAGACCGCGCTGGCGGAGAGCGCCGCCTCGACCGGATTCGGTGCCGACGCCGACGCGGGTGCGGCCAGTCGCGCCGCTTCGGCCGGTTTGATGGCCCAGTAGCCTGGGCGATGGCGAATCTCGAGTCCCGGTCGCTTCACTTTGACGGCAATCGCGTGGAATTTTCCGTCCGGCGTTGCCATGTTCGAGCTGTAGCCAAGCAGGTAGTAGGCGCTCGCATCGACGACGATCTGCTTCATGGCCATCGTCAGGTCGTTGCGATTGACGACGGCGCGCCCCTCGCTGTTCTCGGCGAGCACCCTTAGCGTGTCCCTCGTCTCGGTCAGGTACCGTCGGTCGGTCGTGCGGTCCACGTCCGGAAGATCCATCCCGTACTCCGAGGCGGCAAGCCCGCGCGGGTCGACGGCGTAGATCGCTACATTGTGGCGATTGGCCAGGTTGTAGATGTCCTGCAGATCCATGTGGAGCTGCTGGTCGCTCACAGGAGCTGCGCCGCAGCCTGCCGGAACGGAAACATTCGCCGGGTCGGCAAGGCCGCGACCGAGTCCTCCCGCGTACGTCCGCATTGCAGCAGGAAGGGTGTTGCTGTAGCCCTCGCTCACGAGGATGAGCGACTTGCGCCCGTCTTTCAGCGCGCCCAGGCGCATGATCAGGGACTTGATGGCGGCGAAGGACACGCGGTTGCGCATCTGCTCGATCGGATCGACTTGCTTGTTGGCGAGAAGAGTAAAGACGCACTGCGCTTCGCCGTCGTTCTTCGGGGAGTAGTCGTGTTTCCGCCCTTCGAACTCGAGAATCGCGCGGTGGACTGCGTCAAGACTTCGCGTCATCCGCACACTGCCGATGGCGTCGAGCGGATGCATGACGCCGATCATGTCGGAAGGACCGAGCTGTGTTTCCACGAAGCGCGCGAGCTGCTCGCGCATCGTGAGACTGGATGCGCGCTTGACGTGATAGTCGTCCAGGAAGATCGCAAACAGCCGAACGTCGCTTCTAGCCGCCTCGCGCTCTTCGTCTTCGCCGGAACGGATGTCGCGCGGCGCGTCTCCCGTGGCGAGCAGTCCGCCGTCGAGAGAGACAAGCTTGAACGTTTCGATGGCCCGCGGCTTCCCGGACTCCGTCACCTCGAAATCTTCAGACTTGAGGTCGTTGACGGGTTTCCCGCTTTTATCTGTGACGACTACGTCGACGCTGATGAAATTGACGCCGGCGCGGAACGTTGGTTCCTGCGGTTCCTGCGGTCCCTGCGGCCCTTGCGGGGTGGCGGGCCGGCTTGTGGAATCCGGGGGCTTCTGCTGCGCCCGGATGGATCCCGCAAGTGCTCGCGCCCCGGTTGCTATCGCCGCGGCGACAAGTCCAGCAGTCAGCGCCCCACGGGAAATGGGCATGGGCCTATCTCAGGCCACGCTCTTACGGCTTCTTGGCCGCGGCGGCCTGCGCTTCGTTGAGCCGAGCGCCCTTCAGCACGCCTTCGAGCGAGTAATTGCCCTCGTGACAGGCGTACTCGTAGAGCTGCTCGCCGGTTCCGTTCCAGGGGTATTCGCCGCTCCACGGTCTGTCCCACGTCGATGGATCCTCGACGGTGAACCGGTAGAGCAACGTCTTCGGGTCGGTGCGGGTGAAGCGCTCGACGACGTGCAGGTCGGGGCCCGATCCGTGGAACTGTGTCTTCTCGGTGAAGTTGGTGGTGTCGACGACGAGCGTCTCGCCTTCCCAGTGCCCGACCGAGTCTCCCATCCACTTGCGAATCGTCTGCGGCAGGTGCTGCCCGCCGATGCGGATGACGCGAGCGTCGTGCACCATCTCGTTGAGAATCATCACCGAGTCGCGTGTCTGCACGATCTGTTTGAGGTTGTTGTAGAAGTAGTTCGGCAGCGTCGGCGGTCCCGACGTCGAGCCGAATCCGAGGAGACACCGCTCCGCGAGCGGCCGGGACTCCGGACCGTCGTAGGCGCCGGGAGGGCCCGCGGCCGCCCCTTCGTTCGCGTCCGGGCTGACCCTGGTGGCAAGGTACGCCGCATTCCGCCTCTGCGCCTCTGGCTTGGTGCGGGGCGCTCGCCCACTTATCGGATCCACGACCAGCGAACTCCGCTTCTGCCCGTCGACCACGACGTTCTTCGTGCCCGCGGCGATCCAGAAGTTGTTGTAGCCGCCCACGACTCCACCGCCGGATCTGAAAAGCCCTTCGAGGTACGACTTGGTTGGTGAGGTGTCGCCCCCAACGGGCGGTGCTCCCCGATCCGCGCGGCTTGGCTCGGCGCCTTTGTCAATGCGCTGTTGCTCGTACAATTCAGCCGCCGCCACTTCCTCGTCGGTCAGCACCAGCCGGTCGCCGAGTGCGGCGGGTCGCTCCAGGGGCGTAATGGTGGCGACGTCGTATACGCCCTGAAGATCCGGGTGGCCGTCGGAAGTCCTCGGCGCGGTCCACACCTTCGTCGCGGATCTGGATGCTTGGGCAGGTCTGGACGACTGAACCAGCTTGGAAGCCTGAGCGGCCTTCGACGTCTGTCCCGTCCCAGGGGCCTGGGCCGCGATCGATCCCGAAGCCCCCCAGGCAGCGGCCAGTATCGCGAACGCCAACGATCCTCCGACGTTCAGCAGTCGGTTACGCATAGTGCCATCGTGCGGACAGTCCCGTCCTTTGTCAAGGTGCGCACGTCGCCCTTTCGCTGTGTGGCTCTTTCGAGGCCGATCGCCCTTCGGGGCGCCCAATCCTCCGCCCCGGCGGGATCTGGACCATAATTGCTCCCCGAAAGGGGTATCTCATGGCTCGGTCCGCTCAGACGTATAAGAACCACCTTCGCTGGCTGCCGCCGTTTCATTTCTTCGTGATGCCCGTTCTGCTCTTGAACGTGGTCGATCACATCAGGCCACTGTTGGCGACGCCGACGCTTCGCGATGGCTGGAACGTGATTGTCGCGGTCGCTTTGCTGATGGTGGCGCTGCTCTCTCGTGGTCAGGCCAACACGGTGCAGGACCGCGTCATTCGCCTGGAGATGCGGTCGCGCCTGCAGGGGTTGCTCCCCGCCGAGCTGAAGCCGCGCATTGACGATCTGACGCCGAAGCAGCTCGTCGCCCTGCGTTTCGCGAGCGACGCCGAGCTGCCCGAGCTCGTGCGGGACGTGCTGGCGGGGAAGCTGAGCACGCAAAAAGAGATCAAGATGCGGGTGCGGGACTGGCAGGGTGACTGGCTGAGGGCCTGAGATCGGGCGCGTGCATGAACGCGCGCGACCGGTCCTGCCATATCAGCGAAAGGACAGAAAAAGCATGAGACGTAGAGTGATCGCCACGGTCGCCGTCGTTGTCGCCGGGGCCGCGTTGAGCGCGGGCCTGCTGGCGCAAGACAACCGTCCGTTGAGCCCCGCTGGCACGGCGGCCGCCCAGGTGCTCGGCAAGTACGTCAAGCCGGCCGGCCGAGGGGCGCCGGCTCTTGGCGGAGCAAATTACGAAGGCGGCAAGTGGATCGAGATTACGTACGGTCGCCCGCTGAAGCGGGGGCGCGACCTGTGGGGCTCCGGCGCCAACTACGGGAAGGACGCGCTCGTCGGCGCGCCAATCTGGAGGGCGGGCGCCAACGTGTCCACGCGTCTCAAGACCGAGGTGCCGCTCGTCATCAATGGCAAGACGGTGGCGCCGGGCGAGTACAGCCTGTTCATCGATCTCAAAGAGAGCAACTGGACGCTCGTCGTCTCCACCTGGCCGGCGCAGACGACCTACAATCCGAGCAACAAGGACGCGCTCTGGGGCGCGTATGCCTATACGCCGGACAAAGATGTCGTTCGAGCGCCGATGAAACTCGAAGCCCTTCCGCATTCGGTCGAGGAACTCACCTGGGAGTTCGTCGACATGTCCGGCGCCGCAGGCGCGATGGCCATTAGTTGGGACAAGGTGATGGCGTCGGTGCCCTTCACCGTCAAGAACTGAGGGCACGTTGGCCGAACAGGCTGCTGATCCGTTTTTTGACGCCATCAAATCGGGCGATGTCTCGCGCGTGAAAGCGCTGGTCGTGGCTGATCCCTCGCTCGTGGACGCGACGACCGGCACCGGGCAGAGCGCGGTGCTCACGGCCGTGTACCATCGGCACAAGGAGATCGCGGACCTGCTCGTGGCGCGAGGCGCCAGCTTGACGCTCTGTGACGCGTGCGCGGCGGGAGAAGTCGAGCGCGTGGAGCGCCTGCTCGGCACGACCGGAATGACTGGGGACAAAGACGACGCGCTGGTCAATCAGTACAACGCCGACGGATGGACGCCGCTGCACCTCGCGGCGTTCTTCGGTCACATGAAAGTGGCAGAGCTGCTCCTCGCGCATGGCGCGGACGTCGCGGCCCGATCGCGCAACGCGAACGGCAATACACCCTTGCACGCCGCGCTCGCCGCGAATCAAAAAATGCTGGCGGGGCTGCTGCTGGGACATGGCGCCGACCTCGACGCGGCCGACGCGGCCGGCTGGCGGCCGCTGCACCTTGCGACCGCCCACAACAACGTCGAGTCGATGAAGGCGTTGATTGCCCAGGGCGCGAACGTGGCGCTCGGTCAGGCGGACGGCACCACGCCGCTCGCGATGGCGATTGACAAGGGCCACCGCGAGGCCGAAGCCCTTCTCCGGCGTCATGGCGCTTGATCCCTACCGCCATGTCTCAAGCTTTCAGCTTTCGGCTCTCAGCTTTCAGAAAACAGTGAGAGCCGGCAGCTGAGAGCGGAAAGCTACGGGTCAGTCCCGCTGTATCGTCACCGACTGAATGGTGATCGGCTTGGCGGGCCGGTCTCCCGGCTTGCTCGTGGTTGTCCCGCCGATTCTCTTCACGACGTCCATCCCCTCCACCACCTCGCCGAAGACGCTGTGCTTGTTGTCGAGCCAGGCCGTCGGGGCGAGCGTAATGAAGAACTGGCCGCCGTTCGTATTCGGTCCCGAGTTGGCCATCGACAGAATGCCGACCTTGTCGTGGCGCGCCTTGGGATGAAACTCATCAGCGAACTTGTAGCCTGGTCCGCCCGTGCCGGTGCCAAGCGGATCGCCACCCTGGATCATGAAATCCGCGATGACGCGGTGAAAGATCAGCCCGTCGTAGTAGGGGCGTGTCACCTTCCTGCCGCTCTTCGGATCCGTCCACTCCTTGGTGCCCTCGGCCAGCCCGACGAAATTCGCCACCGTATTCGGCGCCTCGCTCTCGAGAAGCCGGATGGTGAAGTTCCCTTCGCTCGTGGTGAAATGCGCCTGCAACATTGATATGCTCTCCGTCGGAAATCATATCGCTAGTTCATCCGAGCGGCGCGCTCGACCTCGTCCGGTGGAAGGTCGTGACCGGCGAACGGGCCTGGCGGTATGCTGAGGAAGCCGATCCTCTATTACTTACTGAAGGAGAACACGATGATCAGTCGGAAGCAAGCGATGGCATTCGCGGGCATGGCCCTCGCGGTGGCCTGCGCAGTGTCGGCGGTACGCGCTCAGAGCAAGTTGAAATCGGGCGTTTATGCGCACTTCACGACCAGTCAGGGCACTTTTACCGCGCAGTTGTTCGACAAGGACGCGCCGAAGACCGTGGCGAACTTCATCGGCCTCGCTGAAGGGACCAAAGAATGGACCGACCCGAAGGCCGGGAAGGTGAAGAAGCCGTACTACAACGGGCTCATCTTTCACAGGGTCATGGGCCCGTCGAGCGATCGGCCGGATGGCTTCATGATCCAGGGTGGCGATCCGCTCGGGAACGGCACCGGCGGTCCGGGCTACACCTTTGCCGATGAGTTCAGTCCGAAGCTTCGCCACAACAAGGCGGGCATACTGTCCATGGCGAATCGCGGACCGAACACCAACGGCGGACAGTTCTTCGTGACGCTGGCTGCCACACCGTGGCTGAACGATCTCCACACCATCTTTGGCGAGGTCGTGGACGGGATGGATATCGTGAAGAAGATCGGCAGCGTGAAGACCGGCGCGAACGACAGACCTCTTGTGCCTGTCGTCATCCAGTCCGTCAAGATCGAGCGAATCCCTTAACCAGTCAGCATGGGTCCTGCTGCGTCAACTGAACAGGATCTGGCCGCACTGGTCTCGGGCCGGCACCGCGATCCGTTTGCGGTTCTTGGCCCGCATCCCGCTGCGAGTGGTGCGGGCTTCGTGGTTCGCACGTTCCAGCCGGCCGCCCGCGCCGTCCAGCTGCTGTTGACGACGACGGGCGATCGGCTGGAGATGACGCGCCGGTCCGCGGGTCTGTGGGAAGTGGACGTGCCGGGATCCGCGGTGCCCGACTATCGCCTTCGCGTCACGTTCCCGCACGATCACCAGATCGACATCGACGATCCGTACCGTTACGGGCGCGTCCTCACCGAGTTCGACCTGCATCTGCTCGGCGAAGGCACGCACCACCGCGCGTTCGAGAAACTCGGCGCGCATCGCATCCGCGTGGGCACGACAACCGGCGTGCACTTCGCCGTGTGGGCGCCCAACGCCGACCGCGTGAGCGTCGTGGGCGATTTCAACGCCTGGGACGGCCGAGTACACCCCATGCGCCTGCTTGCGCCGGCCGGCGTGTGGGAACTGTTCCTGCCCGATCTGCCGGACGGGGAGAAATACAAGTTCGAGATTCGCGCGAAGACGGGAGACCTGCTGAAGAAGACCGATCCGTTCGGCTTCGCATTCGAGCCGCCGCCGCAGACCGCGTCGATTGTGCGCGACATCTCCGGCTACGCGTGGGCAGACGAGGAGTGGATCGCCGCGCGCCGCCACGCGAACGCGTGGCTCGACCGGCCGATGTCGATCTACGAAGTCCATCTGGGCTCGTGGGCACGCGTGCCGGAAGACGGCCAGCGTTTTCTGACCTATCGCGAGCTGGCCGAGCGACTCGTGCCGTACGTGAAAGACCTCGGCTTCACGCATATCGAGTTGCTCCCGGTGATGGAACATCCGTTTTCCGGGTCGTGGGGCTATCAGGTGCTCGGGTTCTTTGCGCCCACCAGCCGTTTCGGTCCTCCCGAAGACTTCAAATATTTCGTCGACACGTGCCATCAGGCAGGCCTTGGCCTCATCCTCGACTGGGTGCCCGGACACTTTCCCAAAGACGCGCACGGTCTGGCGCGCTTCGACGGCACCGCGCTCTACGAGCACGAGGATCCGCGGCAGGGCGAACATCAGGACTGGGGCACGCTGATCTTCAACTACGGGCGGAACGAGGTTCGGAACTTCCTGTTGTCGAACGCCCTGTTCTGGCTGGAGGAGTATCACATCGACGGTCTGCGCGTGGATGCCGTGGCGTCGATGTTGTATCTCGACTACTCGCGTCGAGAAGGGGAGTGGATCCCGAACCGGCACGGTGGCCGCGAAAACCTGGACGCCATCAGCTTTCTTCAGCGGCTGAACGTGCTCACGCACGGTGATCATCCCGGAACCATCACCGCGGCGGAGGAGTCGACGGCGTTTAC